>CAJODA010000077.1 GCA_905233745.1 uncultured Bacteroidales bacterium
TTCGGCATGGAACCCGGCACTATCGCTACAGGCAAGCTGACCGCCGCTCTCAAGGCCCTCGGCTTCGACTATGTGTTCGACACTGACTGGTCCGCCGACTTGACCATCATGGAAGAGGGTACCGAGCTTATCGGCCGTCTGACCAAATATCTGGGTGGTGACAAGAGCGTTCCGCTTCCTATCCTCACCTCCTGCTGCCCTGCATGGGTGAACTTCTTCGAGCACCAGTTCCCTGAAATGAGAGATCTTCCTTCCACGGCAAAATCTCCTCAACAGATGTTCGGTGCTATCGCCAAATCCTATTTTGCTGAAAAGATTAACTGCAAGCGCGAAGACATGATCAGCGTGTCTGTGATGCCTTGCTTGGCCAAGAAATATGAAGTTGGCCGTGATGAATTCAAGGTGAACGGCAATCCTGATGTAGATTACTCCATCTCCACACGCGAGCTGGCTCGTCTCATCAAGATGGCCAACATCGACTTCAAATCCCTTCCGGATGCCGAATTCGACAGCCCGCTCGGTCAATCCACCGGTGCCGCTGTGATTTTCGGTACAACAGGTGGTGTGATTGAGGCTGCTGTGCGTACCGCTTACGAGGTCATCACCAAGAAACCGCTTCCGAAGATTGATTTCGAGGAGCTGCGTGGTTTGGAAGGTGTCCGTTCCGCTACTATCGATGTGGACGGCCTCAAGCTGAACATCGGTATCGCTCACGGTCTGAAGAATGCCCGCAAGCTGCTGGAAGACATCAAAGCCGGCAAGTGCCAGTTCCACGCCATCGAAATCATGGCTTGTCCTGGTGGTTGTATCGACGGCGCAGGCCAGCCGCTGCACCACGGAAATGCCGACATCATCAAGGCTCGTTGGGAAGCCATCTACCGTGCCGACAGAGAGATGCCGATCCGTAAGTCCCACGAAAACCCGTCCATCCAGGCCATCTACAAAGAGTATCTGGGTGAACCTTGCGGTCACAAGTCTCACGAACTGCTGCACACGCACTATTTCGACAGACAGACCACCGTGGAAGTGGATTTAAACAAATAATTAATCTGAAAAAAGCATAAACATGGATAATAAGAAGATTATAATCAAAATGAAACCTGAAGTCAGGGAAAAGGTTATTGAAATCTGCAATAACTTCGACAACAACCCTGGCGAACTCATCAATGTCTTACATCAAACGCAGGATTTCCTCGGCTATCTGCCCGCAGAAGTTCAGGAGTTGATTGCTGAAAGACTGCACATGCCGACTGCCAAGGTATACGGCGTGGTTTCTTTCTACGCATTCTTCACCATGACCCCGAAGGGCAAATACCCCGTATCCGTATGTATGGGTACCGCATGTTATGTGCGTGGTGGCGAGAAGATTCTGGACGCCTTCAAGAAAGAGTTGGGCGTGGAAGTTGGCCAAACCGATGCCAACGGCCTCTTCTCCCTCACCTCTTTGCGTTGCGTGGGCGCCTGCGGTCTGGCTCCTGTCGCCCTCGTGGACGGCAAGGTCTTCGGTCGTCTGGCCCCTGCCATGATCAAGGACATCGTGAAAGAATACCGCGAGAAAGAGTAGTGTTTTCCGCTACTGATGAAAAAAGTCGGCCCGAATGGGCCGACTTTTTTTGTTTACCAAGATTTGACTTTCTTGGGTAATGTTGCAAAAAAATTGACTATCAACATTATGACTGTTTCTCTGTCAGATACTTCCAGTACCGGCGGGGCATGTCTTGAAGCTGTTTGCGAGGATTCATGCGCTCACGTATGCAGATTGCTTTGAAGTAGGTGCGCCATAGATCCTGTAGAAGATGGTCGCCATCACTCAGCACCTCGTCGTTCAGGCGGCCGTCGGCGAGATTGAAGGCCAACGAGGATTCGTCAGCGAAGGTGATGCGCACTGGAACAGCCATTCCGTCGTAATAATACCCGTAGTGTCGCTTGGCGTCATAGATGAGCCACGGCTGATCGTTGAACCGGTCGGCGAAATGGTCGATAATGAGCGGCAGCACGTTGTGGTCGGGCGAGATAACAGAGAGGTAGGTGCCGTCCTTGGCTTTCTGGAAACGGACAAACTGCTTCATTCGCTGTTGTTCGTGCAGTACCTTACGGGCAATGTTGGTCACTGCAAGAACATCAGGATCGGCAAAATTACGTTCAATGCTTTCGGTGCCTTCCGGTTGCCGAAACACCTTGCAGATATATTGGAACAGGGCGTTATTAAGCTCTGGAAGTTCAGACAGCCAACTGACATAAAGCATTTTAAGAGCATTGCTAGAAAGACGTTTCTCCAAACCTTTCCAAACGCGACGAGCTTTTTCATCATCAGCGGTAACGGGATAGAGACGATCGCAAAACAGGGGAACAGGGTCGCCATTTGCCAGCAACAGTTCCGGCTGCTCGTGAAGGGCAAATGCCTCGAAGACCGCCGTGAGGAGTCCGTCCAGAGTGCCGTCGAAAGAGTAGGTTGTCATTTTAAGGGTTAAAGATTTTTGAAGCAAGTTTTGCACATTTCTACAGCAATGCTTTCCCTGCTTGGGTTCTTTCGTTGAGGTTTACAGTGTAGATGCCATCATACATTCCTTTTTCAGTTTAACGCGGCAAATGTACAATTTCCCAAGTGTATCTTCTTCCAATCGTTGAATTGCACCAGGCCGGCGAAAGCGCCTTCCTTACCAAAGAAGATACGCGCTCAAATATCCGCCTGTGAAACTTGCCAGCTCCGCTCCGTGCCGGAAGCTCGGTATCTTAATACCCCAACAATATATATATAACATTAGAGGTGGTTGTGAACAACCACCTCTAAGAATCTGTAGGCTATGAATGGACTATGAAATAGTGAACCGACAATAACAGTCCGCTTCATACATAACATGTTCGTATGAATCGTAGTGTGTATAGGTGTGGACTCTCACCGAATTATATCCCCAAGAAATATTGTATTCATTGCCCGGATAACCGAGTCCGAGACCACCATTGGAATTGGGGTTGAAGTAAGGTTCGAAAAGCCAGTATTGTTTGCTTACCGGACGATATTCCACGTTAACAGTGTATGTCCAATTTGTATTGCTCGGATAAGCCTGATAGTTGCCCATAACCACATAATTGGCGACAAATTGTTTGCGGTAATTGCCGTTAGAAGTGACCTCCCAGTCTGAGATGTCATGCCCGAGATGGTCTGTGACGGTAGTGGAGCCGCCACCGCCGCCACCGCCGCCACCGCCTCCGCCACCGCCTCCGCCAGAAGGCATAGAGTAGTCGGAAAGGTCAAGATAGAATGAATTTGTCACAGGTCTGCCAGCATTGACTTTATCAACCGAGAAATACGCGTCGTAAGAGCTTGATTTTTCCACATATGTTGATGTACCATTAGGCCAGTTCACAACTCCCCAAACACGTACTTTGAGATTATAACTACCTTTTTCGAGAAGAGCGTAGTCGTAAAAATGGTTGTCCCAACTATACATTCCATCAACTGTGACATTGTGGCTGAAGCTTCTGACCCGGATACCTGCATCATCTTCAACGTAAATATCAATATTAAGGCACACCCCGTCAGGAATAACACCCATGTCGAAATCCAACTCGGTGTCAAAACTCATAGAATAATCTTTGTTGCAGCCCGCAAAAAACATTCCGGAAATGAGAATCAGAAGTGTGACTAACCTTTGCTTGAGTCTGTTTTTCATAATCATGTCAGATATGGATTAGTTAAAGTAACGCGATTTCGATATGATATAATCACCTGAAAATGAATAGCAAACAATATTTTTTGTGTATTGGCATCGTTAAACAAAAAAAATTGCTTTGTTATCCGACGGCAAAATTAAAGAAATTTTTTGTTTAGCAGACGACTTCTGCAAATTTTTCAACAATACAGTAAAAAACACACCCTCGAGAGTAATGATGGGAAGAAACACAGGAACAAGCCCAACTCGCAAAACACAACTTTCCCATATCTAATCATCACTCTCCAAAATCCAACGCCAGTTGTGCCTCCTTGGCGGCAAGTTTCTGTTCGATTTTGGAGACCAAAAGCGGTCTCAACCGCTCAGGACTTAACTCGTTGATTCCAACGACGGACCGATCGAATGTCGATGAAAGTTCGTGGCACGTGATGAAATATTTCGCCTTTTTCATCACCACCCCCATCTTTTTAAGGTCGTATGAGGTTAGGCGGTTGAAACGGCGGGAGTTTACAATGAGCCACGCCGACTTGGTACCAAGGCCAGGCACGCGCAACAGCATCTCGTAATCCGCCGTATTAATATCGACGGGAAAAGCCTCGGGATGGCGCAACGCCCACGCCAGTTTTGGATCTATTTCCAGGTCAAGATTAGGATGTAGGTCATCCACAATCTCATCCACTTTGAAATGGTAGAAACGCAACAGCCAGTCGGCTTGATATAGGCGGTTTTCACGCACCAAAGGAGGTTGCTTGAGCACGGGCAGACGCGAGTCGAAAGTATTAACACTCACATAGCCAGAGTAATATACGCGTCGCATGGAGGGCTGGCTGTAGAGCATCGATGACATTGTGAGAATCTCGCGATCGGAGTCATTGGTGGCACCAACTATCATCTGGGTCGATTGTCCGGCAGGCACAAAGCGCGGCACATGGCGATAACGTTTGCGGTCCTCCTTGTTCTCAAGGACACCTTGCTGGATAAGCTTCATCGGTTGGAACACGCTGTGATGATCCTTCTCCGGCGCAAGCATTTTCAAAGACTCTTCACGAGGAATCTCGATGTTCACACTCATACGGTCAGCGTAGCGGCCTGCCTCGTCGATCAGTTCCTGTGATGCCCCTGGAATGGCCTTCAAATGTATGTAGCCATTGAAGCGATGCACCAAACGAAGGTCTCTGACTATAGCGGCAAGCCGTTCCATCGTGTAGTCGGGGTTTCGTACCACACCGCTTGACAGGAACAGTCCTTCGATGTAGTTGCGACGATAGAACTCCATCGTGATTTCCTCCAGTTCTGAAACGGAAAGCGTAGCACGCTTAATGTCATTGGAGCGACGGTTGACACAATAGGCACAGTCGTACATGCAGTGATTGGTCAACATCACCTTGAGGAGTGAGATGCAGCGTCCGTCGTCGGCAAAGGAGTGGCAAACGCCCACGCCGCCCAAGGTGTTGCCCACCATACCCTCCTTGCCTCGGCGCACAGTACCGCTTGACGAGCACGACACGTCGTACTTCGCCGACTCTGCCAAAATGCGCAGCTTTTCCAACGTCTTTTCCACCAACATACGTTGTTGAATAGTATTATTTGCTTGTTTATGAGGGTTTTTAACCGTTTTCTTCGAACAAAAAGCTCAAGAGCAAAAATACAATTTTCAACCGAAAAAGGGGACAAAGGCCTTCATATTGATTGTATTTATATTTAGCATAATTGTGGAGACGGTGTTTATGATAATTCCGTACATTTGCGCTTTCATTTCGATAAAATGATTCATCAAAAAAAATAACACTATGAAAAAACTCCAAACCATCCTGCTATCGTGCTTCGTTTTGGTGTGCACGGTGCTTTTGCTGGCCGCCTGCAACGGCAAAAAGAAAACCTCTAATTTCAAAGAAAACCCCAATATGGAGTACCGCACGCTGGGCAGCACAGGCCTGCGCGTAGGCGTGATAGGCCTCGGGTGCGGCGGTTTTGACGAAATCGACTCCGCCACCTCACGCGAGCTGGTCACCGCCGCCCTCGACCAGGGCATGAACTTCATGGACCTCTATGACGCCAACCCCAAAGTGCGCAGCAACATCGGATACGGTCTTGGCGACCGCCGCGAAGAGATGATTATCCAGGGCCATATCGGATGCTGGTGGAACGGCGACAGCTACGAGCGCACCCGCGACGTGGAAAAATGCAAGAAGGGTTTTGAGGACCTGCTCCAACGTCTCCACACCGACTACATCGACATCGGCATGATGCACATCTTCGACAAGATGGAAGACTGGGAGGCCGTTCAGGGAAGTCCCTATCTACAATATGTGCAAGATTTGAAGAAAGAAGGTAAAATCAAGCACATCGGCGTAAGCAGCCACAACGCTGAAGTGGCACTCGCCATCGCCAAAAGCGGTTTGGTGGAGGTTATCATGTTCAGTTTGAACCCCGCTTTCGACCGAGTACAGTCGGGAAACAACCCGTGGGATCCCAAGACCTTCGAGAATATGCTGCCCGGCATTGACCCTGTACGCGTGGAGCTGTACGATTACTGCACCCAGCACAACATCGCCATCACGGTCATGAAGGCTTACGGTGGCGGCGACCGCCTCCTGGACGCCGAGAAGTCGCCTCTCAAGGTGGCACTCACTCGCGACCAGTGCGTAGCTTACGCCTTGGCCAAACCTTGCGTGGCAGTCAGCCTTTGCAGTGCCGACAATGCCGGCAAATTGGACGAGTATCTCCACTATCTGAAGGCTACCGATGCGGAGAAAGACTATAATGCGGTGTTAAATCGTGCCACGGCAGAAGCCAAAGACTGCCCGGGCAAAGGATCCTGCACCTACTGCAAGCACTGCGCGCCGTGTCCCGCCGGCATCGACATTGCCAAGGTTAACGAGCTGCTGGACAAGGCCGAACAGGCCGGGAAAGTTACCGATGAGCTGGCGGCCAACTACAAAAAGCTTGAGCACCATGCAGGCGAGTGCGTTGAGTGCGGCGTATGCGAAACCCGCTGCCCTTTTGACGTGCCTGTACGCGAGAAAATGAAAGAAGCTGAAAAGGTTTTCGGCTACTAGCCGAACATTGCGGTCTCCACGAGCTCGCAAATAATGTGTCCTATCATAATGTGGCTTTCCTGGATACGGGGCGTATCCTTGGAGGCCACATTCAGTAATATGTCTGCAAAGTCTTTCATAGCGCCACCGGTCTCGCCGGTCATGGCGATGATTCTGACATTCATCTCTTTGGCAACCTCAAAGGCCTTGAGAATATTTTGGGAGTTGCCGGAGGTGGAGATGCCCACAATGACATCGCCCTCCTTGGCGGTGCCGCGCAGGAGCCGCGAGAAGATGAGGTCGTAGCCGTAGTCGTTGCCCACGGCGGTGAGGTAGGATGTGTTGCAGTGGAGGGCTTCGGCGTTGAGTGGCGGGCGGTCGAAGTAGAAGCGTCCGGAGAGTTCGGCGGCGAGGTGCTGTGCGTCGGCGGCGCTGCCGCCGTTGCCGCAGAAATGGATCTTTCCGCCGCCGCGCAGCGACTCGGTGATCATTTGCGCTGCACGCTCAATGCGGCTCAGAAAGTCAACGTCGTTCAGTATCGCCTGCTTCGCGGCGATGGACTGCTGGATGGATTGAGTAATGCGGGGGGACATAATGAACTTTATTCTGGGCGGCAAAGATATAAAAAATACGGCAGCGGGGTGACAATTGGGACTTTTCAAATTATTTCGTATTTTTGCCGTTTGTAATACAATGTACGTTCAGAGTCGATGGACAACAAGAAGACCATAACAGTAACCTCCCCACTACTCCCGTCATTAGACGAGTTCATACCCTATCTGCAACAGATTTGGGACAGCAAGTGGATCACCAACAACGGACAGTTCCACAAAAAGTTGGAGGCCGCTTTGGCCGAATATCTTGGGGTTGAATTTGTTTCGTTATTCACCAATGGCACACTTCCATTGATTACTGCCTTGCAGGCCTTGGGCATCACGGGCGAAGTGATCACCACTCCTTACAGCTTTGTGGCCACCACCCATGCCTTATGGTGGAATGGCATCAAACCCGTTTTTGTGGACATCGACCCTCACACCTGCAATTTGGATCCTGACAAGATTGAGGCGGCCATCACGGAGAAAACCACAGCCATCATGCCGGTACACTGTTATGGGATTCCTTGCGACACGGAAAGAATACAGGCCATTGCGGACAGACATGGGCTGAAAATCATTTACGATGCGGCCCATGCGTTTGGTGTTCAGGTAAATGGGGAAAGCATTCTGAAGGCAGGCGACATGTCCACGCTGAGCTTCCACGCCACCAAAGTGTACAACACCGTGGAAGGCGGAGCACTCATCTGCCATGATGCGGAAACGAAGAAGCAGATTGACTTCCTGAAAAACTTCGGTTTTGCAGGCGAAACAGAAGTAGTGGCCCCCGGCATTAACAGCAAGATGGATGAGATCCGGTCGGCCTATGGTTTGCTGAATCTCCAACAGGTGGACAAAGCCATAGAAGCACGAAAGCAAGTGGCCAACTATTACCGCGAGGTCCTACGTGGTGTGAAAGGCGTGCGTGTGTTCGAAGACATGGCGGGAGTGCGTCACAACTATTCGTACTTCCCCATTCTCGTCAATGCTGAAGAATACGGCATGACGCGTGACGAATTGTATTTTAAAATGAAAGAGGAGAATGTGTTGGGCCGGCGGTACTTCTACCCGCTCATCAGCACATTCGACACCTATAAGAATCTGGAATCCTCCAATCCTGCCAACCTGCCTGA
>CAJODA010000078.1 GCA_905233745.1 uncultured Bacteroidales bacterium
GCCGACTCCTTGTTCTGGGGCAGCATGGCCGTGGTGTTGGCATAAATGACACCCTTGGTGGTGTCGCCACTCTTCTCGGACATGTCGTTGGGCTTGCCTAAGCGGACGACATGGATAAAATGAATGAACAGCCCGCAGAGGCAGAATGCTGCCGCTGCGATGGCGATGATTTGAAACACTGACATGATAAGGGTGTTTTATGTTTTTATACGCAACCTTCGGGTTTGGGCAGTCCGGCCACACGGCAGGCGCCTCTTGCAGGACCCAGTGGGAAAAGATCGTAAATCTCTTTCAGTTTCAAGCCTGAGGTTTTGCAGATTACGCGGACCATCGGAGCAATGCCCTTCTCCTCGTAGTTCTCACGGATGCAGCGCAGCACTTTCCAGTGGTTCTCGGTCAGTTCGTTGATGCCGTCGGCTTTGGCGATTTCGGCTGCCAGTTCTTCGTTCCAGGCTTCCGGTTGCAGCATGAAACCGTCGCCGTCCAGTTCGTAGGTTTTACCTTGAAAATCAATGTTTGCCATATTGAGTATTTTTACAGGCGCAAAGATACATTTTTTTTTGAAATAGGAAAGTAATGATATAGATGTTGACCTGGCTTGAGGGTTGTTGATTGGGATTCCGCCGTTCACTATGTTCACGACGGAATGGTGCGCGCGCTGAAATTGTTCTTGGAAAAGATGGGCGGCATTGGAGGGCGTTCCAATCATGGCACCAACTTTTTGCCGCCCATCTTTTCCTCTTTTACTCGTGTGCACTGCACCATTCCGCGAGACGCGCCAGCGTTGAGCGGAATCTATAACTTAACCGGATCTTCTTCTATATCATTACCCTGTTTTTTGTACTTTTGCGCCCTGATTTTTTTAATATGGATGCAATAGAAATCATCGGCGCCTGCATAGGCCTGCTGTATCTCTACTTGGAGTATAAGGCCAACGTGTGGTTATGGCCCGTGGGCATTGTGATGTCCCTCTTCTATGTGGTGATTTTCTTCCACGGCAAGTTCTATGCCGATGCCGCCGTCTATCTCTACTATATCGGGGCGAATGCCTACGGTTTGTACATCTGGCTCCGGAGCCGGGACCTCCGGCAAGATGCTCCGGCGGCTCGGATTGTGCACACCCCCAGAAAGCAGATGCTGCCCCTGGCGCTGGTTTCTGCTGCACTGTGGCTGCTCATTTTCCTGATATTAAAGAATTTCACCGACAGCCCCGTACCCTGGGGCGACGCCTTTACCACGTCGCTCAGCGTGGTGGCCATGTGGATGCTCGCCCAAAAGCAGGTGGAACAGTGGCTGCTTTGGGTGGTGGTCAACATCGTTTCGTTGGCGCTCTACGTATGGAAAGGACTCTATCCCACGGCCGTGTTATATGCGGTCTATACCGTGGTGGCCGTGCTGGGCTATTTCCGATGGAAAAAGGAGATGGCGGCTACGGATGCGTTGCCAGATAATGCCGGATGATGGCTTCCGGGTCCCGGACGCTCTTCTGCAACCAGTCGAAATACACCTCCGCCCGCTCCTCTTCGCTTAAATGCCACTCCAGCCCTTCGGTGCGCCGGAGACGCTCCGAGAAGTTGGAGAGGATGATGGCGGCAGAATTGGAGATGTTGAAACTCTCCGTGAACCCGTACATCGGAATCAGGGCGTTGCAGTCCGCATGACGCACCGCCTCGTCCGACAGACCGGTGAGCTCGGTTCCGAAAAGGAAGGCCGTCTTCCGGTCAATAGGCAAATCCTGAATGGTGGTTTTCTTCTCGTCGGGCAGCGTGGCCACTACCGTGTAGCCCTTCGCGTGCAGGTCGTCAATACACTGCTTCATGTTGTGCTCCGCATGCGGGTACTGGTGCAATGTGAGCCATTTGTCGGCCCCCATGCTGATGTCCTTGTGCACCTCGAAAGTGTTGCGGTTTTCCACAATGTAGGCGTCCTGTATGCCATAGCAGTCGCACGTGCGCATCACCGCGCTGATGTTCTGCGTCTGGTACAGGTCCTCCAACACTACGGTGATGTGCCGCGTGCGGTTGGACAGCACCTCCTCCAGACGGGCCCTGCGGGGTTCCGTTACAAATTGGGACAGATGGTCGATGAGTTTGCCCCGAAGTTCAGGATCTGTTATCTTTGTCATAGCGGTTGACAATAAAAAAGCCCTTGTAGCAAGGGCTTTTTTATGTTGATGAATTTGTTCAACAATTAGAATTTCAGGCCAGCGCCCGGTTTGAACTTGACGACTTTCTTTGCAGGAATCGTGATGGCCTTGTTGGTTCTCGGGTTGTGACCTTTTCTCTTGGCACGTTCTTTGATTTCGAAAGTACCGAAACCAACCAAGGAAAGCTTTTCACCATCTTTCAGGGCTTTGCCTGTTGCGCTCATGAAAGCGTCGAGAGCGTTTTTAGCTTGAACTTTTGTTAAACCGGCTTTCTCAGCCATTTGGGAAATCAATTCACTCTTATTCATAATACTGAAAATTTAAAGGGTTAATATGTTTGTAGTTTTTTTAATGACGCAAATGTAGTAGATTTTGCCTATAAAATGCGTTTTTTTTCATTATGTGTGTTTTTTGACCGCCCATGTTCATAAGAATCGGTGTTTTTGTAAATAATTACACTAAAAGAATTTCATAGTGTAATTATTATCGCGGAACCCTTGCAGAAAAATTGAGGTTTCAAGCCGTTTTTTGCCCTCTATTTGTAGTATTTCAATGGAAATGTCGTTATTTTGTGTTGAAACCAGCATTTTTTTGTCCGCAGTGATGGAGATTTTGCCGGGTTCATTGGTGCTTTTCTTGGCGGTTATGGAGCAGGCGTAAATTTTAACATTGAGTGTTTCAGGGTTCTCTCCGGTGCGGGTTATGCGGGAGAAAGCAGTGGGGTAGGGTGAGAGCCCGCGGATTTTGTTGCAGATGTTCTCGGCGGTGTCGTCCCAGTTGATGAGCATGTCCTCCTTGAAGATTTTGGGTGCAGGTTTCAGGGGGAGTCCGGAAGGCTGGGGCTTGGGTGTGCAGTTCCCGGTATCCAGGTCGTGCAGGGTTTCCACGGCGATGTCGGCGCCGGCGGACATGAGTTTGTCGTGCAGGGTGCCGGCGTTGTCGTCGGGGGTGATGTCCACTTCCGTTTGCCGGAGTATGGCTCCGGTGTCGGTGTGTTCGTCCAGCAGGAAGGTGGTGACGCCGGTTTTGGTCTCCCCGTTGATGATGGCCCACTGGATGGGTGCTGCGCCGCGGTATTGCGGGAGGAGGGATGCGTGCACGTTGAAGGTGCCTTTGGGTGGCATGGTGTACACGGCTTGCGGGAGCATGCGGAAGGCCACCACGACGAACACGTCGGCGTTGAGGTCGCGCAGTTGTTGCAAGAATGCCTCATCCTTCAGCTTGGCGGGTTGCATCAGCGGCAGGTTGTGGGCAAGGGCGTAGTTTTTCACGTCGGAGAACTTCACGTGCTGCCCCCTGCCGGCGGGCTTGTCGGGGGTGGTGACCACACCTGCAACATCGTGGCCGGCCGTGATGATACGGTCGAGCACAGTTACGGCAAATTCCGGAGTACCCATGAAAACGATTCTCATGCCTGTTTTGCTAAAATGTCACTTCGTTTGAAAGTCTGTCTTGGAGTTCGAGCATTTTGAGGCAGCTGACGGCGCCTTCCACACCCTTGTTGCCATGCTTGCCGCCGGAGCGTTCCTCGGCTTGTTGCATGGTGTCGCAGGTAAGCACGCTGAAGATGGCGGGCTTGCCATGTTTCAGGCCCGTGTCCATGATGCCTTTGGCCACGGCCTGCGCGATGAACTCGAAGTGGCGGGTGTCACCTTGGATGATGCACCCGATGCAGATGACGGCGTCCACTCCCGACAATCTGAACAGCATGTCGGCGCCGGAGGGCAGCTCATAGCTGCCGGGCACGCGGTACACCATTATGTCACCCTCCGGAATGCCTTGCTCCAGCAGGGTTGACCTGGCCCCTTCTAACAGCGAATCGGTAATGTGGCTGTTCCATTCGCTCACCACAATACCGATTCGTGTTTTATGTTCAGAATTGAATTTAAAAGGGGTAAACTCTGATAAATTCTTCTTCTTTTCAGTCATTATTTTGAAACTTTTAATTGCGCTCTCTCCACATATTGGGCGATGTTCATCTTGTTGTATTCGGCGTAGAATCTTGCTTCGATCTCTTTGTAAGCCTTGAGGGCGTCGTTCCAGTTTTCATTGCGTTCATACATCTGGCCCATTTTGAAGAGGGCTACGGGAGCATAGAGCGGATCCTCGCTCTGGGCGGCTTTCTTGTAGTATTTCATTGCGTTGGCCTCGTCGCCTTCGTCATCGTAGAGGTCGCCGATGGTCATCTGGCATCCGTACCAAAGCACATCCTCTTTCTTTTTGAATTTTTTCAGGTAGCTCATGGCTTCGTCTTTCTGGCCGAGCTTGAGGTAGGTGAGACCGGCATAGTAGTTGGCGGTGTTGGCCGTGCGGGTCAGCTTGTAGCCGCTGGCGATGGAGAGGAATCCGTCGTTCTCGTCGTCACCTTCGAGGGCGAGGTTCAGCGAGGTGGTGTCACCCAGCATGAACAGGCTGATAGGTCTCACGATCTGGGCGGAAGCCTCGGCGTTCTTCTTCTGGATGTAGAATCTGTTGAACGCAATAATCGCGCAGGCGACAACCAGCACTCCGATGATGATGCCGTAGATAATATTTTGATATTTGTTGAAGAAAGCCAGAACTTTGGTTACAAAGTTTTCTTTTTCAGCCTCTTGTTCGATTTTCTTAGAACCTAATTTTTCGTTATTTGCCATAATTCTTCTTATAATTTTTTGAGGGCGCAAAAATACACTTTTTTTTAAAGAATTAAAAGTGTTTAATCCAAATTGTTTTTATTCGGCAAAAATTCTTTCAATCTGTCGCGGAATAGATGCAGATATGCCTTTTTGAAGATATGCCGGAACATGTATTTGTCCTCTTTGTTGTTCTGGACAATCTCCTCGGGGTGCACCAGCGGCAGGATGGGGTAGGCGTTCCGTTTCAGGCGGCGGAAGATGCGTTTGTTCTGCTGCTTGAACCCGATGTTGGTAGTCAGGTTCAGGTACGGGGTGATGCAAATCCCCTTGTGCGCCCAGATGTGCAGGTTGAACTGGTAGTCCCAGTAGGTGGCGTTGATTTTCTTGATGCTGTTGAACCGGTGGACCCAGTATTTCTTGTGTTTTCTGCGCTTCATGTAGGGCTCCACAATCTTGGCGAAGTCGCTGTTCCCGTATTGGTCCATCGAGAGGGTGAAGTCGCTCATGCGGTTGCGCCAGGTGGCGAAGCCCCAAGTGGCGGCGTAAGCGGAGAAGAAGTAGGAACTTCCGCCTTTCCGGATACGTTTGCTGTAGCGTTTCCGGCTCCGGTGCCGCAGGTAGGTGCCGCCGATGCTGTACACCCGTTCATCGTTCCTGTATTTGCTCAGCAGCTCTTCACAATAGGGGAAGAAGTCGTATGACGGCAGGGTGTCGTCGAACAGGATGATGCCCTCCTCCTCGTGGCTGAAGAACCAGCGGATGGCGGTGTCGATCATCTTGTTCTTTCCCAGATGTTCCTCTTGCCAGAGATGGTGCACCTGGCAGGGCCATTCGGGTTGGATCACGCTCTGTGTCTGATAGACGTGCAGGCGGTCCAGGGTGTTCCCCGCTTTGGGGCCGTCGCCTGCCACGTATAGCTGCATGGGTTGCACGGCCCTCAAAATCTGGAAAACATCGTGTGTCTCTTCAATCCTGTTGTAAAGGATGAGCAATACAGGAACCTTGAACATTGTGATTGGATTTTATGCTAATTCATGAATGACCAGACCGGAACGGAGCTTCGGCTCGAACCAGGTGGTCTTGGGAGGCATGATGTTGCCCGTGTCGGCGATGTCGATGATCTGCTGCATGGAGACGGGATACAGGGCGAAGGCCACTTTCATCTCGCCGCTATCGACACGGCGTTTCAACTCGCCGAGGCCGCGGATGCCGCCCACGAAGTCGATGCGCTTGTCGGTGCGGAGGTCCTTGATGCCCAGAATCTTGTCCAGGACGAGGTTGCTGAGGATGGTGACATCCAGCACGCCGATGGGGTCGCTGTCGTTGTAGGTGCCCGGCTTGGCGGTGAGGCTGTACCAAACGCCTTCAAAGTACATGGAGAAGTTGTGCAGGTTGGCGGGCTTGTAGGGCTCGCTGCACTCGCAGTGGCAGGGCAGTTCGCACTCGCACTTGCCGCCGTCCTTGGTGCAGTCGCACTTGCACTCGATGTCGAAATTCTCCTGTAGTTTGGCGAAGAACTCCTTGCCGCTCAAACCGTTGAGGTCTTTCACCACGCGGTTGTAGTCGATGATGTTGAGTTGGTTGTCTGGGAAGATGACCGTCATGAAGTAGTTGTATTCCTCTTTGCCGGTATGGTTGGGGTTGTGCTCTTTCTTTTCCTGTCCCACGAGTGCGGCGGCGGCGCTGCGGTGGTGTCCGTCGGCGATGTACATGGCGGGAACCTTGGTGGCGAACAGCTCGACCAGCTCGTCAATCAGGGCGCGGTCGTCGATGACCCAGAAGCGGTGGCCGAAGCCGTCTTCCTTGGCGATGAAGTCGTAAACCGGCGCCTTGCTGGTCACAGAGGCCACGATTTCGTCGATGCGGGCCACGGCGGGGTAGGCGAAGAACACGGGCTCCACGTTAGCGTTGGTGATGCGCACGTGTTTCATGCGGTCTTCCTCTTTGTCCTTGCGGGTCAGCTCATGTTTCTTGATGATCTTGTTCACGTAATCCTCGCTGTATGCGCAGGCCACGATGCCGTACTGCCAGTGCGCGTTGGGATCGGTGGGGTTCATGCTCTGGGCGTAGATGTAGAGTTTCTCCTCCTTGTCCTGTACCAGCCAGCCATAGTCTTTGAAACTGTTGTAGTTTTTCACCACTTGGAGATAGACTTCGAGAGAGTGCTCGTCGGTGCCCACGGGAAGGTCGATTTCCGCTTTGGTGACGTGGAGCAGGCTGTAGGGGTTGCCTTCGCACTCTTTGCGGGCCTCTTCGGAGTTCAGAACGTCGTACGGACGGGAGGCCAGTTTTTCAACAATGGATTGGGGAGGACGGAAGCCTCTGAAAGGTTTGATGATAGACATAGTGTTAGTATTTTAAAATTACTTGTTGTTGTTATTTTTCGCGGCGCAAAGATAGTAAATTTTAAAGAACAAGATTCTTGTGCGCCATTTACATTTTGAAATATAAAAAACACTGATTTTTTTGTAGTTCAAAATATAAAATGTATATTTGCACCGTTATTCAAATTCGATGAAATTATGGAAATAGCTGATTTACAATCCCTTTTTAATAACTATCACCGCAAGATAGCCAAAATTGACTTGCGATTCAAACGCTATCTTTATTCCCAAATCAACTGGAAGTCCAGGATGATCGGCATCAAAGGCCCGCGGGGCGTTGGCAAAACCACGATGCTCTTGCAGCATATCCTTGAAAACTACGAGGATATTGACCAAACGCTCTACGCTTCGCTTGACGACCTTTGGTTCTCTTCCCACACCCTTGTCGAACTCGTTGACTGGGCCAACCAGCATGGCATCATGCGCCTCTATTTGGACGAAGTGCACCGTTACGACCAATGGTCTGTCAACCTGAAGAATATATACGACAACTACCCTGATATGAGCATTGTCTATACCAGCAGTTCACTTCTCGTTATGGACAACGCCAAGGTGGATCTCTCTCGCCGACAGACAGTTTATACCCTTTATGGCATGTCGTTCCGGGAATTTCTTGTCTTTGAGAATGTCTTGAATCTCGATCCTGTTCCCTTCAATGAGCTTGTCCAACACCATATACGTCACGCTATGGCCATAACGGGCACCATCAAGGTGGCCCCTCTCTTCGAAGCGTACCTGCGTCATGGATACTATCCTTTTTATTGCGAGTCCATAGAGGATTTTCCTTCCCGATTGCGCGAAACGGTATCTGTTGTGATCGACAGCGACCTTCCAGCAGTGGAGAACGTGTCGTTTGAAACCATCCAGAAAGTCAAACGACTGTTGATGATCATTTGCGAACAGGTTCCTTTTGAGCCGAACATGTCCAAACTTTGGAAACAGCTTGACACCAACAACGAACTGGGGCTGCGCATGCTGTACGCACTCGACAAAGCGCAAATTCTGGGTCTGCTCACCTCAAGAACCAAAAGTTACAAGCACCTATACAAACCCGACAAAATCTATTTGGGCAATCCCAACTTGATGCACGTTCTTTGTCCGCACGTGGACAAGGGGAACGAGCGGGAGACGTTCTTCTACAGCCAGCTTCGTGTGGCGAATGAGGTCAAATATCCTGCACATGGTGATTTTCTGGTGAACGAAAAATATCTCTTCGAGGTGGGCGGCAGCAGGAAGAC
>CAJODA010000079.1 GCA_905233745.1 uncultured Bacteroidales bacterium
CTGGCCGTGTCGGCATACACCTGGGCCATGCGGTTGCGCTCCTGGGGATGCTCAATCCACCAGTCAATCCTGCGGGCCAATTCACGGGTGTCGTTGTACGGGAACAGGCTCCTGTCATCTAGGGCGAATCCGGCGGTGCCGATATACTTGTTGTCCTGCGCGATTACCGGCACGGTTCCTTCCCGGATGGCCTCGGCGCAGCCCAGGCCTTCTACCTCCATGGAGGCGACATGTACTACTAGGTAGGAATTGCGGGCCAGTTCCTTAAGGCCGGCTTTGTCTAGAAAAACGATTTCCGGTATGTACTGGAGAACACCTTCCTTCACCAGTTTGTCGGAGTGCTGGCGCAGCTTTTTCTCGAGTACGCCAGTGCCGGCAAAGGTGAGCTGGATTTCACGGGCATGGCTGGAATACTTCATGGCCTCCAACAGTATCTCAGGTCTTTTGATGGTGGCAAAACGACCAACTAGGATAATACGGAACGGCCCTCCCTCATAGGGCTTGGCCACTACGGGCTCCCTGGGGATATTGATGCCGTTGGAAATTACGTGCAGGCGGGCTTTGAAGCCGTTTCTTTCCAGATGTGCCTTCACCACCTCCGTGGGGCACTGGATGTCGCTCATGTGGTTGTAGTGGCGCGTTTTCCAGGCCCACAAGAGAATTTTGTTCATGAGGGCCGAATTGGCTAAGGGAATCTCTGACAAAAGGTTCTGGGTATACATGTGGAAGGTGCCCACGATGGACTTACCCATCTTCTCGGCCATCTTTATGGCGCTGCGCTGCACGAACAGCGGTTCCTCGCAGTGGATGATATCGGCCCATTCAACGGCCTCACGAATCACTTTTTTGTCTAGGGAGGCATAGCTGAATCCGTTGGCATCGATGATTGGCTGGAAAATGGGGAAATGGAATCTCTTTAAGCGAAAGTCTGGCTGGATGCCGTCAGGGTCCTTGTTTTCTCCAGCAAGCACACGGACATCCACCCCTGCTTCTCTGAGGGCGGCGCAAAAATTCTGGGCCGATGTGCAGATACCATTGCCTGGAAGGGAAATATTGTTGCAGATATAAAGTATTTTCATGTGAGGGAAACATTTTTTAGTCCTGCTCGCGTGCGGCGATAATATCCAAAAGATAGTGAGGGGTAAAGAATTTGTCCATGAACTGGTAGTAGCCAACCAAGGGGGGGTACGGCCTTGTACTGGTCAGCCAAAAGGCACTGTTCCACATGAATGTTGGCATGAGCTTGGTCGTAGTCTCCCGTGATTTCGCTGTTCAAATACTCGTAAGGATCGTAAATGGCCAAATCCTTGAATTCTCTTTTTATGTTACTCATTGTATAATTTTCCTTTTGTTATTATTTTAATTTAATATGTGATTTATTTCACCTTCTTTCCACAGATAAACACATCCTTCGGATTGTTGAAGCTGAATCCTTCATGGTCCGCCGTAAGCAGGTCCTTGTCGAACACCAGGAAGTCCGCGTCCTTGCCGACCTCGATGGAGCCTTTTTTCGCTTCGATGCCGAGCTGCTTGGCTCCGTTGATGGTATAGCCCAGAATCATTTCATCAATGTTCATTCTCTCGCTCTCGGGAGGGAAAGCTGCTACAGTTCTACTGTATTCGTCGAATCGGGTCTTCTCATTGATCCATCGGGTCATTCCAATCTCCATGGCCAGATAGGGGCTCCAGTTCCTGAAGTCGCCGTAGAAGACCTCATCACTCGACCAGGTCACCAATGCACCACTGTCCCACATGGTCTTGCAGCGGAACATGGAATGGGCACGCTTCTCTCCGATGAAAGTGGGCCAGTACTCAATAGGATTGCCACCCACATTGCCACTGTGCCACCACGGTGTGAAGTTGGCCGTTACGCCAAGTTTTGCAAAACGGTTCAAATCCGCGTCATCTTGGACCCACAGATGGGCGCAGGTAACCTTCACACGGAAGTTGTCTCCCAGTTCCTTTTTGGCCAGTTCAACTCCATCAAGCACCACACGCGATGCGGCCTCGCCGACGGTGTGCACGTGAAGGTCTAACCCCATCTCGTTAAGCTCTTTCAGGATTTCGGCCACCTGCTGCGCATTGAAGGCTGTGGCTCCCTTCACACCGGTGTCAACGTAGGGCGTCACCATCGCTGCGGTCTCGATCTTGAGGGTGCCGTCCATGAAGATTTTCAGCGTGTGAACCTTTACATGTTCCGTGTCAAACTCTTTATGGAAGCGTTTCACCCCTTCCAAGGCTTCCCTCATTTTCCTCGGTTGCGTAAGCACATAGCATCCATCCACGTAGACGGGCAGCTTGCCCTGCTTGTCCAGCTCCTGCAGATATTTGTAAATCCGCTCATTCATTCCGTTTTGTTCCGGGAAGCCGGCGTCAAAAACACAACTCACGCCATACTTAATGGAGCTGTCGAGCCAGCGCAGTACGGCCGTGCTAATCTGCTCATCCGTCAAGTCGTTCACGCTGTCGAAGAGCATGGGCCAACTGGCGGTCTCGAACGAGTTTCCTGTCACGTGCCCGTCCTTGCGCACGAAATAGGCCAGCTCCGGCACAGGGTCAGGCGTTTCGTCGGTAATTCCGTGCGCCGCAAGGATCTTTGAGTTCACCCAGTTGCTGTGCACTTCACCCTCCAAAACCAGCATCTCCGCGTCTGGGCATATCGCGTCGAGTTCTTCCTTTGTGAGATCTTCTCCATCTAGGCATGTCCGTTCCATCATGAATCTGTAACGCTTCAGGCCAGGATTGTCCTTAATATACTTCGCCATGAAGTCCAGACAGTCCTTTTTGGTGGAACACATGACGGGAACGCCTAAATCGGCGTACTCAAACCCAACGCCCGTGGTAATATGGACGTGGCTGTCGATGAGGCCAGGCATGATGAACTTTCCGCCTAAATCGGTGACTTCGCCCTCATAATTTGCGAGACCAGCTTCGTTGCCTACATAGACAAACTTGCCGTCTTTTACCACGAGGGCAGTCGCCATTGGGTTGTTCTTATCTGAAGTATAAATTTTTGCGTTTTTGATGATTCTATCTGCTTTCATGATTGCTTCTCCATTTTTAATTAAAGCATGTAATACTTGTTGAGCAAACAAGTCCTGTCCCAATCCACAATTTTTACCTCGGATTCCTTGGCCGGATGGATATCGAACTCGTCGAGGACCATCACCTGCTTGTCCTTGAGGTCGTAAATTATTTTTTGCTTTGGTAAGCCGCGATGCGCTTCGCTACATTTTCCTTGATGTTGCAGTAGAAGAGCGCGTAATCCTCACCATGGCGGCCGTCCGGGCCGAAGAACAAAGAGGCCACTGCAGCCTTTTCTTCAGGCATCTCCTCACCTTTGGCGTGTGTTACCACCACTCCGCGGTCCGGGAATACCTGTGCATCGGCTCCCAGGTCTACAATCTCCAGCTCGCCGGTTTTCTCGTTCGGCCAGAGCGAACCCAGGTTCATGCTGGCGGGAGCATAGGTGTTGTCCAACTTCCAGTTCAGCGGGTTGATGCTCATGGAACCCGGCTGTAGCACGCAAGTATGGGCATTCACCTCCCTGTTCTTGGGACCTTCGGTATTCCAGGTGATGATAACGCCTGTGTCGCATTCGCCCGTCGCAAACTTCATGTGCGGATAGGCCCTGAATTCAGCCTTGGTGAAGGCATAGCCAATGGGGTAGGCGGCAATCATGCGACTGTAGTATTCGGGGTGCTCCTTGAAGTATTTTTTCAAGACCATCTTGACGATGGCCGATCCCTGGCTGTGGCCCGCAATAATGAACGGACGGCCGCCATTATAATGCTCGAAGTAATAGTCCAGCGCAGCTACGATGTCACTGTATGGCATGTCGGCCACGGCGGCGTCAAAGATGCCGTCGCGCTTCCACACCTCGCCGGCATAGCGCAGGCCCACCTGGCGGTAGAACGGCATAAAGACGTTGGTGGAGTCTGCGAATGCAGTTGCATGCAAGAGGTACTCGCTCTCTGCGCCCTCCAGCATCTCCGTATTGTTCATATCGGCATAATCGGGAGCACCATCCTCCATGCTGTTCAGGATGTACTCGGTTGCATATACATAGAATGTGTCGAATTCCTTGGCAATCTGGGGAATCTTGCACCAGTTGGCCTTTTGGGAATAATCGAGAGGTGTAATCTTACTCATAACTTTTTAATCTTTTGGGTTATTTCATTTTCTTTCCGCCAATGTAAACATCGGTCGGTTTGTTGTAGCTGAAGCCCTCATGCTCAGCCGTCAGCAAGTCCTTATCGAACACTAAGAAATCGGCATCCTTGCCTACTTCGATGGAACCCTTTTTGGCCTCGATGCCAAGCTGCTTGGCTCCGTTGATGGTATAGCCCAATATCATTTCTTCGATGCTCATTCTCTCATTCTCAGGCGGGAACACCTTGGCGGCTCTGGTGTATTCATAGTCCCTGGTCTTTTCAGTGATCCAGCGTGTCATTCCCACCTCCATGCCCAGGTAGGGGTTCCAGGTGGTGAAATCCATAAAGACGATATTGTCGCTGGACCAGGTCACTGTGGCACCGCTGTCCCAAACCGTTTTGCAGCGGAATTGCTTGCAGGCGCGTTCCATACCGAGCCAGGTAGCTGAAACGGCGGGGTCTGCGGAGTGCCAGTGCGGTGTGAAGTTCGCGAACACGCCCAACTTGGCGAAACGTTCCAGATCATCGTCGCACTCAATTTCAAGATGGGCGCAGGTAACTCTCACATGGAGGTTGTCTCCCATCTCCTTTTTGGCCATCTCAACGCCATCCAATACCGTGCGTGACGCGCGCTCACCGACGGTGTGAAGGTGAAGATCCAGATTGGCTTCGTTGAGTTCCTTCAAAAGTTTTGCGATCCCCTCAGCTGAGAAAGCGGTAGAACCCGTCGTATGTACATCCACGTATGGAGTGACCATGGCCGCGGTATGGATCTTTTGTGTACCGTCCATGAAAATCTTCATGGTATGAACCTTCAGGTGCTCCGTGTTATACTCACGCTGTATGCGTTTCAGTTGCTTCAGGCCCTCCTCTGCATCACGCTCCGAGTTGACCACAAGGCTGCCGTCAACATAAATGGGCAGTTTTCCCTGCTTGTCCAGTTCAACCAAACGTTTATAGACCTTCTCATGGAACTTCATATCCCCTGGAAGACCGGCATCAAATACCGCAGAAACTCCGTATTCGACGGCAAAATCGATCCAACGCTGAAGCGCCGCATCGACCTGCTCATCGGTCAGTTCCATCCCGCTGTCGAGAATGATGCGAACTTCCGTTGCGCCCTCGTACATATTTCCGGTCACATGTCCGTCCTTACGTACGTAATACGCGAGTCCCGGGATGGGATCCGGCGTTTCGTCTGTAATGCCGTGCCTCTTAAGAATCTTTGAGTTTACCCAGATGCTGTGTCCTTCCCCTTCCTGAATCTGAAGCTCGGCATCCGGGCAGATGGCGTCCAGCTCCTCCTTGACAATATCCTCACCTTTCAGGAACCTTTTCTCCATGTAGAACCTGTAGCGCTTCTCCCCGGGGTTCTTTTTGATATAGTCCGCCATGATGTCCAGGGCAGCCTGCTTGCCGTCCGGCTCGATCCGCTCTCCCATTGGTGCGTACTCAAAACCCACAGGAATGGTGATATGCACATGGCTGTCGATGATGCCGGGCATGATGAACTTGCCGCCGAGGTCAGTGACCTTCCCTTCGTATGCCGAAAGGCCGGCCTCGTCGCCCACATAGACAAATTTGCCGTCCTTCACCACGAGGGCGGTCGCTTGCGGGTTGTTCTTGTCAGAAGTGAAAATCTTTGCGTTTTTGATGATTTGATCTGCTTTCATGATTATTATCGTTTATAATGTTGTTTTTAATATTTACTGTTACTGTTTGTGAAATACCAATTTACATGTGTCGTTATCGGCTCGCCTTAAAGACTTCCTTGCCGTCCACGATGGTGGCGATGATGTTGGCCTGTCCGACCTTCTCGATATCGTCATGCAGGAAGTCGCAGTCGAACACCGTCATGTTGGCAATCTTGCCGAACTCGATGGAGCCTAAGCGATGCTCCTGATGCCACTGACGCGCCACATTGATGGTCATGGCACGCAGCGACTGTTCGCGGGTGATGGCCTCCTTGAGATTGCGCGGTGAGTCCACACCGCCAAATGCCTTCTTCGGATACGCACGTTTTTCTGCCGTGTAAATGCTATATTTGATATCCAGCATCGGAGAAACCGGATAATCAGAGTGGAAAACCACATTGGCACCTGCGTCATAGAAGGATTTGATGGGATAAGCCTGATCTGTCAATTCCTGACCGACGTATGTTATTTCTTGTTGATAAACACCTGGAACCGCAGGCGTCCAAAGCGGCGGAACCGCAGCCACGGAACCCGTCTCTGCCATGCGGCGGATATCCTCGTCAGTCACGAAATGCAGATGTGCCAGCACGTTGCGCTGGTCCTTATTGCCAGTGATCTTCTCGGCGTCTTCGATGCAGTCCAGCATGAAGTGCACGGCGCCACCTCCTTCGGAGTGGACATGAACGGAGAGGCCTTCCTTGTCGGCCTCGGTAATCAGTTCCACCATCTTGTCGTGATCGTTAAAACGCTCCGCACCGTGATAGCCAGGTTGGTCGAGGTAATCTTGATTCTGCCAGCCCGTATGTGCCTCGGTCACGCCGTCGAGGAATGCCTTGGCACCGATAATATGGAAATATTCGCCACTGTACATGGCGCGTTCTGCGGCGATGCGGGCAATCTCCGCCTTCGGGCTTTCGATATTGTCGGTAACATACATATAGGCATAAGTGCGTAGCTTCAGCTTGCCTTCCTTTTCCAACTCATAATAGGCTTGGGTAGACAACGGAGAGGCGACCTCCACGCCAGCATCCGCGACGGCAGTATAGCCGTTCCTGAAGGCGATATTCTGCCAGGCGAGCAGATAGTTTTTGGCATACTCAACAGAAGTCGGAAGCTTGGGATAAATTTCAAACACTGGTCCTTCACAGACATACCCGTCCGGTTCGCCGTTCTTGTCTACATGCACCAAGTCATAACCCATTTTCTTCGCGTAGGCCGCGTCGATGCCGGCCCATTCCAGCGCCTTGGTGTTGAGCAGCATGGAGTGTCCGCCGCCAGTTTGCATAAACAGCGGCTTATCGGGACAAATCTCATCCAAATACGCCTTGCTGACATATTCGTCGTTTTCAACCCATCCTGAGGCAAGATAAAACTCGCGCTGAGGGTTCTTCGCAATAAAATCCTTGATAATCTCGCGGTATTTTGCGTAGTCGGTTGTAAGGATTTTGGTGAGATCTGCCTGCCCGACGGCACGGTCACCTGCGAGATAGCCGTGGCAATGGGATTCGAGGAAGCCAGGATAGATGAAGTTGTCACCATAATCAAGCACCTGCGCGTCTGCGCCCGCGAGCTTCTTCGCTTCATCCGCGTTTCCGATATAGGCAAACACGCCGTCCTTAACTAATGCAGCCTTGGCAAAGGGCCTTTTTTCATCCATCGTGATGATGTTGCCGAAAATAAGCGTTTGTTTCATCATATTGGTATTTCTTTTATTGGAAAATGTTAGCAGAATTACGTCCGAAAAACATGGTTTAAAAATTTAAAACTGGTCCTTTTGGCGGTGCTAAAGTACAAAAAATTCGGATAGGTGTTCCGATTGGTAGAAAGTTTCATCGCAAAATGACAGAAAGAAATATCACGAAAAAACATTCAATGAAGTTTTTCGCAATGATTTTTACTATATTTGCACCGCAATTTTTAAATCTTTAAATTTTAAATCTTTAAATCTTTAAATCTTTAAATCTTAAATACCAAACATGAACAACGCACTGATCACATTTGCGAAGCCGGACAACGAGCCTGTAAAAAGCTACAAGCCAGGCAGTCCGGAGAGAATCGAACTCCAGAAGGAACTC
>CAJODA010000080.1 GCA_905233745.1 uncultured Bacteroidales bacterium
GGCATGATTTCCATTGACATGGGCACGGCCGAGAGAGCCAGCGCCATCATGGAGAAGATGCAGGAGCTGGGCGTGGGTTACCTCGCCGTCAGTTTGGGCTATTTCAAGACGTTGTTCAGCAACTCCGGCAAATCCACCTCTTCCGAGGTGCCCGAGGACATCCAGAAGGAGATGGGCATGAGCGAAGGCCTCATCCGTTTCTCCATGGGCTTGGACAACGATCCGGAAGCTACGTTCCAACTCATCAAACAAGCCATCGACGCCACGAAATAGTTTTTTCGGGTGCTATGAACCAAAGCAGGGTGGATTGCGGTCCGTCCTGCTTTTTTGTGTGTTTGGATGTTGGTCTTTGGTTATTGGGAATTAGTTATTGGTCATTGGCCGTTAGGCATAATTAGGCCATCGTCATAGTTCATCGTCATTAATCTCAACCCCCAACTCCCAACAACCAAACCCCAATGCCAACCGCTTTTTAAATAAAAATGAATTTTTCACTTTTTTTTTGTACTTTCGCGCGTTCTTACATTAGGTGTTGAAAAATCATCTCAATAATATACAAATCATTTAATATCAATATCTTATGACAATGCAAGATAAAATCAACGAGTTGCTCGCGCTGCGTGAGAAGGCTCGTTTAGGCGGAGGTCAGGATAGAATCGAAAAGCAGCATGCCAAGGGCAAGTACTCTGCTCGCGAACGTATCTTGATGTTCCTCGATGAAGGCAGTTTCGAAGAATTCGACATGTTTGTGCAGCACCGCTGCCAGAATTTCGGTCTGGAAAAGGAAAAATATCTCTCCGACGGTGTGGTTACGGGCTACGGCACCGTGAACGGCCGTCTGGTCTATGTTTTCTCCCAGGACTTCACCGTGTTCGGGGGCTCCCTGTCCGAGACATTCGCCCTGAAAATCTGTAAGGTGATGGACCAGGCCATGAAGGTCGGTGCTCCGGTGGTCGGCTTCAACGATTCCGGCGGCGCGCGCATCCAGGAGGGCGTGAACAGCCTGGCCGGTTACGCCGAGATTTTCCAGCGCAACATTCTTGCCTCCGGCGTGATTCCGCAAATCTCCGCCATCTTCGGCCCTTGCGCCGGCGGCGCGGTCTATTCCCCTGCCCTCACCGATTTTATCATGATGACCAAGAACACGAGCTACATGTTCGTGACCGGCCCCAAGGTGGTGAAAACCGTGACCAACGAGGATGTGACCACCGAGGATCTTGGCGGTGCCATGGTGCACTCGAAGAAATCCGGTGTGGCCTCTTTTGCCGTGGAGAACGAGGAAGAGGGTATCGCCTTGCTGCGCGAACTCATCAACTATATTCCTTCCAACAACATGGAGGAGCCTCCCTACGAGCCCACCGAGGACCCCATCAACCGTCTGGAAGACAGTCTCAACTCCATCATCCCCGACAATCCCAACATGCCTTATGATGTGAAGGATGTAATCAACAGCATTGTCGATGATGGCAAATTTTTGGAAATCCAGCCGTTGTATGCCCCGAACATTGTCATCGGCTTTGCCCGTTTCAACGGAATGTCAGTCGGTATTGTGGCCAACCAGCCCAAGTATCTGGCCGGTGTGCTCGACATCAACGCTTCGCGCAAGGGTGCGCGTTTCGTGCGTTTCTGCGACGCCTTCAACATCCCCATCGTGACGCTGGTGGACGTTCCCGGCTTCCTGCCGGGCACTGGTCAAGAGTACGGCGGCATCATCCTCCACGGTGCCAAGCTGCTCTACGCTTACGGCGAATGTACCGTTCCGAAGGTCACCGTTACCCTGCGCAAGAACTACGGCGGCGCTTACTGCGTGATGAGCTCCAAGCACTTGCGTGGCGACATCAACTACGCATGGCCCACGGCAGAAATCGCCGTCATGGGTGGCAGCGGTGCGGCCGAAATCCTCTACGGCTCCCAGATGAAGAAAATCGAAAACCCCGAAGAGAAAGCCGCGTTCCTCAACGAAAAAGTGGAGGATTACCGCAACAAGTTCTCCAACCCGTATGTGGCCGCCCAGTACGGCTACATGGATGATGTGATTGAGCCGCGCAACACCCGTTTCCGCGTGATCCGCGCCCTCGAATCCCTCAAGAACAAACGCTTGGAGAACCCGGCCAAAAAACACGACAACCTGCCATTGTAATATAAACCGTGGAGACGCATGGCCTTGCGTCTCTACACATTAACCTCAATATTCGATCATTTTATGAAATCATTTACCAAATATCTGGTCTTGTTGGCCGCCCTGCTCATCACCGCCTCCACATTCGGACAGTCGGTGCGCGATCTGCGATTCAACGAGATTCTGATTAAAAACACGGACAATTATAACGACGAATATGGTCGTAATGTGCCTTGGATTGAGATTTTCAACACTGCCTACAACAATGTCAACATTGCCGGATGCTACCTGACCGACGACACAACAGGGTTTGCCGCTGGCAGGAAAAAAGGTGGTAAGGAACCCGAACATTGGTATCGTATTCCTAAAACGGACATCCACACCAATATGCCACAACGGACATACTTGGTGTTCTTTTTGGACGCACAACCGTTGTATGGCACGTTCCATGTGAACTTTGATCCTCGTACTTCCAAAACCAACTATATTGCCCTTATCTCCGCTGACGGTAAGGATCTGATAGACTTGATGTATTACCCGAAGGAGCAACTTATGGACACGGTGCTCTCATACGGCTTGAAAGAGGATGGCATCACTGGAGAGGCCGGTTTTCTGGACCAGTTCACCCCAGGCGCTTCCAATGAAATTCTGACTAAGGTTTCGAAGCAGGAGCGTCTGAAACGCGACGACCCCTACGGTATCGGTTTGGCCATCATCTCCATGTCAGTGGTGTTCACCGCTCTGATTTTGATCTTTGCCATGCTGAAACTGTTCGGCTGGAGTTCCAGGAAAATTGCTCAGAAAAACGCCAAGAAGACGGAGACACCTGACATGGCCAAGACGGCAGAAGCACAAAAAGAGGGAGAAAAAGACATCGAACAGATGACTGGTGAAGAGGCAGCTGCTATTGCCACGGCCTTGCATCTGCATTTCAACAGCATGCACGATGAGGAGAGCGAGGTGATCACCATCAACATGCCCTCCAAACGCTATTCTCCTTGGGCCCAGAAGGAACTCACCATGAAGAGAACCCCGGTAATTAGAAAATAATTTAAAAGAAATTGAAGTATGAAAAATTATAAATTTACGATCAACGGTAATAAATATTCCGTAGAAGTTGGTGATATAGAGAACAATGCCGTCAATGTTGAAGTTAACGGCACGCCCTACACAGTGGAGCTTGAAACCGAGGTTAAGGCACCCGTCAAGGTGAAACCGGTGGTTATGGTGAATACAAGTGCTCCGAAGTCAGCACCTGCCGCCGCACCTGCTAATGTAAAGAACGCACCTGCCGCCGCTACCGCCGCCGGTGCCACGCTCAAGTCACCTCTGCCCGGCACCATCCTCGATGTATTCTGCAAAGAGGGTGACGCCGTGAAGGCCGGCCAACGCCTCTTCCTCCTTGAAGCCATGAAGATGGAGAATAACATCGACGCTGAAAAGGATGGTGTTATTAAGGAAGTAAGGGTGCACCGTAGCGACTCAGTCATGGAGGGGGATGTGCTCGTAGTTTTTGAATAATCCAACGGTTAACCAATAAGTTACACAATTAAATTACCTGAAAAATGTTTGAATTTTTTAAAGAAGGTCTCATACAGTTCTTCGGCTATTCCGGCTTCGGAAACTGCACGTGGGGCCATATCATCATGATTTGTGTCGGCTTGTTCTTTATCGCGTTGGGTGTGATAAAAGAGTTTGAGCCGATGCTGCTCGTGCCTATCGGGTTCGGTATGATTGTCGGTAACATACCGTTCACTGACGGTCTGCAGATCGGTGTGTACGAGAACGGCGCAGTGCTGAACTACCTCTACTTCGGTGTCATCAAGGGTTTCTACCCGCCATTGATATTCTTGGGCATCGGTGCCATGACCGACTTCTCGGCATTGATATCCAACCCGAAGTTAATTCTGGTGGGTGCAGCTGCCCAGTTCGGCATTTTCGCCGCATACGCTATAGCCCTGCTACTCGGTTTCACACCTATGGAGGCTGGTGCTATCGGTATTATTGGTGGCGCTGACGGTCCTACCGCCATCTTCCTGTCTTCCAAGCTGGCCCCGAGTTTGATGGGTGCCATCGCTGTGTCGGCATACTCCTACATGGCCCTGGTACCGGTGATCCAACCGCCCATCATGCGCCTGTTCACCAACGAGAAAGAGCGCCTTATCCGTATGCGTCCGCCCAGAGCCGTCACGCACCGCGAGAAAGTGCTCTTCCCGCTGTTCTGTATTTTGCTCACCGCTTTCCTTGTGCCGTCCGGCATCCCGTTGTTAGGTATGCTCTTCTTCGGCAACCTGTTGAAAGAGTGCGGCGTAACCAAACGTCTGGCCAACACTGCCTCCGGTCCGCTGATTGACATCGTGACCATCCTCATCGGTCTCACGGTGGGTTGCTCCACGCAGGCCACGAACTTCCTCACCCCGAAGTCCATCCTGATTTTCGTGTTGGGTGCCTTCTCCTTTGTGGTGGCAACCGCCACGGGTGTGCTTTTCGTGAAGTTCCTGAACCTCTTCTTGAAAGAGGGCAACAAGATCAACCCGTTGATCGGCAACGCCGGTGTCTCCGCCGTGCCTGATGCCGCCCGCGTATCGTACGTAGAAGGTATGAAGTACGACAAGACCAACTACCTGCTGATGCACGCCATGGGTCCCAACGTGGCCGGTGTGATCGGTAGCGCCGTCGCCGCCGGTATCCTGCTGAGCTTCCTGTACTAGGATCCTATTTATTTTCACATACCATAAAGGACCGGAAAATCGATTTCTGGTCCTTTTTTTGTGATTGGCCGTTGGTCCTTGGTCATTAAATTAATCCCCCTTGTACCTCATGTACCCCATGCACCTCATGCTCCAACTTCACCGTTCGCCGCCTCGTAGCCGCCATAACGCTTGGAACCCTTGTAGCAGATGCGTCCGTCCGTTTTCAGGTCGTGGACCAGCCTTTCCACGGTTCTGAACTTCAATCCGGTTCCCGTCGAAATGTCGGAAATCTTGCATCCCGGATGCAGACGGATATAATGCGCCACTTCCCCCAGCTGTTCGCAACCTGAACTTTCATCCGAATTTTCTTCCAAAAATTCCGTTCCAATCCCGCCAATTTGCCAATTTTCGTCATGCAAAATCTCCTCCAATCCCGCCAAATCATGATTTTTTCGGATAATTTCGGAGTCTGATTGCTTCGAGAATTTCCGGTGGTTCCAGATCAGGAGTCTGGACAACACTTTTTCGGATTCCTTTTGGTAGTAGGGCAGAGGATTTTCCATTCCCTGCAGGAATACGCCGTTTACCGTGTAACAGTCAATGCTGTCAAGCATGACGAGAGTGTTTCGGTTGATTCTCAGGCATTTGTCCTCTGAGAGGCAGTCCTCGATGGTGGACAGGGAGACGTATTGTTTGTATGACTGCCCGTTTTTAAGGTAGATTGTGGTGGTGTTGCCGTCGCACTGCGCATAGCGGATTTTGTCCGTATCAATAGTAGTCAACTTGTTGTGGTTCAGCATGATGACAATCTTGTTCTCCTTTTCCGAAAGCATTTCCCGCTCCTCCTTCAACGTGTTCATCAGGATATAGCCGGTATGCAGGAGAACGAAAAAGCAGATGAAAGCGGAATCACGCAGGAAAATATTCGCACAAACACCTGACAGATAGTCGTTCAGGATATCCACAGGCAGAGAATCCGCATACAGAGAGACAATGCCGGGTTTGACGATGGAGTATTCCACGGCAGAGGCGGCGGCAGCAGCGGCCACGAGCGTCAGGACATACCACAAAGGTTTGTTTCTCAATAAGATATAAGGGGTGAGCAGATATTTTTCCGCATAAACGACGAGTGCAATCATCCCCAAGATGGCGCATTCGACCGCCTGGCTTTGCATGGGGCGCAGGAATGCGTTGTTGAGGAAAAAGTAAAGAGCGGCGGCCCAAAAGAGGGTTTCGAAGACAAGTCTGGTCAGTTGCAAATGTTTATTCATATCCGTTTTTTTGCAAAAATAGCAAATCCGCCAAAAAATTTCGTCACATTTTTTTTTCGGGACAAAAATAGGTGTAAATTTGTAAGCGAACCAAACCAAAACGATTATGAAAAAAAAGATCAAAACCCTTTCAGGAAAAATTGCGTTAGCAATGTTCGTGTCCGTCGCGCTTGTTTCGTGCGCGGACAAACCCCAAACATGGAAGAACATCATTGTCGTATGTTCCAATGGGGAAAAAACAGGATCGGAGAATTACACGATGTTTGTCAACATCGGTCATCAGGCGAGCGACTGCAAGAACTCGTGTGTTGTGGTCAATGGCCAGAGCACTCATGTGGACTGCCAAGGCATAGGACATTACTGCAGCAAGAGTGCCAGTGTAATTCTCCAGAGTATTGGCGGGAGCCTTACAGCCGTCACCACGGACACGGTGGGTCTGACCAGCGAGGACTTCTTCAACATGCCGGCGCGTTCGCTGAGCACGGGTGAAGGCGGCAGCACAGCCTATCTCAACATCCCAGCACAGTTGGTGGAGCGCGACACGGCCACCCTCCAGTTCACCTTCACCGGACTGTTCTATACCAACAAGCCGGAGTACAACAACTTTTAGGAAAAAAATGGGGTACATGTGGTACAAGAGGTGCAAGAGGTGAATGGGGTACAGTCTCCAGTCTTTAGTCTTTAATTTAATCCCCATGCACAAACTTCACCCCTTTCACCCCATGTACCCCATTCACCCATTTCACCCTTTTTCCCTATCTTTGCCCCAACAATAATATTAACCAATAAAAATATAACATCATGAAACGGATCATAACAATGAATTTTCTGCTGGTGCTGGCGTTTTCGATGGCATTCGTTGCGTGCCGGGACCCCAAAACCAACATCATCACCGGTGCGGTGACCGACATTGACGGCAATACGTACGACGCGGTCAAAATCGGAGACCAGATTTGGATGAAAGACAACCTAGCTGTCACCCACCTGAGGGATTCCACTCCGTTGGAGGTGGAGCGATTTGAGGGTTACGGAAACTGTTTCAAAAAAGATCCATACGGATACTATTACAGCACCGATATCATCAAGGCTGACATAGACAGCCCCCGTCTTTGTCCATCAGGATGGCATCTGCCCTCCAAGAGCGAGTGGGAGGCCATGATAGCAGAGGTTTCCTCCAATAGCGATTGGGTGTCGGGCGAAACTACCGTTGCAATGGCGCTGTCTGCCGTTCCATCAACTTGTACGGATACGTTGTTGTGCCCGTACAACACTTGTGGGTTCTCCGCCTTGCCTGGAGGATTTCGTGTGAGATGTGCCTCTTTTCCCCCGACACATATCTCGTATAACATGAGCGAAGCAAACAGGAACTGTTATTATTGGGTGGGCACCATCAATGAGGAGAACATGGATCCCTATTCGGTGAGCATCGATGCGGATAACGGAATGGTGACATTGAAAAAGACCATGCAAACATATCCCCTGCCATCTACCACCTTCGGTTCATGGATCATATTCTCAAACACATATATGCCCGTGCGCTGTGTGAAGGATTAGAGGTATCTTCTTTCTCCATTCCGATGCGTACAATGTGGTGGTGAACATTGGAGGTTGGTCTTTGGTCATTGGTCTTTAGTCATTGGTCTTTAGTCATTGGTCTTTAATTTAATCCCCATGCACCAACTTCACCCCTTTCACCCCATGTACCCCATTCACCCATTTCACCCTTTTTCCCTATCTTTGCCCCAACGAAAAT
>CAJODA010000081.1 GCA_905233745.1 uncultured Bacteroidales bacterium
CCGGATAACCGAAGCTTAAATTGCTCCTTTAACTCCTCACTATCCATCGTTAAAAATTTAGGGCTGCAAATATATGATTTTTTTTATTTAAAACAACCCCGACAACCACTTTAAAGAAAAAGCACTTACAAAGAAATTTGTAAGTGCTTCATTTTCTTTGCGCTCCCTCAAGGACTTGAACCTTGGACCCTCTGATTAACAGTCAGATGCTCTAACCAACTGAGCTAAGGAAGCAGGGTTGCTAACGACTATCGTTAACGGCGGCAAAAATACATTTTTTTTCATATTCTACAACACCTCTTGATTTTTTTTTATTTTTGCGGTCTAAAAGATACTTGTATCTGATTTAAATTATTGAGTAATAATATCATAAAACAATGAAAAAAATATCGGATGTCAAACTGAACATATGGAAAGAGGTGAAGAGTTTCTTCTTTATCACCATAGGTTTGGCAATTTTTGTCTTTGGATGGTCCGCATTCATGACTCCTTTCGAAGTTACAGGTGGCGGAGTGGCAGGTATAGCATCCGTGCTCTACTTCGCCACCAAGATACCTATCGGCATCACCACCCTGGTATTGAACGCCATTCTCATCGCCATAGCCTGGAAGATTCTCGGAACGCGGTTTTGCGTCAACTCGCTAATCTGCACCGTCATCCTTTCGCTGTTTTTCTCCATCGGCCAGGCCGTTTTCACAAAACCGCTGGTTGACGACATGTTCATGAGCGTTATCATTGGCGCAGCCCTGTCAGCCACTGGCGTGGGCATCGCCATCAACTGGGGCGGCAACACCGGCGGTCTGGACATAATCGCCCTCATGATTGGCAAATACCGCAACATTTCCTACGGGAAAGTCAATATGATGGCCAACTTCATCATTGTGGGGTCCTCCTTCTTCATCCTCCACGATGTGCAGAAACTGGTGTACAGCTTTGTGGTTCTTTTCGTCTATATGTTCGTGGCCGACATCGTGATTGACGGCTACCGGCAAACCTACCAGTTCATGGTCTTCTCGCGCAAAAACGACGAGATTGCCGCCCACATCACCCAAGAACTCCACCGCGGCGCCACCTTCCTCAAAGGGTACGGCGCATACAACCGGCAGGAAAGCGACGTGCTGCTCATCATCGCCCACCGCAGCGACAAAGTGCGTGTCACCCGCATCATCAAGGAAATCGACAGCTCCGCATTCGTCACCATCACCAAAACCGCCAGTGTGTTCGGAAAAAATTTCGACACCCTGAAATTGTAATAACATTGACGTAGAGGCGCAAAATTTTGCGCCTCTACGTCCCAAAACAACACAATGATCACATATCTCGTCAATTGCAAAATAAACCTCGGGCTGCATGTTGTGCGCAAACGTCCCGACGGATACCACGATCTGGAGACCGTCTTCGTTCCCTCTGATTTTTTTACGGACACACTCTCCATTGAACCTTATAACGGTGATTATGAATTCGAGTGCCTGGGGCATTTTGATGCCGGTCCTGACGATGACAACCTGTGTGTCAGAGCATACCGGCTGCTGCGGGAGCGCTTTGGCATCAGCGGGGTGCGGATAGTGCTGGAGAAGGGCATCCCCACGGGCGCAGGACTGGGCGGGGGCTCCGCTGACGCGGCTTTCACCCTGAAAGGACTGGCCAACCATTTCAGACTTGACATCCCCACTTCTGAAATACTCAAATTAGCGTCTCAGCTGGGTAGTGACGTGCCCTTCTTCATCCTGAACACCCCCGCATACGCCACCGGTCGCGGCGAAGTGCTCACGCCCATAAAAGCCAGCCTTTCAGACTACGAGATCCGCATCGTGAAACCCGATGTCTCCGTGTCCACCCGTGAGGCCTACGCCGGCATCCAGCCCCATGAATCCTCCATACGGCTGGACGATGTGATATGCAACATGCCCGTGTCGGAATGGCGCAACTGCATCCACAATGACTTCGAAATGCCGGTTTTCGCCAAACATCCTGAATTGGCAAAAATCAAGCAGGATTTCTACAGGCAGGGCGCACTCTACGCCGCCATGTCCGGCAGCGGCTCGGCGGTGTTCGGGATTTTTCCGAAAGAATCCTAATGCTTCAGCAAAAGCACTATAACCAGTTCCACCAGCAATACGCACACCAGGCAGAACCAGTGCCATCTCTTGGCGCGGTCGGTATAGACAAAATGCTTGTTCAAGACGTAGTTCAGCAAACCGACCGGTATGGCCATTAAAGTGATATTCAGATAGTTGTTACTGCTTCCTAAATACTCCAGCAGCGCAATGCCGCCAATGTTCAGCAAATAGGTGAACGAGGTGACCATCAGGAATCGGAAGAGCAGCTTGTTGTTCTTGTTTTTGAAAACGAGTATGCCATAAGTTTTGAAATTGAACAAAATACTGACAATGGTGGCCAGCAAATTGGATACAACATAGGCATGGTTGAGTTTGAAGAGATGTTCAAAAATAAACAGAAACAGATAATTCACAAAAAGTCCGAATGCCGTATTCAGTATCGCAGTGAAAACAAACCGGACAAATTGCGGCGAGCTGTACCGATAAACAAATTCTTTTACCTTTGCTAACATCATCTTAAAAAAGAGAGTTGCAAAAATACAAAAAGGAATTTAATTTATAAGAAAAAAATCATCGGACAACGGTGACTGAACCATGATAATCCACAATCTTCGCTTTTCCCTTGTAATAAAATGTAAAGTAATAGACGCCATCATTCAAACCGGAGGCATCAAAAAGCTGTGTTCCTATCACCACCTCATTATTAACAGCATAGGTGTCGTAGTTCCGGGCATGATAAACCAATTTTCCCCAACGGTCGTAAATATAGAGTTCGTTGGAGCGGAAGGCGTCCGGATCCTCGGGATTCGCACTGGTGTTCAGATTCTGGATGGCAAAACAGTCGTTATATCCATCCCCGTTGGGTGTTATCACATTGGGGAAGACAAGGTCGTCTTCTATAACCACCGTATGGGTGATTGTGCTGGAGCACCCGTATTCGCTAACGATGCTGAGGGTTACGTCATAATCGCCCCAGATATCGTAAGAATGGTCGGGAGAAAACGTCACGGTGTCGGATGTACCGTCACCGAAATCCCAGCGAAGGGAGAGGTCACCGCCATCCAAGAAAGTGGAATCAGCATAGTTGTGGAAATGGATAGTGCCGCCACTCTCCTTAAACAGGGATATTTCAGGCTGGGAGGCAAATTCCGCCAAAGGCTGATGGTAAATGTGCAGGCAGTTCCACTTGTACAGCGTATCGGTACATCCGGCAGGAGTACGGACACTCAACATGACGGAATAGACGCCGGGTTCCTCAATCGTGATAACAGGATTCTTATTGGGTGAGGCATAGGCCAGCGAGCCGTCTTCACGAAGGATCAGCCATTCATACTGATATTCCGGATTCTCTGCCGTGGTCTGGTCGAAGAGCCTGACCGTTGCGGGAGTGCAACCGGTTGTATCTTCCAGACGAAAATCCGCATAAGGAATCTCATTCACCTCCACATGGACCGTATCGCTGCCATAGCAGGTAAGATTGTACACGCTGTCCATGGTGGCAATATAGACGGCATAATTCCCCGCTGAGACCACTTGTATATCAGGCGTCTCATCACCGGTGTTCCAGGCGTAGGTTGTGTTGGGCTCTTCATAGTTGCAGGTGAGAACTGCCCTGTCGCCGTAGCAGATACCGAAGTCGTCACCCAAGTCAGGTTCCGGGGAGGGAACCACATGCAAGGGGAGTATGGTATCGTAGGCGCATCCGAACTCGTCAACAACGACAGCCGTGTAGGAGATGTCGCCTGACTCGTTGGGGATAATATACATATTATTGGCTCCCGGGCCCACCAGATAAGTGGTGTCCACGTGAACGGCATAGGACCAGTTCTGGGGCAGCAGATGCGGGTCCAGGGCCATTTCCCATTCGTGCAGATAACCATTGTCGTTGGTCCACAAGTCCTGGATTTCGATATACCAGCTTCCATTCAGCGGGCAGCCCACCATGCCGGCGAAACTCTGATTGGGGTGATAGATTTGCGTCATATTGGCCACATCGCTGGAATCAATCACATAGGAGTAGTTGCCGTCATCCCAGGTTGGATTGTAGATATAGTGAATATTGCTTGGCTCGTAGCAATAGCCGTATGTGCCGCTCGCGTACTGGTAGCCCAAAGTGGTGTTATTTGACCAGACATAGTTCCACGCAACCCCCATGGGGTTTTGGGCCGGATTGCAGCTGTTCACCTCCTGCAAACGGTTGGCAATGCCCAGATTGGTTCTGAAATAGTGGGTGATACCACCCCACCCGTCGTTCTGATAGTCGGGCACAATACGGCAGGAACTGCCATTGGGACAGTAGAGCTTGATGCGGATATCCTCAATGGCCGAATGTTCAATCTTGATTCGCACAAAGAGAATGTCGTTCGCACTGGTAATCGTGGCTGTGGGCGCAAAGGAGGTGAAATTGACGTATGAGCGGTAATAGTAGCCATAGGGCGGACAGCTGATGCCATCGGGCAGGAACACGGTATCGGTAACCCCCAGTGACGTGATCTGCTCGCTGCCCACCGAGTCGAGCTGCAGACTCGAGATCTGGTCATAGCCCACACTCAAGTCCAATTGCTGTCCGGTGCAGATAGCGGGTAGCCGACCCACATCACGGATAGGATTTTTGGACGTACGCACGCGAAAAGTGATCGGGATAAGGGAGAGACACTGCGCCTGATCAACGGCACTTATGGAGACATCGTAGCCGCGCCCGGGGGTGAAATAATAGTTCACGTTATTGCCCCCAATGCTATCAATCTCTTCCAAATCAAAATCCCACAGGAAAGTGGTGCTGTTATCGGACTGATGATAGCTGAAATCATTGTCCGGATATTCGCCATAGACGCTGAAACGCAGCGTATCGTAGGGACAAAGGTCAATATAGCTGTAACCGTCATCGGGATCGACCCGGGGCAGGTGCGAACAATTGGCGGAATCAATATGGAGGGCAACACGCTGGCAGGGTGCAATGCAGCTGGTGCGGATCACGAATCCGGTACCCTCTCCGGCCCCGTCTGAAACAAACTGGAGCGTTATGGCTCCCGTACTGTTCTGCACCGTGGCCGCATAGCGAAAGGTCCCCGTAGGGTCATAGTTTGTGTTGTTGATTTTGTGCAATACCGGACCGTTTATGCCCACCCCATCATAAATAGTAAGCGTATCGGTAGGGTCAATATCCAAATCGGTAATCTCCACCATCACGCAACCGTTGCTGGGATCGTTGGACAAAATGGTAAGGGTTTCGTTCACATTAGCCTGATAGTTGCCATTAAGGCCCCCGTCATCATATACGACTAAATCGCAATTGGTGACAGAGGCCTGAGAACCTAGCAATATGGTGGTCTGCGCATGCGCAACCACCATACTGAAAACTATTAACGATGTTAATACTAAATTCTTATTCATATACATATTTGATTTTATGCCGCAAATATAGCAAAAAATACAAATATGCAAATCGAAACGCACTTTATTCACGCTCCTTTACACAGCGTACGCTAAATGCATTGTTCGGGGAGTTGTCAAGTTGCTGGAACATGTAGCAATTACAGTCAGCCATAAAGCTCTTGAGGAGGCTGGAGGCAGAAAGGTCACTGCTCCAGAAGTAAGCGTTACCGAGAATATTCTCAAAGCGCTCGATGTGACTGTTGTAGCAACCTGCCGGGAGGATGGAGAATTCAGTGCTGTTGTCTCCGCCATTGTCAAGCCAGTAGGTGTTGGTACGCAAGTGGTACATGTCATAGCCACGAAGTTCGAGATAATGATTGGGCGTAGGCACAAACCAGCCTTTCGGACATACACCCTGCACGTGGCCGAATGTATTGGTCTCAGGCAACGTGGTAGCGTTTTCAGGAATGTTCATGGCAGAGTACCAAGAATAGAGTCGTCCGAAAATAACGGCGGTGGCGTCGGGATTTCTGAACTGGTTGTTCTCATAGCCCAGGGCCACAGCCACCGGCGTGCCGTCAGCATAGTTCAGCGTCTTCATATTCTCACGTGTCCAACAGTTCCAACCCATACGAACCGTATGGTACACATTGCCGTCCACATCAGTTGCTGTGAAGTGTTCATCGTCACCACAAGGAGGTAATTCAAATGTGAGATCCTGCTGTTTGGGATGAACATTACCGCAAATGTCCGTCACATCCCACATTATGGTAGCCTTCAGGTTGTCAATACCGGCAACATAGATCTTGCCATCGGTGTTGTTACGGATAGAATAAGAGGCAATCATGGAGGTATCTACTGCCACACCCTTGTGCATAAGATCAGGGAGTTCGAGCGAATCTACATCCAAATAGGAGCAACCATAGTTCAATACATAATGGCTACGATTCAGTTTCAAAGTATCAAACTCAGTATTCAAGTTATAAACCACGATATCAAAACTATCAACCGTAGTACAGCCATTCTGGCGCACCGTGAGATAATGACGGGTTGAGTGGTGATCCTCATCAGCCACATATTCCAACGTGTCCTTCGTGGACAACGTCTCAGTAGCGGTAGTCCAACTATAACGCCGTTCATTATCAATCAAAGCAAAGTTCAAGTCATCGATGTTAGAAATGACAAACTGCATATCTGCACCCTGGCATACGGTATCATTACCTATGGTCTGTACAATTTGCGGATTTACGCGTGTAGCCAGCGTACCGATTACAAACACATCAGTTGTAGAGCAACGGCTATCCGGATTTGCAGTAATGTCATAACGGGCAGATCCGCCTTCTGTAAGGCTTCCGCCGATTGTGATATTGCCATTGTTGTCATCATTGAAAATAACACCATTAGGCGTAGTGGCACCAAGAGTAAGCCAGGTAAATGTATAGGCAGTGGCATTCTCAACCGCGATGTTGACATCAAATACGGCAGTACCGCAGACACCGGCATCATCAGAACCGGAAACATAGGTAATGGTCGGGGTCTTTACCACTTCCACATTGAACGGACCCCATACCGAGTCACACATCGTGGTCTGATCCACAGCCTTGATCACATAGTTGGTTGACTGGGTGGGGATGATAGCCAACGAGGTGGCGCCATCAAATGCAGTTACCTCACTAGTGGTCTCATCCACCACATAGAATTTGAAGTAAGCATCATCGCCCTGACAGGTGAAAGTAACCTCTTCGCCTTCGCACACGAATGCCTTGTCACAGGTCTGGGCTGTAGCATTCAAAGTAGCTCTTGCCGGCCGGTCACCTGAAATCATCACGTTGTCAACAGTGATATAGCTGGGAAGGTATCTCGAACCATTAACAATACCGCAACTCTGGGTAGCACCAGCATTACCACCTACAAATTCCACTTTCAAATACATCACATTTTGGTCAATGGCATCAGCGGAAGAAAAATCTAACGTTTGAGAAGCCCAATTGGTAGAGTTTATATTCACAGAGCCCAATGAAGTATAACTGCCCGTTTCACTGAACTTATAAGAATAGTTCACTCTGTTAAAGGCCTGGGCATTATTGGTAGAGGCATTCTGGCGTAAATAATCAAATTTCAAC
>CAJODA010000082.1 GCA_905233745.1 uncultured Bacteroidales bacterium
ATTGCGCATTCTGTTGGGCTTGCTGAAGAACGCCAAGGCAAGAGGCAACAAGGTTGTGTTGAAAAACCTGAATGACGAGATCAAGGATGTCTTCAAAATAACAGGTTTCATCGACATGTTCGACATCGAATAACCTTAAAAAACACTTTGAAAATGAAAAGCCGAATTCTACTTATCAATTTGGCCATCTTGTTATTGCCTATTATCGCTCATGCCCAGCAGGAAGCTGACAATCAGTTTAATATAAAATTGGACATGCTGACCCGTGCCGAGTTGCGTTACGGAGGATTCAACGAATTAGACAACGCCCAAGAAGACCTTGCCCATTTTGTCATTGGGCGCTACCGTCTGACCACAGACTATAGCCGCTCGTGGTTACAGGTTAGACTTTCCTTGCAGCAATCGGGCACGTGGGGTATGGGTGGCGGCTCATTCAGCCTCAATGAGGGTTGGGCCATGGTGAAATCCCGCAAGGGATTGTTTGCCAAAATCGGTCGGCAGGCATTAGCCTACGACGACGAGCGTATCATCGGTTCTAACGACTGGGCCATGACTGCCCCTACCCACGACGTGCTGAAACTCGGCTATGAAGGCAATCAGCACAAAGTGCACCTGCTGTTTGCCTACAACCAGAATCCCGAGAACATGGGGGGCTTTACCTTTTTCAGCGGCGGCAACCAGCCTTACAAGTCGATGCAAACCCTTTGGTATCACTATGCTACGCCAAATTCGATATTTGGAGCCTCGCTGCTGTTCATGAACATCGGGATGCAAGGCGAACAAAACAATGTCCCGAAAACATTTTTCCAGCAGTTGGCAGGTACCTATATCACCCTCAAGCCCAAGTATATCACGGCGGAAGGTTCGTTCTACTACCAGTTTGGCAAGGAAGAGCATGGCATACCCTTGGATGCTTTCATGGGCAGTGTCAAGCTGACGGCCAAACCTCGCGACAGCTATGCCATCTATGCCGGCTACGACTACTTGAGTGGTGACGCTTATTTTGCCGTGCCGCCTGAGGGAGCCCTTGGCATGGTATTCCACGACAAGGTTCGCGGCTTCAACCCGATTTATGGTTCGCATCACGAGTTTTACGGCGCGATGGACTTTTTCTACATGAGCACATGGGTGGGAGGCTTTACACCTGGATTGCAAAACGCCTATCTGGGTAGCACGTTCACCCCGGTCAAAAACTTGAATTTCAATCTGGCAGGGCATTATTATGCCATGGCTACCAAGTTGCCCAATGTCAAACAGTTTTTGGGGTTGGCAGCTGAGTTTTCGGCCAATTATGCTTTCACGAAATTTATCAGTGCAGAACTTGGCTATTCTTATATGTACGGTTCGGAGACCATGAAGTTTCTCAAGCGTGTTTCCGGCAACCAGCAGCTCCACTGGGCTTATCTGATGCTCGTCATCAATCCTGATATTTTTTCCACTTCATGGAATGACAAGAAATAAAAACAAAGCAATATGAAAAAATCCGCCCCCCTTTCAAAATCGCAATTAGGTGTTTATGCCGAATGTGTACAACATGAAAACGAGGTTTTTTATAACCTACCTTTTCTTTATGTCTTTGACGGCAGTATTGATGCCGACCGTTTGTGCCGTGCCATAGAGGCGACGGTACAGGCCCATCCCGTTTTTTTCACACGCATTGAGCTGAGTGATGAGGGAGAGCCCATGCAGACCATCGATTTGGAAAAAGAGGAATTCAGCCTTTCCGTCGAACAGGTCACTGACCTTGAGACAGAGAAGCGAGAGTTTATCCAGCCTTTCAAACTCTATGGTGGCAGGCTGTTCCATACCAAAGTGATGCGCGATGCAGATCATGTCTATTGGCTTTTCGACATGCATCCGACGGTTCCTCGTATCATATTATCGTTTGCGATGTGGAGACGGCTTACAATGGCGGCACGCTGGCTCCCGAGGAGATGTCGATGCAAGAATTTGCCCTCGCCGAAGCCGAGATGCGTAAAACACCTGCCTTTGAGGAAGGCAAACAGTGGTATGCCCAAAACTTCGATTGCGGCGACACGTTCACCCAGCTTATGCCCGACTTGGAGATTCCCGAACAAACGGACGGCCAAAAATTCCGCGTTCTCGGCACCGACATGGATCGGGTGGATGCTTTCTGCAAGACCAACGGCATCAAAAAAAGCACTTTCTTCACGTCGGCATATTCCTTCCTGTTAGCCAAGTACAACAATGAGCAGGAGTCGCTGTTCACCACGGTATTCAACGGCCGCACCGAGCCGAAGTTCCAACATTCCGTTGGCATGACGGTGAAGACGCTGCCTGTTTATGCCAAGTTCACGGACGACACCACTGTGCTCGATTTCATGAAAGCCGGTGAGGAACAGATGATCGGCTGCCGCAAGCACAACCTCTATTCCTATACCGACATCATGACCGACCTCAACTTGCAAACCAACTCCATATTTGCATGGCATGGGCTCATACTTGATTTCACCGAATTGATGGGCAAACCCATGCAGGCCATACAGCTCCGCAAGCACAACGAGGGTGTGTCGTTTTATCTGATGGCGTTCTATGTCGGCAAAAAATATCATATCAAGGCGGAATACAATGCCAACGAATACTCCGAGACGCTGATTGACCAATTCCTGGAGAGTTACGAGGCGGTTTTGGAGGGCTTCCTGAGCCAAACCCTCTTGCGCGACATTGACATCTGCACCGAGAGTCAACGCGCCTTGCTGGATAGTTTCAACCAAACCGACACGGAGTTGGACGAGAACGCGACGATCGTCTCCAAATTCCGTGAACAGGTGGCAAAAACACCTGACAATATAACGGTGGTCTATCAGGACAAGCGTTTTACCTACAAGGAATTGGATGCGATTTCCGACCGCATCGCCGCCTATATCCATGGGAAAGGCCTTCATGAAGAAGATGTGGTATCCGTGTTGATCCCGCGTTGCGAGTGGATGCCAATCGTCTCCATGGGCGTGTTGAAGGCCGGCTGTGCCTACCAGCCCTTAGACCCGACCTATCCGTCGGAGCGTCTCAACTTCATGATGCAAGATGCTTCCGTGAAATTGCTCATCGCCGATGAATCGCTGCGCGACATCGTGAACGAATACCAAGGCGACGTGCTGTTTACCAAGGATATTGCGACATTGGAGGCTGTAGATACGCTTCATGAAACGTCTCTACCAACCCCGTCATCGCTCTTCATCATGCTTTACACCTCAAGCACGACGGGAACCCCCAAAGGCTGTCAGATCGTACATCGTAACATCGTCGCATTCTGCGAGTGGTATCATCGTAGGTTTAACCTCACCCCTGGTTGTAAAGTTACGGCCTACGCCAGTTTCGGTTTCGATGCCAATATGATGGAAACCTATCCATGTCTCACTGCTGGCGCTACGCTGTACATTATCCCTGAAGAACTGCGCTTGGATTTGTTGGCATTGAATGAATATTTTGAAAAAGAGCAAATCACCCACGGATTCATGACCACGCAGGTGGCTTATCAGTTCGCCACGAGCGTCGAGAACCACTGCTTGCGCTATCTGTTGACCGGCGGCGAGAAGTTGGCTCCGCTGACTCCGCCAACGAACTATACTTTGGTGAACCTTTACGGCCCTACCGAGAGTACCGTCTGCATCACCTCCTTCGACGTGACGAAGCCCATGAAGGACATTCCGATTGGTGCGGCGTTGGACAACGTCAAGCTTTATATCGTCGATAAGGCGGGTCACCGTCTGCCTGTGGGCGTGGCGGGTGAGTTGTGGGTCGCCGGACCGCAAGTGACCCGCGGTTACCTCAATCGTCCCGAGAAAACCGCTGAGGTCTATATTGACAACCCCTTCGATTCCAACGAGAAATATGCCCACATCTACCGTACCGGCGACATCGTGCGTTATCTCCCTGACGGCAACATCCAGTTTGTGGGGCGCAAGGACGGACAAGTCAAGATCCGCGGCTTCCGTATCGAGCTCAAGGAGGTGGAAGGTGTCATCCTTCAGTTCCCCGGCATCAAGGATGCCACCGTGCAAGCCTTTGACGAAGAGGGCGGTGGCAAGTTCATCGCAGCTTATATCGTCTCCGATGATCAGATTGACATCGAATCCCTGAATAACTTCATTATGGAGGAGAAACCGCCTTACATGGTGCCTGCCGTGACGATGCAAATCGAGCGCATCCCGCTCAACCAGAACCAGAAGGTGAACCGCAAGGCGCTGCCTGCTCCCGTCATCCAGGCTGCCGACCACGAATATGTGGAGCCTGCCAACGACACGGAACGCCTGTTCTGCAAAATTTTCAGCGACATCCTGTCCGTGGACAAGATTGGAGCCACCGACAACTTCTTCGAGTTGGGCGGTACCTCCCTCATGGTGACGCGCGTCATCATCGAGGCCGACAAGAACGGTCATCATATCGCCTACGGCGACGTGTTTACCAACCCGACGCCGCGTCTGTTGTCCAACTTCCTGACTGGCGGTGCCGTTGATGAGGACGAGGAAGCCAGTAACTATGATTACGCGCCCATCAACCGTGTTTTGGAAAGCAATACCTTGGACACGTTCAAAATTGGCGAATTGCAATCCATTGGCAATGTGTTACTTACGGGCGCTACGGGTTACCTGGGCATCCATGTCCTCAAGGAATTGATTGACCGTGACGATGTGCCGGTCATCTGGTGCATGGTGAGAGGGGAGAACGATGAGAAAGCCGAGCGCAGACTGAAAGGTTTGTTGTTTTACTACTTTAGCAACAGTTATAAGGAGTTGTTCGGAAGCCGTTTGCGTATCGTCAACGGCGATGTGACGCATGAAATCAACGTCGATGGCAAGGTGGATACAGTCTTTAATTGCGCTGCCGTGGTGAAGCATTTCTCCAAAGGCACTGAGATTGAGGACGTGAACGTGGGCGGTGCGGTCAACTGTGTCAATTTCTGTCTGCAAAACGGTGTGAAGCTGATCCATGTCTCCACCTACAGTACGGGTGGTCTCTCCATCAACGGGATGCCAGCGGAGGATACGGTCTTTACGGAGCGGAAGCTCTATTTCGGACAAAACCTCGCCAACCAGTATGTCCATTCCAAGTTCATTTCGGAGCGTATCGTATTGGAAGCTGTGGCTTTGAATAATTTGAATGCCAAGGTGATGCGTGTGGGTAACCTCGCCCCTCGTTCCACCGACGGTGAATTCCAGATCAACTTCCAGACCAACAGTGCGATGGGCCGCATCAGGGTCTTCCAGATGTTGGGTTGCTATCCCTACGAGATGACCGATACGCCGATGGAGTTTTCGCCGATCAATGAGACAGCGAAGGCCATCGTGATGTTGTCCCAAACCCCGAAGGAGTGCTGTCTGTTCCATCCCTACAACAACCATTCCGTGCATTTCGGCGATGTGCTGGCTGAATTGTCGCAGGTGGGAAAGACCCCGATTCGGGTGGAGGCGGAAGATTTCAATATGGCCCTTGAACTTGCCAAGCAGAATCCCGACAAGGCCAAGAAACTTTCGAGTTTGTTGGCATATCAGGATATGGCGCACGGACAAAAGGCTGTCTTCATTATTCCTGACAACCAATACACGGCCCAGGTGTTATATCGTCTCGGTTTCCACTGGTCGAGCACCTCATGGGACTATGTTGACCAGATGCTGGTGACCATCGCCGGGTTCGGTTATTTCGAATAAGTTTGTCAAATATGAAATAAACTGACGCCCCCATTTTATCACGTCCATAAAACCACAATGAGGGCCCTTTCTTTTCTCGTTTTTGACATAATATAGTAACTTTAATGAAAATTTTTTCATCAAAGAAATAGCAGTCTTGTTACGCTAAGACAATAAAATTTAATATCTTTGCACAATTTTTTTTTTAAAAATTACGATTATGAAAGAAAAAGTTTTACAAGCCATGCGCGAGTTCGGTTCACCCTTCAAACAACCCAAATCAAGAAAATGACAAACAATACGGAATATCAGAGTATTATCGAAAAGCTTCAGCTTGAACCGCATCCTGAAGGCGGATACTACAGACAGATTTTCGGCAACGACGATTCTGGGAAGAAGGACATCTCCACCATCTATTACATGTTGACCGACAGCGACATCTCGGCCTTCCACCGTCTGCACGGCGTGACGGAGATTTGGTACTATCATGCCGGCAAACCGCTCAACATTTATGTCATTGACACTGATGGGAATCTGACTGTTCACCATTTATCACCCGATGGGGAGATGCAGGTCGTGATTCATCCTGAACAATGGTTTGCAGCGGAGATTCCATCAAAAACGGGCTTCTGTTTGGTTGGCTGCGCTGTGGCTCCAGCCTTCAGCTTCGAGAACTTCGAGTTGGGACGGAAAGAAACACTGTTGAACCAGTTTCCCCAGCATGCCGAATTAATCGAAAGACTCGCATAATCAATATTTTGATTGACTCGGCGTGCCCGTGCCCGAAGGTATCCCCGGCACCAACCCACCGACCTGAGTCAGTCGCCGTTACTGAAAAAGTTATTATTTCCATAAAAAAAGAACAATGAAAAGAATGAAGTTATGGGCGCTTGTCGCCACCATCATCTTAAGCGCCGCAACACTCACCGGCTGCAAGAAGGACAATTCAAACAACAACCAGTGGGGCGCAGAGACGCTCACCTTCAAGGTGAAAAATTCCTCTGATGAGTTTATTATGAAAAAAGTGAAAGGTGGGGATTACTCGATGAAGTATATGTACGAAAACCAAGAGACGACCGTCACAGGAACACTCTCCAACTTTTACATCTGTCCCGTCGAGGTGACCAACAAGCTTTGGAACGCCGTTATGGGATGGAGACCCGAAGGACAGTCAAACAATGGCGACTCATACCCCGTCAGCAATGTGAATTACTACGACATCGTCAAGGAAGGCGGCTTCCTCGACAGGCTGAACACGATATGCGCCGACCAGCTGCCATCTGGCAAGCGTTTCGCGCTGCCCACCGAAGCCCAATGGGAGTATGCAGCCCGCGGCGGACAAAAGTCGAATGGCTACAAATATTCCGGTTCCAACACACTAGACGAAGTGGCCTGGTACGCTGACAACTCGGGCGGCACAACCCACCCCGTCGGCCTGAAGCAACCAAACGAGCTCGGCCTCTACGACATGACCGGCAACGTTTGGGAATGGACCCGCGACAACTTCGTTTACTTCGACAAACTCACGCTCAACCAAGGTTTCAACTATGTTTGCAACGCCGACAACAACTACCGCGTCACCCGTGGCGGCAGCTACGGCACCAAACAAACGGGTCTCGAAACCGCTTACCACACATGGCTGGGAATGCACCAATCCTATCCAAACCGTGGCCTGCGACTCGTCCTCGTGGATGACTTCAACGAAGAGAACCTCGTGGAACCTACTCGGCCCGACAACGTCCTTACCATCGCTGTGAACAACAGTACAGTCGGCTATTACCTCCCGATGGTTGAAGTGAAGGGCGGCAACTACGAGCTCGTTTACGAGCGCGACGGCGAACAGAAAACCGTCAGTGGAACGCTTACCGATTTCTATATTTGCCAAACCGAAACGATGAACTATATCTGGGAAACCGTCATGGGCTCGAAACCACAAGGCCAAACCGAGAGCGAAGGTCTCTATCCCGTTACAATGATTAACTATGAGGACATCACCAAGAGCGGCGGCTTCCTCGACAAGTTGAACACGATGTGCGCCGACCAGTTGCCCGCCGGGATGCAGTTCGCCCTCGCTACTGAGGCCGAATGGCACTATGCTGCCAACGGCGGACGCAAGTCGCATGGCTACATCTACGCTGGTTCAAACACATTAAGCAATGTGGCCTGGTATTCCAACAACGGCGAACATGCCTCCCACTTCGTGGCCTCCAAGCAGCCCAACGAGCTTGGCCTCTACGACCTAAGCGGTAACGTCTGGGAATACTGCAACGACTGGTATGCCGATCTGGCCGACATTCCTGCTGACCAGGGCACCGACTATGCCGGTCCCGTGTCAGGCAATCGTATTGCGGGCTGCGGCGGCTGCTACGACAGCGAGCCCTACGCTTGCACAAATGCCTACCATGGCCGCGAGATTGAACACAACGGCCGCAACGCTACCTTAGGTTTCCGCATTGTTTTGAGACGTACATACTAAAGTAATTAAAATATAAAACAAACAGAATCAAAATGAAAGCAGACAAAATCATTAAAAACGCAAAAATCTTCACTTCTGACAAGAAGAATCCGCAGGCGACCGCGCTGGTGGTAAAGGATGGAAAATTTGTTTATGTGGGCGACGAAGCCGGCCTGGCCGGTTATGAAGGTGAGGTCACGGACCTCGGCGGCAAGTTCATTATGCCCGGCATCATCGACAGCCATGTGCATATAACCATTCCCGTTGGTTTTGAGTACGCACCCATGGGAGAGCGGATTGAGCCCAACGGCAAGCAGGAAGCTCTGGATGTGATGGCGGACTATATCAAAAAGAATCCCGGTGAGAAGCGTTACAGATTCCTTATGGAGAAAAGGTTCCTTAAAGGAGATGATATCGTAAAGGAGGAACTTGACGCCATCTGTCCGGATGCCGAGTTACAGATTCAGGAAGGTGAAGGACACAGCATCTGGGTTAATTCCAGGATCCTTCAAAGGCACGGCATTACAGACGACACGCCGGATCCTATTCCGGGACTTGCGTATTACGTGCGTAAGGACGGACATGTGACCGGAAATATGTATGAAGGCGCAACGGAAGTCCGTATCATTCTGGACAGCGGGATGGACCTTACCGATGAGCAAGTAGATGCGGCGCTTCAGCGCTGGATTGACTTTTGCGTCGAATATGGAGTTTCTGCAGTATTTGATGCCGGACTTCCTGGCGATATGAGCTTCCATGAGAAGGTCTATAAGCGTCTTGTCGAACTGGACAAGCAGGGAAAACTGCCCGTTTATGTTGACGGCAGCCTGGTGATTAACTCGGAACGAGATGCCGAGGAAGGCTTGAAGCAACTCAAGCGCATACAGCGTGAGTATAACACGGAGCACCTGAAGGTTCATACCATGAAGGTTTTCATGGACGGTACCCAGAAGATCCATACCGCGGCCATGGTCACGCCCTACGTGGATGTCCATACGACGGGGTCCACCGCTTTCTCCGCGGAGGGGATCGCAAAGGTTTTGAAGGAACTCAACGATGCCAATCTGGATCTTCACCTTCACACCGTGGGTGAGCGCGCGTCACGCACGGTATTGGATGGCGTTGAGCAACCTCCACGTAAGAGTCACCTGCGCCCATCTTGAAATTGAGTGCGACGATGATCTGGATCGTTTCGCCAAGCTCGGCGTATTCGCCAACTTTACGCCGCACTGGCATTCCGGAGACCCCGCCATTGCGGCTACCTGGCTCGGTATGGAACGTGCCTGTAAGCAGTTCCGCTGCAAATCGGTTTGGGATAGCGGCGCCACAGTGGCCTGGTCCAGCGACAATATCGTCTTTATGGATTTCACCACCTGGAACCCCTACCTGGGCATGGAGGTGGGTATGACCCGCTGGATTACCGAAAAGACCAGGGACTACCCGTTCACCGTAGCTGCCAAAGTATTCCCGCCTGAGAATGAGAGAATGAACATTGAGGAAATGCTCATCGGCTATACCATCAACGGTGCCAAACAGCTTGGCATCGAGGCGAAGAAAGGCTCCATCGAGGTGGGCAAGGACGCTGATTTCCTGGTGTTCGACAAGGACCTGCTGACGGCAGAGCACGAGGGCTTCAGCCACAACCTGCCTAGCGATGTGTATTTTGGTGGAAAGAAAGTGAAGTAATTTAAACCTAAATGATTATGAGCAAGACACAACCTCTGGATTATTCCAATAAAGACAACTGGTACAAGCTTCCTGAGATCACCAAAGGAGTTGACACGTTCTACGTTTACGCTACTGAGTATATTCTGGGCAGCATGGCGGAGGGCGCTCCTGATTATGCCGACATGGACAATACCGAAATGCTGGAGGGCGCCGCGGGCGAATATGCGCTGCATGCCTCTGCTTACGCGGACTCCACCAACGTGTATATGCCGTACTACCGTCAGGTGGGTCTGCGGTATGCCGGGGTGATCTGGAAAAGGGACGGAATCTTCGACGCAGCCATTGCCGAAGGACCTTATGGCGACATCGTCGCAGCGTTGGACTATTACTTCGAGCACTACAACAACGGCCGCCCCTTCATCATCGCCAGCCATAGCCAGGGATCGGCCATCGTCAAGATGGTGCTTAAACAATACTTTGCCGAGCACCCTGACTACTACAGCCGCATGGTTGCCGCCTACCCTATCGGCTACGCTTTCACAAAGGACGAATTCAAGGCCTACCCGCACATGAAATTTGCAACAGGAGAGTGCGACACAGGCGTTATTATCACCTGGAACACGGAAGGTCCCAAAAACAGGGAGGTGAATGCCGATACATGCGTGCTGCAGCCGGGCTCTATGAGCATCAACCCGCTGAACTGGAAGCTGGACGACACGTATGCCCCGGCCAGCCTGAACCTGGGTTCGCTTTGGCCGAACGAAAAGACCGGCGAACTGGAGATTCAGGACTTGGGTGCCGATGCGCAGGTGTTCCCCGACCGCGGCGTGGTGGTGACCCATGCCATGGGCGAGAAGATGGACGAAGAATCCGCCAAGGTGGCCGAGTATTTCTTCGGTCCGGATGGCCGTCACGGCGAGGATTACGCGCTCTTCTACAACAACATCAAGGACAACGTGGCCAAGCGTATCGCAGCTTATCAGGCGAGACGATAACGACAAATCAAATCAACAAATAACGAATGGATAAACATATTATGAAACAAACCCTTATTCTCGGCAACATCATCACGATGGATGAAAAAAGGCCCTTTGCCAAGGCCGCATTAGTCAAGGACGGCGTGTTTGCCTATATCGGAAGTGCGGAAGAAGCGAAAAAGCTGGCCGATACCGACGCACAGGTGCTGGATTATGGTAACAACTTCATCTATCCCGGCTTCATGGAGTCTCACTGTCACGGGCATCTGGCCGGTTACCGCGCCATCGGACAGGCGAACCTGATGGAGGGGGGACTGACTACCGACTACCCAAGATATCGTAACATCATCAAGGCATTCATTGAGAAGAACCCACAACGCCAGTTCTATATAGCCTCTGGTTGGGTGGAGAATGAGGAATATGTCAGCAAGGCATTTCTTGACGAGATTTGCGCTGAGAAGCCCATCATCATGCAAACGGGTGGCGGCCACTCCATGCTGCTCAACAGCAAGGCGATGGAATGGGCAGGCATCGATGCTGCCTACGCTAAGAAATGGGGCTATGACCTGGTACATGTTGATAAGAATGGCGAACCCGACGGCTACGTCTGCGAAGGACCTGTGTTCGAGATTATGGCAAATGTTCCCACTACAGTAGAGGATATCAAGGAGTATCTGCTCGCTTGGCAGGATATGGCCCTCAGCAGCGGCTATACCGCCGTCGGTGATGCCGGCGTGGAGGTTGTCCACAAAGATGCTCCCCAGGCTTATTGTGAACTGCAGAAGGAAGGCAAGCTGAAGCTGCGTACCTACGCTTATATGTATGTGACGGACAATATTGCCGATCCCAAGGCAGAAATCGCCCGTATTGTTGCAGAACGTGCGGAGATGAGCGGTGAATATTTCCATATTATCGGTCCCAAGGCTTTCCTCGATGGTGTTACTGAGGCACATACGGGCTGGCAGAACCAGGACTATCTGGATCAGCCAGGCTACCACGGCAATGAGCGTTTCAATGATCACGACAAGATGGTAGAGCTGATCGTTGAGGCCGACAAGGAGGGTATGTCCGTACACGTCCACTCCGAGGGCGGCGGTGCTACCCACTACATGTTGGGCTGTATTGAGGACGCAGAGAAGATTACCGGCAACCTTGACCAACGCAACGTGCTGGCACATCTGCACTTCGTGACCGATGAAGATATCCGTCGCATGGCAGCGACAGGTTCCGTGCCTGCGGTTCCGCCATTGTGGACTTGTAAGGCTTCTCCTATTTATGAACAGGAAGTCGCTTATATGGGTCAGGAGTTAGCAGATCAGGCATATCCCATCAAGTCGTTCTATGACGCAGGTGCCAACGTGGTGTTCCACTCAGACTATCCAGTGTCACCTATGATGGACATCAAACTCAGCATCTATACAGCTGAGAAGCGCGACTATCCAAAGGAAGTTTCTGGCGGCGCAACCTCTCCACGCAATACGAAGGAAGCTATCACCCGTGAGCAATCGCTGCGTGCCATGACCATCAACGTAGCCCGTCAGTTCCATCAGGAGCACCGTTTGGGCTCCATCGAGTTCGGCAAGATTGCGAATATGACAGTGTACGACTGCGACTTTCTGCACGACGACATTGAGAAGGTGGCTCAGGCCAACCTCTTCGCCACCATTGTTGACGGCGAAGAGGTCTATAAAGCGTAAATTCCAAAACACTCAGATTAACAACAAAAGAAGAACAAAACAATGAGCGAGAACAAAAAGATCACCGACGGCAATTACGACAAGTCATTGGCCGTCAAGTGCAACAACGGCACCTTCATCGGCAAGGAGACTGACGAGCTGATTATCTGGAAGGGCATCCCCTACGCAACTCAACCGGTGGGAAAGCTTCGTTGGAAGAAAGCACTTCCTGCCGCAGACGATGACGGCGTGTACGATGCCACAAAGCCCGGCCACGTTCCCATCGGACCTATGAATGACTCGGAGGGAACGGCGGAGTTCGGCGAAGACTGCCTGGTGCTGAATATCTATTGCAATACCAGCTGCACCGACAGCAAGAAACCGGTCATGGTATGGATTCACGGCGGCGGGTTCTGCGCCGAATCCCAAGCGTCGCCCCTCTACAACCTTACCAACATCGCCAAACAGTACCCCGACATCTTGTTCGTGTCCATCGACTACCGGCTCGGCTTCATGGGATTCATGAACTTCGAGCGGGTTCCCGGCGGAGAGAACTTCAAGGAGGCAGGCAACCTCGGCCTGCTAGACCAGCTTGAGGCCCTCCGGTGGGTACAGAAAAACATCACCGGATTCGGCGGCAATCCGGACAACGTGACGATTTTCGGCGAGTCGGCAGGCTCGGCAAGCGTCACGTTCCTCCCACTCATCGACGGAAGCGAGGGGCTCTTCAAGAGATGCATCGCACAGAGCGCCAACATCGCCTACTGCGACACGATGGAGCACGGCATCCACGTCACGCAGAACTTCCTGGCCGCAACGGGCTGCCAGACCATGGACGAGCTGGTAGAAGCCTATCAGGTGGCATTCGCCATTGACAAGAACAGCCTTCTCGGAGGTGCCAACTTCCCGCTCCTGGATGGCGTCACGCTGCCCGAGGACCGTGCAGTTATGTACGGGATGTGGGGAGACCAGAAGAGGGCCAAGATTGATTTGATGATTGGGTCCAACCAGGACGAAATAAGGTACTTCGTTCCGTTCGAGGGCGGTGAAGAAGGCTTCTTAAATACGCTGAGGTGGATTGCGAAGCGGGATCGTCCGCAGCTCAATGACCAGGAGAAGGCAATGTACGACGAGTTCATGGCCACGCTCGCAAACGAAAGCGAGGGGAGCAGGTTGGAGCAATACTGCAACGACATCAACTTCCGCGCCGGTAACACCAATATGGCCATCAGGCACGCTGCCGCCGGCGGCAACACCTATATGTACTTCGTCAAGAAGCCGGTGACAACCCCCGAGCTTGGTGCGATACACGCGGCCGAGCTTCCTTACCTGTTCGATAATAGCATCCCGGACCCGATGGGGAGCGGAAAGATCGTTTCGACCGAAGATTGCGAGTTCCGCCACGTCGTAAAGGAGATGTGGGCCAACTTCGCCCGGACGGGCAACCCCTCCACCGACAAATACGAATGGAAGAAGTTCTCGGGGGACGACCGCCAGACGATGGTCTTCGACGATGTCATCGGCATGCAGAAGGATATCTTCGGAAGGCGTGAGGACCTGATGATGTCCTGGGCAGAGCGCCTTGGGAACGGGTCGTCCAAAAGGGTCTGCTAACGCAGGCGTGTAGCTTGCGAGGCATACTCGACAAGGACACCCTTAAACCTAAGAACAGGTAAAGAATGATATGATGACGGAATCGACATACAAGCTCCCGGAAAGTTATTCCTTCAAATCCATTTGGAGGATAACTTTCCCTATTCTTGTAGCCCTGGTGATGGAAGAGTTGTTGGGAATGACCGATACGGCCTTCCTGGGCCGTGTAGGAGAGATTGAACTGGGGGCTTCGGCCATCGCAGGCGTGTATTTCACCATTCTGTACATGCTTGGGTTTGGCTTCTCCATCGGGGTCCAAATTATCATCGGCCGACGCAACGGGGAGGCTTGCGAGAACGGAACTGGTTTCGGCGCCATCGGACGTGTCTTCTGGCAGGGTGTCTGGTTTCTTGCAGTCCTGGCACTTCTGACCATGGTCTTTTCGTATTTTCTGACCCCGCCTCTTCTTCGGGGAATCCTGCGGTCAGAGAATATTTTCAAGGCTGCCGTAGTCTATGTGAACTGGAGAATTCCGGGACTGCTCTTTGCCTTTATGACAGCATTGTTCCGTGCCTTCTACGTAGGGACACGTGAAACGGCGAGTCTCACATGGAATTCCATCGTGCTGGTAAGCAGTAATATTCTTTTGGACTGGGTGCTCATCTTCGGTCACTTGGGTGCGCCGGCGATGGGCATTAAGGGAGCCGCGTTGGCATCGACCATATCGGAAGGTATTTCTTTACTTTTCTTTGTCGTATGGACCTTTTTTACAGCCGATAAGAAATACGGCCTGCAAAAGATGGTCAAACCCGTATGGACGGAGCTTAGGCATACGTTTTCCACTGCCTCCTGGGTAATGGTGGAGTATGTCCTGAATATCTCCGTATGGCTGCTTTTCTTCCTCTTTATCGAGCATTTGGGCGAGGAACAGCTGGCTATCGCCAACATCGTGCGGAGTATTTCCGAGGTACCGTTCGTTTTTTCGGCAGCCTTTGCCTCCACGGCGGCAACGCTGGTGAGCAACATCATAGGCGAAGGCCATCCGGAAGGCGTGGTTCCCGTTATCCGGCGCGTACTTGTGCTCTGTACCGTAACGATGTTGCCGCTACTGATATTCTTTTTCCTGTGTCCACACCTGATTATCAGCTTATTTACCGATATTCCCACCCTGGTTGAGGCTTCCGTTCCAACGCTGAAGGTGATGTGCGTCGCCACCGTTGTCACCCTACCGTGGAATGTGTATCTTCAGTCAGTTGCAGGAACGGGAAATACCCGTGTCTGCCTCCGAATCGACGTGGTGGCCCTTTGCATCTATACCGTGTACTGCACCGTCATTATCGGTATCTTTCATTCTGACATAGCCGTATGCTGGACAGCCGATGGCATCTATTCGCTTTGTGTCTGGATCCAGTGCGCCGTGTACATCCACAAGAAAAAGTGGCGCAACAAGACTATCTAATCATTATGACTTCAATTGACCTCTCCGCCGGAGTTAAACTGACCAAATCAGGTGCTATTTTCCTCGATGCCGGTAACGTATGGAACTAGCGTAACACCTTCTGTCCTTGACGCCCTGCGTCTCAACTTCGGCATAGGCTATCCGTTTTAACGGGAGCGGCACCATTTCACCGCTTTCCCCAATTATCCCGGTCCAGGCTGCGGAAATTGATGGCCTCGCTCAAGTGGCCGAGCTCTATATTCTTGCTGCCGTCGAGGTCGGCAATGGTGCGGGCCACCTTGAGGATGCGGTCGTAGGCGCGCGCGGAGAGGCCCAAACGGTCCATCGCATCTTTCAGAATCTGTTGCCCAGCCATGTCTATCACACAGTATTGCCGGACCATCCGGCTCGACATCTGCGCGTTACAGAACACATTGGGATAATCCACAAAGCGAGCCTTCTGCAACTCTCTAGCCGCCACTACCCTCTTCCGAATCTCCGAACTCATTTCCGTCGGTTTGTTAGAAGCCAGCTCCTCGTGGCTGACCGGCACGACCTCCACATGAAGGTCGATACGATCCATCAAAGGGCCCGAGACTTTGCCCAAGTAGTTCTGCACCTCGCCCGGTTTGCAGGTGCACACAATCGACGGATGGTTGTAGTTGCCGCACGGGCAGGGATTCATCGCCGCCACGAACATGAAAGAGGCGGGAAACTCCACGGAATACTGTGACCGTGAGATGGTGACGCAACGATCCTCCAAAGGCTGCCGCATCACCTCCAGAACCTGACGTTTAAACTCGGGCAACTCGTCCAGAAAGAGCACCCCGTTATGGGCCAGTGAGATTTCTCCAGGCTGCGGGTGCGTGCCTCCGCCAACGAGGGCCACATCGCTAATGGTATGATGTGGGGCGCGGAACGGGCGGACTGCTATCAACGAGGCATAGCGGCTCATCTTGCCAGCCACGGAATGTATCTTCGTCGTTTCCAAAGCCTCTTCCAACGTCAGCGGAGGCAATATTGAAGGCAGCCGCTTCGCCAGCATGGTTTTGCCGGAACCGGGCGGCCCTATCAGAATTGCATTATGTCCGCCAGCCGCAGCGATTTCCAACGCACGCTTGATGTTCTCCTGCCCTTTCACATCCGAGAAATCGTATTCATAACTATTCAAATTTCGCCTGAATTCAGACTCTATATCCACTCTGGTGGGTTCAATGGGGATATCCTTGTCAAAGAAATCGACCACCTGCTTGATGTCATGCACACCCAGAATCTCCACTCCTTGCACAATGGCGGCCTCCCGGGCATTCTGTTCGGGCAGGATGACAGCTTTCTTTCCTCGTCGTCGGGCTTCCAGCGCAATGGGCAAGGCGCCACGAATGGGCTGCAGGGTGCCGTCCAATGAAAGTTCTCCCATAATATAATAGTCCTGAATACGGCCTCCACCCTTAATCTGCTCCGAAGCCGCCAAAATGGCAATAGCAAGCGTGAGGTCAAAGGCTGAGCCCTCCTTGCGGATATCCGCCGGTGCCATGTTGATGACAATCTTCCGCCCAGGCATCCGATAATTATAGTTCTTGAGCGCTGTCTCTATGCGCTGCTGACTCTCTTTAATGGCACTGTCGGGCAACCCCACCAGATGGAATCCAATACCGACATCCACACTGACTTCCACAGCGATATGTATCGCCGCAACGCCCATCAGGGCGCACGAATAAGTTCTTACTAACATAGTATGAATATTTTGTTTTATTTGAAAAGTTACATATTTTAATGATGCGAGGGTGTCACTCTTTCATCCTAAGTATTTCATCTTTGGAAAGACCTGTCGAAGCCGAAATGACCTCTGCGTCTAAACCATAGGTAAGCATATTAAGAATCAGCTGCCGTTTCCCTTCGTTCAATCCCTCCATCCGTCCCTTTTTAACACCTTGCTCCAATCCTTGCTCAAGCCCTTGCTCCAAGCCTTGTTCCAATCCCTTTTCAAAGCCTTCCTCGACGCCGTCTTCGCGGGCGCATGCGATGGCATCCTGCACATCCTCGTAATCAAATATACTCTTTTCGTATTCTTCTCTTTCCATGTTGCTCAATTTTGATATTTTGCATTCCTCAATGAGTTTCCGGAAGACACCCTTCTCCGATGCTCCG
>CAJODA010000083.1 GCA_905233745.1 uncultured Bacteroidales bacterium
TCTTCCAGTTCGGTGCGCGGGCGGTAGCCCCAGAGCACGCCCACGGCTTTCAGTCCCGCACTGTGCGCAGTGTCCATATCAACTGCCGTGTCCCCGAAATAGAGGGTTTCCTCCTTCGTGCAGCCCGTGGCTTTCAGGATGTCATACACCACCTGCGGATCGGGTTTCACGGGCACGCCGGCGCGCTGCCCGAACAGCGCATCCCATTGAATGGTAGGGAAGAAATTGGCCATCAATGGAGCCAAAGCACTGTGCACCTTGTTGGTGGCCACCGCCAACTTTATGTGTTGCCGTTGTAAGGTTTCCAACACTTCCGTCAACCCGTCATACACGGTGGTCTTGTCGTGCATGTGGATGGTATAATATTCCAAAAACTCGTGCAAACAAGTATTAAAAGTATCTTCGTCACGATGTTCTTCCGGCAAGATACGCTGGATAAGTGTAGGCATTCCGTTGCCTACAAAATAGCGGTAGGCATCCACCGGATGCGTGGGAAAATGGTGTTTGGCTAAAACGTGGTTGGCGGCATCGGCAAGATCCTCCAAGGTGTTGAGCAACGTGCCGTCCAGATCGAATATACAGAGCTTGGTCATTATTATTCAGTGTACAAAAACGGCGAATCGAAATCCTTCAAAAACGGGCCTGCCGTATCTTTCTCCGAGGTCAAGGGATTTTCCACCTGCCAGTCGATGTTGAGGTCGGGATCGTCAAAGCGGATACTTCCTTCAGATTCTTTATTGTAGAATTCGGAACACTTGTAGAAGAAGAGAGTGTTGTCTTCCAACGCGGCAAACCCGTGGGCGAAACCGGCAGGGATGTAGAACTGGCGGAAGTTGTCGGCAGAGAGCAACACGGAATAGTATTGCCCGTAAGTAGGGCTCCCCTTGCGGATATCCACGGCAAAATCGATGGCCGCGCCATGCAGGATGCGCACCAGCTTGGCTTGTGCGAAGGGCGGCTTTTGGAAATGCAAACCACGCACCACGCCCTTCTGCGAGCACGACTGATTGTCCTGCACCCATCGTTCACGAATGCCGATTTCAGCCAGACGCTTCTCATTGTAACTTTCAAAAAAATAGCCTCTGGCGTCCTTGAAAACGTCAGGCTCAATGACCAACAGGCCAGGAATAGGCGTTTCTATAATATTCATAGTTCAAAATTCAAAATTCAAAATCAATATTTACCTCATTCACCAACTTCACCCCTTGTACCCCATTCACCATGCACCCTTTCACCTTGTACCCCTTTCACCTTTCAATCATCCGATTCTTCCGCCACAAACGCCTGGTATTTAGTCAGGAATTTGGCACGTGAGAGGAATCCCAGATAATGTCGGTCGTGCGAGATGATGGGCATATTGAAGTTTCCTGTCTTTTTGAATTTTTCAAGCACCACAGCACCGGTGTCGTCATCGTAGATAAAATCTTCAGGTTCTATCATGAGGTCTTCCACGCGCACCAAATCGTACAGTTCTTGATTGAAAATCACATCACGATGATCATCCATTACCAGCAGTCCTTGGAAAACATTCTGGTCGTTTACGACAACAAAAAGGTTGCGTTTGCTGTTGGCGATCACATCCACGTATGTGCGCAAGGTGCTATGGGCGGGTACAGTTTTGACATTAGTGTCGATGAAGTTCTCCCACTGTAGTTTGCGCAGGGCAAATTTGTTTTTATTGTGCGTTTTAAGATTTCCTTTTTCTGCCAGGGGGCGTGTATAAACGGAGTATTTCTCAAAAGGAAAGACACTGATATAGGAGCAGGCGGCGGTGACCATCAAGGGAATCAGGAGGGTGTAGCCACCGGAGAGTTCAGCGATGAGGAAAATGGCGGTGAGCGGTGCCTGCATCACGCCGGTCATCACGCCAGCCATACCGGCCAGGATGAAATTGATATAGGGCAAGTGCGCACCTAACAGGTTGTTAGACACCCCAGCCACAAAGAATCCGGAGAAAGCACCGATAAATAGGGTGGGGGCAAACACGCCGCCAACACCTCCGGCAGAGGTGGTGAGAGAGGTGGCGAAAACCTTTAGCAGGATGATACCCAATATTCCCGAGAAGAAGAACAACCGCCTTGAGGTGGGTGCCCATAGTATAGAGTTGCTAAAGAGCGTGGAGTAGTTGCCGTGAAGCAGCGCGTTGATGCTTTCGTAACCTTCACCATAGAAAACGGGAAACAGGTAGATAAGGGCACTTAACAGCAGACCGCCAATGATGGCGCGCACGTATGTTTTTCGAATCCGTCGCATCTGACGCTCCACCCAACGGGAGAGGCGCAAGAAATACGCGGATAGCAAACCTGTGAGCAATCCTAATAAAATATAGAAAGGTATATTGGAAATAAAGAAGCTTTGGGCGCCCCCTATGGAAAACATCACGTTTCTTCCGAGGAAGAACATAGACATCACCGTGCCGGTGACAGCCGAGATGAGCAGCGGTAAGATAGCACTACCGGTAAGGTCAAGCATGAGCACCTCAAAGGTGAAAACAATAGCTGCAATGGGTGCTTTGAAAATAGCCGCCATGGCGGCGGTGGAACCGCATGCCAGCAACAGGGTGGTCTGCTTCGGTTTGAGGTGGAAGAAACGGGCCAGGTTGGAGCCTATTGCCGAACCGGTAAGCACCATGGGAGCTTCCAATCCGACGGAACCGCCGAAGCCCACCGTAATGGCGCTGGACACCATGGAGGAATAGACATTGTGGAAACGGAGTTTCCCGTCGCTTTTGAAGATGGATTTGAGCACGATGCTCACGCCATGTCCGATGTTGTCACGCACCACCCTTTTCACAAAAATCAGCGTCAACAAGATACCTATGGGGGGGAATATGAGGTAGAGATAGTTGACACTTTCCACAGGAAAAGCGCTACTAAGTGCCCGTGTGGTGAAGTGAACGAGGTTTTTGATAATAATGGCGGCCAAGGCACCCAGCATGCCGATTATCACACTGAGTGTCAAAACAATGGCACGTTGACTGAAATGCTTCTTTATATAGCGTCTCGTTCGAGCCAGTTTGTAAAGGAATATCCGTTTCCTACCTTGGTTTTTCATCGGCGGCAAATATACAATTTTTGCTATTTTTGCCGCGTCTATGCTTACTATCCGTAGAAAAATTCTTGATAATGGCCTGCGCGTGATTGTGCATGAGGATCACACCACCCCACTGGCAGCATGTAATATTGTCTATAATGTGGGGTCGCGCGATGAGCATCCCGACCATACGGGCTTTGCTCATCTCATGGAGCATTTCATGTTCACCGGTTCCAAAAATGTGCCTGATTATGACAAGGCTCTTCAAAAGGTGGGAGCTATCAATAATGCATACACTTCTCAGGACATCACGCACTATTATGTAGTGCTGCCTGCCAATAATCTTGAAACCGCTTTTTGGCTTGAATCGGACCGGATGCTTGAACTGGCATTTCGGCAGCAATCGCTTGATATTCAGAAACAGGTTGTGATTGAGGAGTTCAAGGAAAACTATCTCAATCGCCCGTATGGCGACTTAATGATGCTGTTTAATCAAATGGCCTACCAAAGACACCCTTACCAGTGGTTGCCTATCGGCAAGAAAACCGATCATATTGCAGAAGTGAGCATGGATATGATCAAGGATTTCTATTATCGTTTTTACCGTCCCAACAACGCAGTGTTGGTTGTGGCAGGAAATGTGATTGGTGATGAGGTTTTTGCGTTGGCGGAGAAGTGGTTTGGAACTATTCCGGATGGTGCGCCCTTGCATAAGGATTATCCTAAAGAGCTTCCTCAAACTGCACCTCGGAAAACAACAGTTGAGCGTGCCGTCCCATCCGATGTGCTGATGAAGGGTTGGCACATGTGTGACCGTATGCATCCCGATTACTATGCTTGTGATTTGCTTTCGGATATGTTTGGAACAGGACAGTCGTCGTATCTGTATCAGAAAATGGTTACCGAGCAGAAGATGTTCACGGACATTTCAGCTTCTATCATGGGTACTACCGACGAAGGTTTGTTTCTCATTAGCGGGCGACCAGTAGAGGGCGTTACCATTGAAGAGGCTGATGCTGTTCTTTGTTCATACTTGTATGGCTTTAAGCCAGAGGCCTCCTTTTCGCACGATTTGCACAAGGTCCAGAATCGCGCCGAGGCGGTGCTGTTGAACAACGAAATCAAGATTGACGACAGGGCCACCAACATGGCCGTCGGTGAGACCATCTCCAATGTGGAATACTTCCTTGACGAGCGTCAGCACTATTTCGACGTGACGGAAGAGCAGATGCTGCGCCTTATTTCGGAAATGCTGACGGAAAACAGGAGTAATACGTTGTATTACAAGGGAATGAAACAATAGATATCGGCAGGCGATGCGCATTTTGAGGTACGCATCAGTAAGATAGTACGGGAGCAGAACCTTGAGATTATTGGGAGTCTCCGTCCAAGGCTAAACGAAATCCGACATGATTGAGCATGGCATTAGGTATACTTTGGTTGCGGGCGGAAACGCGGCAGACATCCGAATAGCTGGTCATGCCGCCGCCACGATATACTTTGGTCTCGCTCAAATTGTATCCCTTGGGATTCTCAAGCGTCACGGTGGAGTTCCATTCATACATGTCGAAACCGTCAAAACACCATTCATACACGTTGCCGCTCATATCATAGATACCCAGTTCGTTAGGCAGTCGTGTGCCGACAGGATGGGGCTCATTTCCACTGTTTTTCTTGCACCAAGCCACCTCTTCCAAATCGTTGGAACCGCTGAACATGTAATGTTTGGAAAGGTTTCCGCCGCGGGCGGCAAACTCCCATTCCGCTTCGGTGGGCAAACGGTATTTCTTCCCTGTTAGCTTATTTAATTTACCGATGAAGGTTTGTGCGTCATACCAACTGACGCGCGTGACAGGCAGGTTGTCGCCAACGATTTTGGACGGGTTCTTGCCGCCCATCACCGACTTCCAAAGCGCTTGGGTAACTTCGTGTTTGGCAATATAAAAACCGTCAAGTTTTACCGGATGGGCCGGGGATTCATTAACGGAGCAGTCGGAATGCTTGCCTGTGCAGCCCATCAGGAATTCACCGCCTTGCACATAGACCATTTCGATAGTAGGAACCTGTGCGTAAACCGATGAGGCCAACAAGAGGGCAACAATTGTGATAAGAAGACGTGCGTTTTTCATTTTTCAAATGATTATTTGAACTTGCAAAGGTACATTATTTCACGAAAAGCAGATTTTTGTTTGGTTGATTTTTCACGAAAAGCAGATTTTTTTTAGAACGAATAAATACATTTATTTATATCCGAATATTTTTATACCTTTGTGCGGTTTTTCTTTGAAATTATAAACTATTAATAATCAATCAATTAAGAATTAACAACAACGTTATGGCAGAAAAGAAATTTATGACATGCGACGGTAACTGCGCGGCTGCGCACGTGGCCTACATGTTTAGCGAAGTTGCCGCTATCTATCCTATCACCCCCTCTTCCCCGATGGCTGAATACATTGATGAGTGGAGCGCAGGCGGCAGAAAGAATATTTTTGGTGAGACTGTGAAAGTGGTCGAGATGCAATCTGAGGCTGGTGCCGCCGGTGCCGTTCACGGTTCCCTGCAGGCTGGTGCCCTGACCACCACCTACACCGCATCACAGGGTCTCTTGCTGATGATCCCCAACATGTACAAGATTGCCGGTGAATTGCTTCCCGGCGTTTTCCACGTCTCCGCACGTGCCCTCGCCGCCCAGGCTTTGTCCATCTTCGGTGACCACGCCGACGTGATGAGCGCCCGCCAGACCGGTTTCGCCATGTTGGCTACCGGCTCCGTGCAAGAGATCATGGACCTCGCCCCTGTGGCCCACTTGGCCGCTATCGAGGGTCGTGTCCCGTTCCTGCACTTCTTCGACGGTTTCCGTACTTCCCACGAAATCCAGAAAGTGGAAGCCACCGACCAAGCCAAGGTTGAGAAACTTGTCAACTGGAAAGCCCTCAAGGAGTATCGTGAGCGCGCCCTGAATCCGGAACACCCCGTGACCCGCGGCACCGCCCAGAACCCCGATATCTACTTCCAGACCAGAGAGTTGCAAAACAAATACTACGATGCTCTTCCCGACATCGTGGCCAAGTACATGAAGAAGATGAGCAAGATCACGGGTCGTGAGTACGCTCCCTTCACCTTCTACGGCGCTGCCGATGCCACCGACATTATCGTCGCTATGGGCTCCATCACCGACGTCATCAAGACTGTCATCGACAAGGAGAACAAGGCTGGCAAGAAACTCGGTCTCGTGAGCGTCCACCTCTATCGTCCGTTCAGCGTGAAGTACCTCATGGCTGTGATGCCGAAGAGCGTGAAGAGAATCTGCGTTCTCGACCGTACGAAAGAACCCGGTGCAAACGGTGATCCGTTGTACCTCGACGTGGTGGAAGCTTTCAAGGATGCTGCTAAACGCCCGATGATCATCGGTGGCCGTTTCGGTCTCTCCTCCAAGGACACCACTCCTGCTCAAGTGCTGGCTATCTACAAGAACCTCGCCGCTCCCAAGCCGATGAACCAGTTCACGGTGGGTATCAACGACGATGTCACGCACCGTTCCCTCAAGGTTGGCAAGGAAATCTCCATCCTTCCTAAGGGCACATTCGAAGCCAAGTTCTACGGCCTCGGTGCTGACGGTACCGTGGGTGCCAACAAGAACTCCATCAAGATTATCGGTGACAACACCAACAAATACAGCCAGGCTTACTTCGACTATGACTCCAAGAAGTCCGGTGGTTACACCTGCTCCCACCTCCGTTTCGGTGATCAACCCATCCTGGCTCCTTACCTCGTGGGTACGCCCGATTTCGTGGCTGTCCATGTTCCTTCTTATCTGAAGAAATATGACTGTCTGCGCGGTTTGAAGAAGAACGGTACGTTCCTCTACAACTCTCCGTGGAGTGTGGCCGAGACCAAGAAACATCTTCCCGATTTCGTGAAGAAATACTTGGCCCTCAACAACATCAACATGTACATCATCGATGCTACGAAGATTGCTGCTGAAATCGGTTTGGGCAACCGTACCAACACCATCCTGCAATCTGCATTCTTCAAGATTTCCGGCGTCATTCCTTACGACCTCGCTGTGGAGCAGATGAAGAAA
>CAJODA010000084.1 GCA_905233745.1 uncultured Bacteroidales bacterium
GCGCACAGCACGGTCGGTGATGGCGGCGTGTGCCTTGTCGTTGAAGATCATGCAGTTTTGCAGCACTTCCACCACGCTGGTGCCGTCATGCTGAGTGGCACGGGTCATGATGTCGGTGGTGAGTTGCGGCAGACAGTCCAACGCGCGCGCGTAGAACGTGCCTTGTGCGCCCATGACGAGCTCGCCAGGGTTGAACGGGTAGTCGATGGTACCGTAGGGCGAGGTCTTGGTCACCTGGCCGAACTTGGTGGTGGGACTGTACTGGCCCTTGGTAAGGCCATAGATTTCATTGTTGAAGATGGTGATGTTCAAGTCCTGGTTGCGGCGTACGGCATGGATCAGGTGGTTGCCACCGATAGCCATGGAGTCGCCGTCACCCATGCTCACCCACACGGAGAGGGAGGGGTTGGCCAGTTTCACGCCCGTGGCGATGGCACACGCACGTCCGTGAATGCTGTGGAATCCGTAGGTGTCCACATAGTAGGGGATACGGGATGAGCATCCGATACCGGACACCATGCAGATGTTCTCCTTCTTGTGGTTCGTCTTCGGGAAGGTGTTCAACAATGCAGCGAGGATGGCGTGGTCACCACATCCGGGACACCATTTCACCATTTGGTCGCTGGTAAAGTCAGCTTTTGTATATTCGCGGTCCGCTTTGGGAACAAAAAATTATCTGTGATTTAATGGTTCATAATTGAATTATTTGGCAAGTAGTCTTTCGAACTCGGCTTTCAGCTCGCCCACCTCGAAGGGAAGACCCATGATCTTGTTGTATTGGGTCATCGGGCATTCGGGGAATTGGGTGCGCAGATAACCTGCGAACTGACCGTTGTTGAGTTCGCAGACGACAATCTTCTTGTATTTCTTGAGGATGTCGCCAGTGTTCTTTGGCAGCGGACAAATATAGTTGAAGTGGGTGTAGGCCACTTTCTTGCCTTCGTTGTTCATCTCTTCCACGGCGAGGGTGAGTGCTCCGGAGGTGCCGCCCCAGCCAATTACGAGGAGCTCGGCGTCGGGATTGCCGGTCACTTCCTGGTCGGGGATGTAGTTGGCCACGCGGTTCACTTTCTCCTGGCGATTGTGCACCATGAGAGCGTGGTTCTCAGGATCGGTGCTCAGCGGGCCGTCGGGGCATTTCTCCAGACCGCCTACGCGGTGACGCAGACCTTCCATGCCGGGGAGTGCCCACCAGCGCGCGAACTTCTCCTCATCGCGGCGGAACGGACGGTAGTCGGGATCATTCGGAGTGGCCAGGCGCGGCGTGATGCTCGGCAGGTCGGCAACCTTGGGAATGCGGAACAGCTGGGAACCGTTGCCCAGATAGCCGTCGGTAAGCAGGATGACCGGAGTCATGTGCTCCAAGGCGATCTTGGCGGCGTTGTATGCCCAGTAGAAACAGTTGGCGCTGGAAGATGCGGCGACCACCACCAGGGGAGCCTCGCCGTTACGGCCGTACAGAGCCTGATTGAGGTCGGATTGCTCCGTCTTGGTGGGAAGTCCGGTAGAAGGACCACCACGTTGCACGTCAACGACCACCAAGGGAAGTTCTACCATTACAGCCAGTCCGAGAGCCTCGCTCTTGAGGGAGAGGCCGGGACCGGAAGTGGAGGTGCAGGCCAGTGCGCCAGCGTAAGATGCGCCGATGGCGGAGCATACGCCCGCAATCTCGTCTTCAGCCTGGAACACCCGTGCACCCAAAGATTTGTGCTTTGCAAGTTCCACCATCACATCCGTGGCCGGCGTGATAGGGTAGGAGCCCAAGAAAAGGTTGCGGCCGGAACGCTCGGAAGCGGCCAACAAACCCCATGCGGTGGCTACGTTGCCCGTGATGTTACGGTAACGGCCCTTCGGCATCTGGTCAGCCTGCGCGATTTCGAAAATGTGGGAGTGCATCACCTCCAACTTGTCGGCATATTCGTAGCCTTCGGAGAGCACGGCCTTGTTCAGTTTGACCACTTCGGGCTTCTTGGCGAACTTGCGCTCCAAGTATGCGAAAGTCTGATCCAACTTCTTGTGCGTAGCATAGAAGATGATACCCAAAGCAAACATGTTGCGACATCTGTCGGCTGTTTTCTTGTCAGCACCCTGCTCGTTGCCGATGCGTTGGGTGAAGGAAGTCACGGGCGCCTTGATGATGGTGTAGGCGCGCTCCATCTCGTCAGTGAAGGGATGGTCGTTTTCGGTGTAACCGGCCTTGGTCAGCGCGTCGTCGGTGAAGGTGTCGATGTCCACAATGATGGTGGCACCCTTCTTGGCCCACTTGAGGTTGGATTTCAAGGAGGCGGGGTTCATGGCCACCAGGATGTCGCACTTGTCACCTGAGCTGTAGATGTGGTTGCCAACATGCACTTGGTATCCGGACACACCGGCGATAGTGTTGTGCGGAGCGCGGATCTCGGCGGGATAGTCGGGAAATGTGGCAATGTCGTTGCCAGTGAGGGCGGAAGCATCGGAAAAAAGTGTTCCCGACAACTGCATGCCGTCACCACTGTCGCCCGCAAACCGGACGACGATGTCGTCAATTTTCTTGATTTGGTCTTCTTTTGACATTTTAGAAAAAATTTATATTATATATATCTATTGTTGTATCAGCAATTTAACTAAAAACCAGCGGGCTTTGTGAGCCTTCCTGAAAACGGCGGCAAAGGTAATTATTTTAACTAAGAAAGTCAATTGTAAAAAATATAGTTTAGCATATATTTTTGTGCCTGTTTTTGTATTTTTGCCAGCGCTTATGATGAAGAAAAAAGAGGTTGACTGGAAAGAGTGTTTCGGCAGCAGCCGCCAATACACGATGCTGATGGTGAAATCACAGCACGAGCCGATGCGTTTTGCCGCCCGTTTGGCCTCACTTTTTCAACGCAAATTCTCATTTATAGCCGATTATGCACCCGACCGGACCAGGGAGGATATCGCCTTCTCCACCTATTTTTCTGTTATTGACCCAGCCAAAAACATCAATATGCTGGTGATGGCGAACCATACCACTGTTCCCGCTTCTTTGAGCGGGTCTGTCCAAAGCCCCTTGCTCGGCCTTCCGCTGTTTGACGAGTATTTCTATTTTTTCAACTATAAGGGGCACAACCGTCTCTTCGCATGCCCCCAAAAGAATTACGACTATATTATCTTTTTGTATAGCGATAAGGATCGCAATACGGAAGAGGTTGTGGGAAAACTGTCGTCACAATCCTCATTCAAGGTGCAGGACGTGACGGAATTCCTATATCCTGATATGCAGACAAGGAATGACAAGAAAAGGATTTCTGTCTTGCAGAATCTGGTTGAATACTTTGCGGTGATGATGAATGACCTCCAAGACGAAATGAATCGGCGTATGCTGGGGAACAAGGAGATCCCGATGTCAAACTATGTGAACAAGCGTTACCAGATAGACCTGGTTATCACAAGCCCTTTGCTGAATCGCGAGGATATCTGACCTTTTCTATTCCTTAACAGGCAGGACCTTCATGGTCAGGCTGTTGAAGCCATAGTTGTCGTATTTCTCCGCTTTGCGGTAAAAGATAACCTTGTATTGGCCCGACTGGCTGAGGCTCTTTTTCGGGAAAGCCACTAGTCTGATATTGCAGTTCTTGCTGTCACCAGCCGGGAGGATGTTCTTGTTCGTTTTACGGTTAAAATCGAAAATACTGGACACATAGGTCTCTTGCCCGTCAGGGAAAACCAATGTGACTGTTATGGGAAGCTGCTCCAATGTGTTTGTGGCAGTATCATAGTTGAGCATGAACTCAATGCTGTAATCTTTTGTGGTGTCGATGATGGTGAACGGCAGCTCCAGCACCTGCTCTTCGAAAGTCCAGTTGGTGTTGGGAAAGGTATGCATTACGGTTATATCCTTCTCAACTTTCGAGGCTTTATTGTGGCATGCAACTACTAAAATACTGGAAGCGAGAATTATAATGGCATAGAGGAAAAGGTGTTGGGCATTGTTCTTTTTCATATTCGGATACTCTTTTGAAATGGCCCGCGAAAATAAGAATTTTATTGATATTTTTTCTATTTTTGCAATCGGAAACAAAACGTATGTATGAGCTATTAATTTGAAAGATGAATGAGAAATAAACAATTTAACTAATGACAACAAAGAAGAAATTTTATGTGGTTTGGAACGGTGTGAAGCCCGGTGTGTATGACACGTGGGCGGAGTGCCGTGAGCAGGTGTCTCATTTTGAGGGGGCGCGGTACAAGTCGTTTGCGACAGAGGGGGAGGCCAGGAAAGCTCTTGACGAAGGGTATGCCGCCTATTATCGCAACCATCCGGCGACGGCCAGTGGTGTGGCTTTGCAGCTGCAAACCAACGTTGAGAGCGCGCAGAAACCCATCCTTGAGAGCCTCAGCGTGGACGCTGCCTGTAATATGGTGACCAAGGTGATGGAGTATCGCGGTGTTTATACCGCCACGGGCGAAGTGTGGTTCCACAAGGGGCCGTTCTCCAATGCTTCCAACAATATTGGCGAGTTTTTGGCTCTGGTACACGGACTTGCCTTGCTGAAACAGAAAAATCTTGACATTCCCATCTATACAGACAGCATCACTGCCTTGGCATGGGTGCGTCACAAGAAACACAAGTCCATCGTCTTGCCCACGGAGGAGAACGCCTTGCTGTTCGACCTGCTCACGCGGGCGGAAAAATGGCTTCGGGAAAATACTTATCCCAATCCTATCTATAAGTGGAACACCCCCCTCTGGGGCGAGATACCCGCCGACTTCGGACGGAAGTGAGACGGTGTTGCATCTGTCCTCATGTTGTTTATATGTTGCTTTTTTTGAATTATATAAAAAGATAAAAATTACCGAATGGCAAATTTCAGTATATGGGAAGTCCTCTTCCTGCTCTGTTTCGCGGTCAGTTGGCCGGTGTCCATCGCCAAATCCTTGAGAACCAAGGTGGTGATTGGCAAAAGCCCCTTTTTCATGTCCCTGGTGATACTGGGCTACATCTTCGGTATCATCCACAAGGCGTTGTACAGCCACGACATCGTGATCTGGCTCTATGTCTTCAATGCCGTTCTGGTGGCAACTGATTTGGTTCTGTATTTTGTATATATCGGGCGGAACCGTAGGGAGTTGCAGCAGAAGAAACAACAATAAAACAAGGAAAACTATGTTCGGGCGATAAATCATCACGAAATTTGTGAGCGTATTCCTGTCCAACGTGCCGCTGGCTGAGAAAAGGACAGATTACCCCAGCACCACATCCATTACCATCATCAGCACAAAGCCGACGGCAAATCCAATGGTGGAGAGGTTGGTGTGAGTGCCTTGGGCTGTTTATTAGAATATCTCACCGCCCCAAAGCATCTTCAGGAAGTCCAAGACATAGACGAGTTCCATGTTCCCCGACCGGCGAGTGATAGGGTCCAACGAAACGAGGATTAAACGGCAATCTGGATGTTCCTCCTTGAAGGCTTTGAGTCCCTTTGTGTGTTTGGTGCCCACATGCTCCGTTGACTTGATTTCAACAGCTGCCTTGGCGTCTCCGATAACAACATCCACCTCCTTTTTGTCGTAAGTGTGCCAGTAGGATATGATGTCCCGCTTGTCGTTGTACCCCTTGTATGCAATAATTTCCTGCATAACAAGGTGTTCGAAAGCATGTCCGTAGTCGTCGGTGCCGCGCTTCAAGGAATGACGCCCCATCAGGTAGTTGGCGAGCCCGACATCAAAATAGTAGAAGCGGGGAGCCTGGACAATCTTCCGCTTGATTTCTTTCCTGAATGCGGGAATCTCATACCCGATAAGGGTGTCATAAAGGATTTGGAAATATGACTTGACCGTTTTGGCAGAAACGCCACAGTCGGCGGCGATATTGGAATAGTTCAAGATTTTCCCGTCGGAGATGGCGGCAACCTCCATAAAACGCTCGAACGCGTCAAGCTCTCTCACTTCCCCTTCTTCCCGGATTTCTTCATCGAGATAGACCTTCACGTAGCCGGAGAGGCGTTTGGTGGCATCTTCCACCATATAGTGGCGGGGAATCATGCCGTTCTGCACGGCACGGTCAATCTGAAGGTCCGTCACTTCGGGCCACACAAGCGGATAGAGCGTTTCCGGTATGGCGCGACCTCCGAGTGTGTTTGCTCCGGATCGTTTGAGCTTTCGGGCGCTGGAGCCGCTGAGGATAAAATACAAGCCTTTGTCCACCATCAGGGAATGCACCACGTCCAGCAGTTCCGGGACCTTTTGAATCTCGTCCACCACGACCAGCGTGCCGGCGGGTTTGTCCTGAAGAGCCTCCCAAAGGGAGTTGGGGTTTAGTTTGAAAGCTCTTCTCACGCTCGGATTGAGCAAGTCGTAGTAAATTGCCCCTTTGAACCGCTCTTTCAAAAGAGTGGATTTTCCCGTCTGGCGTGCACCAAACAGGAACATTCCTTCGTCCAACTTGTTCTCAATATCAAATATTCTTTTGTACATTTTAATACGAAATTCGTTAGAGTATTCCTGATTTTTTTATAAAATTCGGGAGTATGGTAATGAATTTATTAATTTTTTTTCGTCTTAATTATTTATTTATCTATCTAAGTTTCAGTTTGTTTTAAAATTATAACATATGATTCAGCTGCAAAAATAAGATTTTTTCATATATCAAAGCAAAAATCGAAAAAAATTAATTTTGCGGCTCAAAACAATGGTGCTTCGGACGTAGCCAAAAATATGTAGTCCTTTATCAAAACTCCCACAAATAGGGGAGTTTTAGCGGGTTTGCAAATGATATTTTTGCCATATAAAATCTAACAACAATTTTAATCAAAACAATATGGTAAAAAAATCTTCTTTTTTCAAAAAAATGTTTCTTTTGGCGGCATTGATATTGCCGTTTTTCGCACTTCAGGCGCAAACGACCACATCCGATACAATCGGCAGTGGCACAACAACATCTATCCATTCAGCATTGCCAGGCGCGTACGGTTATCACTTATCGGCCGCATTATATCTCGGAAATGAGATCAACCATTCAGCTGGAGATATCGAATCCCTTGCCTATCATATTACATACGGGAACTATCCCATTAATGATGGGGACAAGCGGATGAGAATCTATTTGCTGGAAACTTCCAATCCTGCCATTGATTTGTCGCAGACGTGGAGCTCATTGGTCTCCGCTGCTACTTTGGTGTATGATTCTTTAGGATTGGATATCCAGTGGGATGACTATTGGAAAGAGTTTGTCTTCACGCAGCCGTTTTCCTACGGCGGCGGCAATCTGATTGTACTGGTGGAGGGCGAAGCCTGTGACCCTTATCCGAACATGGGTGATTGTGAAACAGAGATTTACGTTAATAATGGAACCATCAATAATTGTTGGAACCGGGTGCAGGACGGAACGCCGATTTCTTTCACCACGGTTATGGACTCCATCCCCGAAGGCACGCACGGAAACCATTATGACCGACCTGATATCGTTTTTGTGTTCAGTTCAGGCGGACCTGTCACTCAGGACACAAACTGCGTACTGACACTCCCTATGCTGGAGGATTTCGAAGGCTATCCCGGCGACTTCTCTTCCATCCCCACCTGCTGGACGAAAATCTCGCAGGAGTACAACCAAGCTTACGGCAGCTATTATCCTGTTATCAACGGCGGCAGTATGAGCGATCCCAACCAGTCTGTAATGTTCATTCAGATGGACAC
>CAJODA010000085.1 GCA_905233745.1 uncultured Bacteroidales bacterium
GCTCGTCCGCCGCCAGATACGCAATGCTCTTTTCTATGTTCGCCTGTCTGTCCATTATTTCTCGCTGCAAGCTTTCGGGAACCCGAACTTGCCGTTCTCATTCTTCCACTCCTCACGGGCAGGAATCACCTCCGTCACATCCCAATGCTCGGCAATTTTGCCATTCTCGATGCGGAAGAGGTCGTAATAGGAGGTGGGTTGTCCGGCAAAGGCACCTTCACTGACCGCCAGGATGAAGTTGCCACAACCAAGAATTTTGTGGATGGTGAAGTACTCCATCTTGATGCCCTGCTCGGCCATCGCGGCAAGGGCTGCTCCGAGACCGTCCAAACCGTCGGCAATGCTGACGTTGTGCTGGATGTAGTTGTTGCCGTCGTAGTAGTTAGGCAAGTTTTCGGGATGCTGACCCATCAACACGTCCTGCACAAAGTTGCGGACAATGGCTTTGTTGGCATCGGTCTTGCCGAAGTCCTTCATCTCGGTGGTGCCGTCGAAGGGGGTGTGACCGCTGGGATTCGGTTTGCCGTCGTAGGGCATCAGGTTGTCCCAATGCTCCACGATGAGACCGTCTTCAAAGCGGAAAATGTCGAAACCCGCCTTGGGACCAAAAAAGTTGTAATCGGTCTGGCAGACCACATAGTCACCGTCCTCAAAAGCACGGACGGTGTTCACCTTCGCTGCTTCAGGGTAGTTGACGAGTCCAGCGAGGGCGCGGCCAAAGCCGTCCAATCCGTCCTCGACACCGAGGTTGTGTTGTTTGTAGTTTGCTGCGTTCACGTAGCCGATGGCCACGGTGTCGCCAGTCTCAATGGCTTTCAGAAGGGCCACTGCCTTCTCCTTGTTGCTGATGTTGTTCATTTCTTGTTGCTTTTTGTTGCCGCCGCAAGCGCACAGCATAACGGCGACAAGGGTGAATACTAACGTTTTTTGCATCGTTCTGATGTTTAAAAATGCGAAGTATTCAGGAGGTGACCAAGGAATTAAGCGGCAGGAAATGTCACTTTTCGGGACAGTTTTGCCGTTGGCGAAATTGAAGCGGCGTCACCCCCTCCGCTTTCGCGAATGCACGAACAAAATAGGAGGATGTGTCGAATTTGAGCTTCTCGGCGATGTCGGCGATGGGCAGCGAAGTATATCGCAGCAGGCGTTTGGCCTCCTCAACGCGACGGTTCTGGATGTATTGCTTGGTGGACTTTCCGAGACTTTGTCTCACAAGGCGGTTCAAATAGTTCGATGTGACGCACAGCTTGTCGGCATAGAACTCTACTCCGATTTCTGAGAGAAAATGCTCGTCCACCAGTTGGCGGAAACGGGCCACACGGTCGGTTTCGGTCACTGTGTTGCCCTCCACAGGAGCCGCCTTCTGCAGTAGCATCAGCACTTGGTAGAGCATGGCGCGGAGCAGGTGATGGTTCTTCTTTCCCTTGTTGTGCAATTCAATGAGGATGGAGTCGTAAAGTCCGACAATGCTGTTATAGAGGGGCTCGTCCATCATCAGGTAGGGGGAGGTGCGCTGTGACGACAGGTAGGCGATTCCGTCGAGGAAATGCGGGTCAGAGAAGAACGAGAGCAGGAAATCCCGTTCGAAGATCAGTTCCAAAGAGGTCAGTCCCCGGTCATCGGTGATGGTGCAGACATCCCCCGGACGCGCACAGGCCACCATGCCCTTGCGGGCTACCGCCGGCACGCCGTCCACCTCCACATCGCCCTCGCCTCCAGTGGTGAGCATCAGTCCGTAAAACGACTGCCTCATCACTTCGGCAAACGTCTTGCTGTTGCGGATGGTGTCGAGTGTGACGACATCCACCAACAGCTCATCGCCGTATTTGCGCTTGTGGAATTTTATGACGGGAATAGAGTCAGCCATAGACTGATTTTAATTTGCAAAAATACGCATTATTTTGTATGGGTAGCCAAAGAGATAATTGTTTCATCGCCTCATTCTACAATCATAGTCTTTCCCTTATTTCCATCTTCACCTTTTCCAAATCGCCACAAGACAATATCAGAATGAGGCTTTCTAATAATGACAATATCCCTGTTGTTATTCCTGCATTAATCATAATGTTTGAATGTTTGTGCATTGGAAACGTTATTATAATTTGCTGTCTATAAATTGTCGGAAATGCAGTATTTGTGCGCTGCGCGAAGGGTTGAAGAGCAGGTGCTCGAAGTCTTTCTGTTTCAAAGCAAGGTCTGTCGTGTCCAATTTTTCGTACAAGGCCCTTTTCAGAGCTTCGGGGCTGTTGATGTTGCACCGCTCGCGTAGGAAGTTATAATCGGGCGAGGCCTGCTGCCAAAGGAAGATGGTGTCGTAGAAGTCGCGTCCCTTGGCACGGGCAAGCAACGCGGCCATGAGAGACTGTAGATCAATCATGGATATAAGATTTTAACAACAGTTTTACACGAGTTAGAACGGCTTTGCTGCCGCTTTGCAGCGCGTATGCCAGCAGCCGTTCACGGTCCAGTTCTTCTTGCATCCACCACTCGTCGAAACGTAGTTCCAGCAGGGCCTCTGCCGTGTTGTACTGCGGATAGAGATAGAGCAGGTCGATGATGGCTTTCTCCGGATAAGCCATCAGATAGCTGCCATGCTGAGGCAGGGACATTTGACGGAAGCCGAAAAAGAGCGTGGGTTTGACCGTCTGGTAGCTGAACTCGCCGAAGTCGTTGCTGTAGGCCGTGGTGCGGTTGGATGTAACGCAGGTAATAGCCGTTACGGCTTCGGGGATGATTCCGTAGAACGACAGGGCGGTGTGCAGGCTGATATAGGAAGGAGTGTAGATGCGCCCAGCTACATAGCGCGACATCTCTGGAATGCCTTTCAGATTGCTGAAGGCGTACCAATCTTGCCGCAGTTTCGTCAAATAGCCTCGCTTTACCCAGCGCAACAAGTTGCTTCGGTCGAACTCCGGATTCCACGCACGAATTTGATATACATTGAAACATCCCGCTTCGTGCCACTGCTCTCTGAACTCCAAATAGGTCATTTATCTCATTCTATTCAAAAGACGCTGCAAAAATACAACTTTTCTTGAATAAAATGGTGATTTTGGGATTTTTTACTTTGTCTTTCTTACTCTCCTTCCAGATTTTCCTTCGCCTCGGCACAATTCTCCCAGATAGCGCCAACTTTGTGGCAGGTTTTCTTGTCTGGGCAGTCACCACAAGTCTCGTAGCCCTTGGTGGTTACACATTTATGAACCTCGCACAGATGGCTGCAGAAGTAGAATTTGAGGCCTTCCACACGGCACCCCATACAATTAATGCTCTCAGGTGTGATCTGATCGGTATGGTTCATCTCGCACCATTTCTTAGCAACCTCAACGCGCATTTTGTCGTCGTTTTTCATCGTGGCGATGCGAGCCTCACAGGTCTCGCAGTTAATGCCACAGCATGCAATCATTATATTCATGTCTCTTATTTAATTATCATTTTACATTTGGCAAAGCATTACACTTTTCAAACAAAAAATTGGGCAATATTTTACACTTTTCCAACTTTTATACCAAACTTTATTCTTTCGTCAATACGTAAACGGCCACTGTTGGTATAATGACCAGCAGCAACTGTTACACTATTGATACTTATTCATCGTCCTGATTTTCTCCAGTATCATAGTAGCCCACTGGGCATTGCCTGGCAGCTGGTAGCGCACGTTACCCGTGGCAGACGGGGTAAAGATGGTATTGGCCTGCGGCGTAATGCTGATGGTGCCGCGTTCGCTAAGGGAGAAAAGCGCATCACCCTCCACGGCCTGAATGACACACATGGGATCCCACATCCTCTGTCCCGTATTGCAGTCGCAAGTCATATACACCTGCTTGATGGGGTGGCGGTCGGTCCACGACACGTCGGCGATGACCTGCTCGGGTATGTATTCCACGGCTTGTCCTACCTCCATAGGCGAAAAGACCATGTCCACATCCTTCGGCCACAGTTCGAAGAAGGTTTGCACAAATGTGATGCCCTGGGCAAAGTTGAAGTCGGGCTCTTCGGCATCACCGAAGACACCGCCCTGCAAATAGATGCACTTCACCTTCTGCCGTACCAGTTCCACACCATTCAGGGCAGAGTATTCATCTGCTTCCGACTGTAGCAACTGCGCCAGACTGGTGACAAAGCCTGTCGTCACGATGCACACCGAGTGGTCGGGCTGCTGAGAAAGCAGACGACGATAGAGTTGATAGCCGTCGGGGCGCATCCCGGGTTGGTTGATAGTGCGCGGAAACATCGGGGTGGTACCATCTGCCTCGGTCATATAGGCCACATGTGCATAGTCTATCCACACCCTCGGGTTCTTGATGCCATCCTGCACCAGTCCGATAGGGACATCCTGATGACCAAAATACGTGTTCATCACATCTGCAAAATCAGCATTCGCTTCGCCCTCGCGGTCCACCACCACACCCAGCAACCGGCACAACTTCTGTTCGTCATAGCGGTATAGCATCTCTAATGCAAAGAGGTCGTCTGTCGATGAACCGATGTCGGTGTCGAAAATGACAAGCGGCACACCCGTATACGCATTGTCCTGTATTTCAGGCTTGTCCTCTTTCGAGCATGAGGTCAGCACCATGTTGCCGCAAATGAGGGTAGCGGCAAGCACCCATTTCATTAATTTACTCATTACTTCATTTCTCATAATTATATTTTACCGTTAGCACCGCCTGTGACAAAAATAGTCTTCTTCAGGATCAAATGGTATTGTCTTTAATACTAATTGTCGGTGCAAAAGTACGATTATTATCCATTCATATCTCTCATGAGAAACCGCAAATCATTTGCATTTTTTTTTCAATCTAGATAAAACAAAACCGCCGCAAAGGTGCGAAACCCCTGCGGCGGTATGAACCATTCTTCAACTTCACTCCAATTCAGAAAGTCCGAAAAATATTTTTGTTTGTCACTCTCAAAAATCGCGGAAAAGTGTATTTTTGCATTCTCAAAAAATCTTGGAAATGTGTATAATTATCTATTTGAAAAATCTAGGAAATGTGATTTATGAAACGAAAAATTTACGACAAATTAGTACAGTGGAAGCACGAGCAGGATGGTACTACCGCCCTACTCATTGAGGGCGCCCGGCGTATCGGGAAAAGCTATATTGCCGAAGAGTTTGCCCGCAACGAGTACGAATCTTATATCATGATTGACTTCAGCAAAGCTCCTACAAGAGTCAAGTCGTGGTTCGATGAATATCTGGAAGATGTGGACACCTTGCTGCAAAACATCCAGCTCCACTATAAGAAAACACTCACGCCACGCAAGTCGCTCATCATCTTCGACGAAGTACAGAAATGCCCCCGTGCCCGTGAAGCCATCAAGACGCTGGTTGCCGATCATCGTTTCGACTATCTCGAAACCGGCTCGCTCATCTCCATCAAGAAAAATGTGGAGAACATTGTCATCCCTTCCGAGGAGGAAGGGATCGACATGTATCCGATGGATTTTGAGGAATTCCTTTGGGCTATGGGGAACGAAGTGCTGATGCCCTATATCCGAAAGCAGTTTGAACATCAAAAGTCCATGGGCGACTTCCATCGTGATGCCATGCACTATTTCCGCCAATATATGATTGTGGGCGGCATGCCTCAGGCTGTGGCCGAATATGTCCAGTCCAAGGATTTCAAGAAAGTGGATGCCGTAAAACGGAGGATTCTACGTCTTTACAAAAACGATATCAAAAAGTACGCAGGATCCGCCTTGGCTCGTGTTGAAGCCATCTATGATGCCATCCCTGGTCAACTCCAAAAACACGAGAAGAAATTCACCTTGTCAACCTTGAAAGATGAGGCCCGGATGCGGGAGTACGACAGCGCTTTCTTCTGGCTTGATGACGCCCGCATAGTCAATATCTGTTACAACACCACTGCGCCGAACATCGGCCTGCAACTCAACGAAGACCGCACCAAACTCAAATGCTACTTCTGCGACACAGGCCTGCTTATCTCACTGGCTTTCAATGCCAGAGGCATCGTCAGCAACGAGATTTACCAGAAACTGATGTTCGACAAACTGGAAATCAACGAAGGAATGCTGGTAGAAAACATTGTAGCGCAAATGCTTAAAGCGACCGACAAGAAACTGTTTTTCTACAGCAATTATGACAAGGAGGAGGCCGAAAACCGTATGGAGATTGACTTTCTGATTCAGAAAGAGACGGTCACATCAAGGCACAACATCTCGCCTGTTGAAGTCAAGAGTAGCACCAACTACACCCTGACTTCCATCAAAAAATGCATTGAAAAATACCGGAACCACCTTTCCACGCCATACGTCCTTCATTCAAAAGACGTGGAAGCCAAAGACGGATTGGTCTTCCTGCCGCTTTATATGACACCACTGCTATAATTTTTTTCGCTATTGGGCCAAACAAAACACCGCCGCAAAGGTGCGAAACCCCTGCGGCGGTTTTGATAATTGTAGTTATTACTGAGCAAGTTACTTGTCGATGCTTACTATGCGGTATTTTTTTGTTCCAAGTCCGATCTTCTCAGCCCAGTCGATGGTGTGGGTGCCGTGCTGCCGGTCGATGCGGGAGAGCAGGTCGGTGGGATCGTTGGTGGCGGTCACTTTCTGCTGGTTGATAATGTCAACGCAGGCCTGGTCGAGGGCCACAGGGTCGGTGGAGGCGAGGATGCCGTAGTCCTCCAACTTCACGGGCTCGGGATGGTCCACGCAGTCGCAGTCGATGCTCATGTTGTTCATCACGCTGATGTAGATGATACCCTCCTTTTTCTGGAAGTAGTTGACCACCGCCTGCGCAGAAGCCGCCATACTTTCGAGGAAGCCGTCCTGGTCACCGATGTACTCGGGTGTCCAGAGTTTGGCCATGTCGAGCTTCTCCATCTTGCCGGCGGAGTGGATGTAGGCCTTGCCGTTCTGGCTGGCACAGCCTATCGAGAGGTTCTTAATCGCACCGCCGTAACCGCCCATGGGGTGGCCTTTGAAGTGGTTAAGAGCAATCATGAAATCGTAGTTGGCCATGTGTCCGCCCACGATGTCGTACTTGATGTGCGACTGGTCCTTTACGGGGATGCGGATTTCGTCGTACTCGTCCATGATATCCACGGGGAAAAGGTCGAGGAACCCGTGACGGCGGATGACCTCCCAGTGGTTGGCGGAGGTGTTGCGGTCGTCCCGCAAATCGTCGGGACCGCTACTGTAGGCAGTGTTGCACTCCACAATGGTGCCGTCCACGAGCAGTACGAGGTCCTTGATAAGCTCGGGCTTGAGGTAGTTGAGGTTGCTCCCCTCGCCGGTGGAGACCTTCACAGCCACACGCCCTTTGGCTTCCACGCCTAACGCTTTGTAGATGTTGACGAGCGCTTCTGGGCTGATGTCTTTAGTGAGATAAACGACGGCCTCGCTGTCAGCTTTTGTAGCGGGTGCCTCTTGTTTCTGTGAATTGCAACCTGCGAATGTCATCACAGCTGCGAAAAGCATTAAAACGGTCTTTTTCATCTTGCTAAGTGTTTATCTGTTTTTAATTCATCAATCGGCTTTCGCCCCATGTGTACTGCGGATACGCTTTTTTGAGGTCGCTGGCGGATCCTTCCACGCCGCTGCCGCCGCTGGTGGCGAACACGTTGAGCACCTTGCCACTGAGGTCGTGGGCTTCGATGAAGGTGTTAACGATAGTCGGGGCGGTGTACCACCACACGGGGAAACCGATCCACACGGTGTCGTAATCGGCGATGTTCTCGCACTTGCCTTTGATGGCGGGACGCGAGCTCTTGTCC
>CAJODA010000086.1 GCA_905233745.1 uncultured Bacteroidales bacterium
GCAGGAGTACAACCAAGCTTACGGCAGCTATTATCCTGTTATCAACGGCGGCAGTATGAGCGATCCCAACCAGTCTGTAATGTTCATTCAGATGGACACCTATTCTTCGTACCTCATTCTGCCTGTCTTGGATAGCACTCTGTCGATGCAGGATGTTTCGATGTCGTTCCAGTTCAAATCGGCCCAGCAGAATATCACACGCATGGTGGTGGGCGTGATGTCAGATCCGGCTGACACACTGACGTTTGTGCCGGTGGATACGGTTTGGCGCGAAGGGAGCACGAACAGTTGGGAAACCAAAGAGATTAACTTTGCTACTTACGCTGACACAGGCCGCCACATCGCTTTCTGGTTCAGCAAGGCCAATTCCACCCATGTTTTCCCGAGCTGCTTTATTGACAATGTGGCCGTGTTCGAGACACCCGACTGCACCCCGCCTGTGCAGATTTCCGCTAGCGTGGACAGTCTTGAAGCCACTATCACATGGACATATACCAACAATGCGTACGGTGCCGTGGTCTATTATAAGGTTGCCACGGATTCCTTATACGACTCCGTTGAAGTCTATATGGACAACTATTATACACTTGGATATTTGCCCTATAATACGGTTTACCAATATTATATTGTCACCCTTTGCAACAATGACGGAATGTCGGTTCCATCGCAGGTTTACACTTTCTCAACCCCTTGCGAGACCGTCACGAATTTCCCTTGGACCGACAGCTTCGAGAACGGACTGGGTTGCTGGACGTTAGACGCCGCTACAGCAGGACAGGAGTGGCAATTGGTCTCCACCGGCAGCAATCCTTCCTGTTCGCCATACGTTGGCAACGGCATGGTGAAATATGACTGTTGGAGTTTCCCATCGGGCAGCTGGGGAACAATGGTTTCTCCCGCTTTGGACATTCCGCAAGACATGACGCTTTCGTTTGCTTATTATAAGCAGGATATTTATCAGGCACAGGATAAGATTGAGGTTTTCGTCAACACGACCACCGACCTTACGAATGCGACTCTGCTGACCACGGTTTACGGTTACGACCCCGGCATGAGCGGATGGGATACCGCTTCCGTGATTATCCCTGCTCAAAACGAGAATGCGTATGTGATTTTCAAGGCCACTTCCGATTACGGTTACAATCTTTTCATGGACCATGTGACGGTGGACTTCTATACGCCAGGAGACACCGTGGTGGTCGATACCTTTTATGTCGTTTTAGACGAGAGCATCTGCGATGGCGAGAGCTTTGAGCTGAATGGGGAAACATATACGTCGGCAGGCACCTATTCATACATCTCCAACGACACTGTTTACACGCTGAATCTGACGGTGAACCCGGTGTACAACATCATCATTAGCGACAGTATTACTGCAGGCGAGACCTATACACAGTATGGCTTCAACGAAAGTGCCGCCGGCACCTACACGCAATCGCTGACGACAGTCAACGGTTGTGACAGCATCATCACGTTGCATTTGACGGTATTGACCGGTGTGAACGAGTATAAAGACACCCAGATAACCATTGCACCCAATCCTGCTCGCGATTATGTGCTGGTGACGGTCGGAGATGCCTATGAAGAGATTGTACTGGACTTGCTGGACATGAGTGGACGGGTGTTGCGTACATTGCGGATGTCAGATGAGGATACAACTTTGCGGATAGAACGCGGAACCCTGCCGAACGGCATTTACATGTTACGGATAACATCTAACAAACAGACGGTTACAAGAAAAGTGATTTTCAGATAATTGCTGAATCAGTGGGTTGGTTTTGATTTATACCAACCCACTGAATTGTAAAAAATGTACCTTTGCCGCTGCAATGAGCACACTTTTGAGACAGATAACCGCATGGGTGCTGCTGCTCGCGTTCTGCGGCATGACCGGCACCAAGGCCCTCCACCACCATCACTGGACGGCGGCGGAGGATGTTGTCTGTCCGTTGGACGGTATCTGCATGTCGCACCACACGCTCGCGCATACCATCCTGCAATCTATCAAGGAGGATAACGACAGCGATTGCGCCATCTGCCATTTCACCGTCACCAAAGTCGTCCTGCCGGTATGCCAGCACTTTATCGGCGGAACGTTCACCATATTCCTTCATCATTTTGTTTCCACACCCTGCGAAATTCTTTCAGTCAAGGGTGTGAGCTTGTTACGGGCACCACCAGTTCAATGATGAATTATGAATTTAGAGCCGCAAAATTTTGCGACTCTACTAATCACCATTCACTGATCACTGTTCACTAACAATCAATCAAACAAATAATGAAAAGACGTATAAACTACGCCCTGACGGTTCTCTTCGGGGCGCTGGCCCTTGGTGCGGGGGCCCAGGATATGCCGCACCATGACCACGAGCACGACACGCTGCACGTGGATGAAATCACCATTTCCGCCAACCGTGAGCAGACTCTTCGGCGGGAGGCACCGGCGCTGATTGACATCGCCACACCGAGCACAATGGCCGCCTCCAACACCGTCTGTCTGGCACAGACCCTCGATTTTGTCTCGGGACTGCGCGTGGAGGACAACTGCCAGAACTGCGGTTTTACGCAGGTGCGCATTAACGGTTTGGACGGTCACTATTCGCAAATCCTTATCGATTCAAAGCCGATATTTTCCTCCTTGAACGGTGTTTACGGTCTTGAACAGATTCCGGCGGAGATGATCGGACGTGTCGAGGTGATGCGCGGCGGCGGCAGTGCCCTGTTCGGCGCATCGGCGGTGGCCGGTGTCATCAACATCATCACCAAGGAGGCTACGGAAAATGGCGGCGGCTTCGGCCACACCGTCAGCAACTACGACTTTACACGCACTTTCGATAACACCACGCACGCGTATGCCTCCGCAGTCAGCAAAAGTCGCAATGCCGGCCTGTACTTCTTTGCACAGGACCGCCACCGCAACCCATACGACCGCAACGACGACGGCTATAGCGACCTTCCTAAGTTGCGTAATCTTTCTGTCGGACTGAACGCATTCGTGCGACCCACGCGCTTGTCTAAACTCAGTGTCCGCTACAACATCGTCAGCGACGAGCACCGCGGCGGCAATAATCTCGCTCTACAGCCCCATGAGTCGAACATTTCCGAAGGCGCATTTCATCTCATCCATAGCGGGCACCTCGACTACCATATCGACTTCGGGCACCAGCATGTGGAGGCTTACACCGCTCTGCAACACATCCGCCGTAACAGCTACTACGGCGGCATTGGCGAGGGTACGCCCGAGGAGCGCAGCGACGCGTTGAAGGCTTACGGCTACACCACCAACTTTACTCTTGCCACCGGGACACTGTGGCGCTATCACTTTGACAAACTGTGGTTCATGCCCGCATCCCTAACCCTGGGTGCGGAATACAATTTCGACCACCTCACCGACTCGATCCCGGGTTACGCACAATATCTTCACCAAGACGTGCATATCGGCAGTGTTTATGCTCAAAACGAATGGAAAAACGAGAAATGGTCGCTGTTAGCCGGTGTGCGCATGGACAAGCACTCGCTCATCCGCCGTCCGATATTTTCCCCGAGGGTGAATATCCGTTACAATCCGATCCGAAGACTTTCACTGCGATTGAGTTACGCCACTGGCTTCCGGGCTCCGCAAACCTACGACGAGGACCTGCACGTCTCCCTGGCGGGCGGCGAGCGCATCATCAGCACCCTCGCACCCGACCTCAAGGAGGAGTGTTCGCACAGCGTCTCCCTTTCCGCCGACTACTGTCTCTACAAGGGTGGGGTGGATGTCGATCTCACGGGCGAGGGCTTCTACACCTACCTGAAGGACATCTTCGCGGAGCGACGGTATGAGAATGCGGATGGCAACGAGGTGTCAGAGCGTTACAACGCCGACAGAGGCTTTGTAACTGGCGTCCACGGTGCTATTAAGGTTAGCTGGAGCCGTTGGATTTCCGGTCAGCTTGGTGCCACTTGGCAGATGAACCGCTACAGCAAGCCGTTGGCGTGGAGCGAGGATGCCGCCCCTGAAATACGGATGCTCAGGACTCCCGATGTCTATGGCTATCTGATTTTGGAGAGCAACCCCTGGCGGCATCTGACTCTGAGTGTTACAGGTAATTTCACCGGCCCGATGTTAGTGCCCCATGAGACCGAACCGCCCGTGTTGGTGAAGACGCAGTCGTTTTTCGTTCTCAATGCGCAGGTCTCCTACGACTTCCACATCAAACTCCAGCGCAAATGGATGGAGAACATCGCCGACGAGGTGGTCTTGCGGCTCACCGCTGGCATGCATAACATTACCAACGCCTATCAGCCCGACTTGGATTACGGTGTCCTCCGCGATGCGGGCTACATCTACGGCCCGAAACAGCCGAGAATTGTATATATTGGAGTAGATGTCAGGATATGAAACTTTTGAGATTCAATATCTGTGCTACCCCAGCACCACATCCATTACCATCATCAGCACAAAGCCGACGGCAAATCCAATGGTGGAGAGGTTGGTGTGGGTGCCTTGGGCCGTTTCGGGGATGAGTTCCTCAACCACCACGTACATCATGGCACCGGCGGCGAAAGCCAGCAGGTAAGGAAGCGCCACGCCGAGCACACCGGCCAGCAGTAGAATGGCCACTGCTCCGACGGGCTCCACCACACCGCTCAGGGTGCCGATAAGGAACGACTTCATACGGGAGTTGCCTTCCGCGTGCATGGGCATCGAGATGATGGCACCCTCTGGGATGTTCTGTATGGCAATGCCGATGCTCACCGCGAGGGCAGCACTGAGCGTAAGTCCCTGCGCTTCACCGGCGAAGACCACGCCCACGGCCATGCCCTCGGGTAGGTTGTGGATGGTCACCGCCAGTGCCAACATCATCGTGCGCGAGAGTTTCGATTTCGGTCCCTCGGCCGTTTGTGCGCCGATGTGCAGGTGCGGTGTCAGTTCGTCGATCAGCAGCAGGAAGGCGATGCCGGTCAAAAATCCAATGGCAGCAGGCATCACACTTTCGCCCGCCATCTCAATCGACGGTATCAGCAGCGACCACACGCTGGCCGCCACCATTACTCCGCTGGCAAATCCTAACAGTGTCTTCTGCATCTTGTCGGGAATCTCCTTTTTCATAAAGAAGACGAAAGCCGAGCCCAGCATCGTGCCGAGCAGCGGCAGCAGTATTCCGATGATTATAGCATTCATATCATTCATTTTTCATGCTGCAAAAATGCAGATTATCACTAGAAAGGTCATTTCTTCGCCGTCACACACAGCCATCGCTTCTCCTCGTTTACCGTAACGTTGAGATCGTGGAAACCGACATTCGTCAGATGGAGCCGGATTTCTTCCGGCGTGTATGTGTGCATGCCCTCGATCATGCTCTATTTCAGTAATACAGTCTGTTTCTTCATTGCACGCTCGGCCAGTCGCATAGAGAGAATGGCGATGGGGATGGTTAATACCAACACTACAATTAGCACAGGAATATTCTCAATGACAGGTTTCATCAGCTCGTCATAGCCGGCTGGCATTTCTTCAACGGCAGCGGCAAGCGAACCTTCCGTGTCAGTCCACCAATGAAGGGTGTAGGCGAAAAACGAGAAAGCGAAGGGCACGAAGCTCCAGCGGACGCCTTTCAACGTGTCATATCCCTTCATCCTTCTGAGAATCTCAGCCAAAACGGTCAGCACAACCGTTCCAATGATATAAGTCAGATCAGCTTCGCCTGCTATCAAAAACAAGACAAAAATGAATGCGTTCAGGACTGTTGCCGCCCCGAAACCATGAATGAGAGTGCAGGTGTAAAGGTAGATAAAAGCGAAAAACAATGGCAGTAGCGCACCGATATACGCATAACATGCAGGATGGATTGCGCCACTCCAAGCGCCCAAAATAAACAAGGCCAAATAAGCGATGGCCATAAGGAAGATTTTTAATACAGTTCTCATTTTGCTATAATTTTAAGTTTTTACCATTTATAAACAGCCAACCGGTTGTTTAAAAACGGTAGGAAGAACGCAAAAAGCTTTGCTCGGAAAGAGTGTTTCCGCATTTCTTCGTTGTAGCTCCTTTCCGAAAGCAGTGTCAACCGTGGCTCCAGGTCAAGATACTCCTTGCCCGATTTTGTTCCCCACTGGAATTGTGCGTTAGTATATTTCACAGCATCGTGATGCTTGGTGTTTTTGGCCATAATCGGGTGATGTAGTTCTGCAAGTAAATAGCCGTGGTCAAACGAGTTACACAACATATTGAGGCAGGTGGTCACTTGTTCTTTTGTGAAATATTCCAGTACGCCTTCCATGACCACAATTGTAGTAGAGCGTTCGGGTAGATTCTTTGTCCAGTCCGATTCAAGGGCGCTCCCTTCCATCATCACACAGCGGTCACGGTCATGGTAAATTTTGCGACGAACAGCCATTATGTCGGGCAGGTCAACATCAAACCAAGTGATTTTTCCGTTGTCAACCTGCACAAACTTATCATCAAATCCACAACCCAAATTGATACATAAAGCATCGGGATATAGTTTGATAAGATTTTC
>CAJODA010000087.1 GCA_905233745.1 uncultured Bacteroidales bacterium
GGCAGACTCTCGGCCACCGGACAGTTGGGCGCGGTGAGCGTCATCAGGATATATACATCGTTGTTTTTGTTGACTTCCAATTTGTAAATAAACCCCAATTCCCAGATGTTTACAGGGATTTCCGGATCATAAATGGAGTTCAGTATTTCAATGACTTTTTCTTTCATAACTTATTTCAACTATTGGAGTGCTTTTTCTCTGAGTGAGGTGAAACCGTCGCCTAAAGTGTCGGAGGCATCCACAATGGTGACAAACGCCTTAGGATCAATATCATGTACAAAATGAATCAAGACGGGCAATTCCTTGCGCGAGATGGTTGTGAAAATGAGTTTTTTCTCATTATAGTTATACATGCCCTCTCCGTGAATGTATGTACCGCCACGCTCCAACTCGTCCAGAATGCGCAGGCGGATTTCCTCATGCTTGTCCGAAATAATCAAGACAGCCTTGCTGGAATGGAAACCGGCAATCACCTTGTCCATCACGACGCCAGTCACGTAGATGATGAGCCAAGAGTACAATGGGATGGTCCAGTCTTTGAATGCAGCTAATGCGGCCAGCACAATGATGGAGTCCACAAAAATCAGCAGGGTGCCCAACGGGATGTGTTTGAGGTATTTGCCAAGAATCATAGCGATGATGTCGGAACCTCCGGAAGTGGCGCGGGTTTTGAAAATCAGGCCCAGTCCAATGCCTACAATAACGCCACCGCACAGGGCGATGATAAAGTTGGCAGAAGGGTCGGGGGTCATGGGCTGGCCCGGCAGACTGATTAGCGGGGCATAGCCGTAAAGTTTCTCCCACAGGGAGATGAAAGCCGGCAGCGAGATAACACCCACCAGTGTCTTGGCTCCGAATTTTGGACCTAGCCACAGTGTACCTATGAGCAGCAACGGCAGGTCCAGACAGATGCCGGACAAACCGATGGGGAAGTTGAACAGGTGGTGCAGGATGATAGCAATGCCGTACACGCCACCAGGAGCCAATTTCAGTGGGGATATGAAAACCACAAAGCCGATGGACATAATAAAAGATCCCAGCAAAATAAGGCCATAGGTTTTCACAACATCTTTCCAATCAATCGTTTTCCAATCAATTTTTTTAAAAAGTTCCATAAAAAAACAGTGTTTTTAGCGGCTTACCGTCATGTTGAGGCGGTTGGCGATTTCTTTTCTTATTTTATCAGCAGTTATAATTTTTTGGATGATTCCAACTGATTCCTCTTCGGTGTAATTATTACTGGCCAGCTCTTTTTCCAGAAAGATTTTTTCCTGTTCGGCCAGACGAAGTTTAAGGGTAAGTATGGTGTTTTCCACTTCCTGCTGAAGGGTCATCCGGCTGTTTTGAACGGAATTGGTGTACATGTCGAATTTTTTCTCCCAAAGTGGGCTATAATCCGGGTCTTCGGTGGAGAAATACTCCATGGCGAATGCACTTTCCATTTTATCTTCACTGAGGAGGAAAGTGCGCTTGATATCGTCCTGATTGCGGAGAATTCCGGCCACTTCAGCGTAGTGTTCGTACATTTTCAGCAGCAGGGGGTCTCGGAGAATGATGCCGTCATGGTAGAGTTCGTTGAATATGTACTGGTCAATGCGGATAAGCTGTGCTTCGCCGGTTTCCGGATCTTCCACATTGATTTCAAACAGTCCGTATTTGATAAGCAGGATGACGATGTTTTTCTCTGCCTCATGCAGCAGGTCAACTTTGGGCTCCCGTTCAGGACTTTTTTTCTCCAATGGTGGTGAAACAAGTGCCTGTTCACTGGCTTGGCCACCGCTTTTGTTCCCGCCTTTCACTCTGTCTTGCCAAGTGAGGTAACGCAATTCGTCTCCCAAGGTTTTTTCCGAAAGGTCAAATAGTGACGCGCATTTTTTGATGTAGAAGGATTGTGCGATACGGTCTTGAACTTTGGCGATGGTTCGTACAATCTCTTTAACCATTTCGCTGCGTTTGCGCGGGTCGTCACCCGCCTCCTCAGAGAGGATGTTGGCTTTGAAGAGTAAGAAATCCGTGGAATTGGTCTCCAAATACTCTGCCAACTCGCTATCGCGATGTTTTTTTGCAAAAGAGTCGGGATCTTCCCCGTCGGGAAGCAGGCACACTTTGACGTTGAGATTCTTTTCCAGCAGCATGTCGATGCCGCGCAGCGAGGCTTTGATGCCGGCACGGTCGCCGTCGTACAACACGGTGATGTTGCGGGTCTGCGTGCCCAGAATCTTCACCTGCTCGTTGGTGAGCGAAGTTCCCGAAGAGGCCACCACATTTTCAATACCGGCCTCGAACATGGAGATCACATCCGTATAACCTTCCACCAAATAGACATTGTCTTTTTGGCGGATTGCTCTTTTCGCCAGGTATATGTCGTAAAGCGTGTCACTTTTATGGTAAATGTCGTTTTCGGGCGAGTTGATGTATTTGGCGGTCTTCTCGTCTTTTTTCAGAATTCTACCGCCAAAACCGATCGTTTTTCCCGTTGTATTGTGGATGGGGAAAATCACACGCTCGCGATAAGCATCATATAGTTTGCCGCTTTCGGATTTCTTTATCAATCCCAGTTTCAAAAGGAATTCCTCCTTGTAACCCTTTTTCAGGGCCTCTTTGGTGAAGGTGTCCCACCCGCCCGGGCAGTAGCCGAGGTGAAACTTGTCGAGAGTGGAATCCAGGAATCCGCGTTCCTTAAAATAGGACAGGCCAAGCAGCTTGCCCTCCTCACTGTTCCGCAATTGGTCCATGAAGTATTTCTCGGCAAATTCATTGACCAAATACAGGCTCTCCTTCTCGCTTCTGATTTCCTTTTCCTCGGGTGTCTCGGCACGGTCATATTCAACCGTGATGCTGTACTTTGCGGCAAGATATTCCAGTGCTTCGGGATAGCTCATCTTGGCGTGCTCCATCAGAAAGGTGATGGCGCCCCCCTTTGCATCACACACGAAGCACTTGTAGATACCCAGACGAGGATTCACGTGCATGGAGGGGTTGCGGTCGTCGTGGAACGGGCATACGCCAACATAACCTTGTCCCTGACGTTTCAGGGGGACAAAGTCACCCACGACCTCCTCAATCTTGGCCGCGAAGTTAATCTCGTCTATGGTTTTCTTGGAAATCATTACTCTTTGTCGTCCTCTTTATCTTTGTTTTTTCCCTTTTCGGTGTTGCCTCCGGAATAGACTTTGAATTTTTTGAAGATTTTCTTGTTGTGCATCACCTCTAGCGCTTTCTGATAAGTATCATCGTTGTCGAGGAAGATACGGTAGGCGTCACCGAAACCGTAAAGACTGCGGGCAATCTCATATTTCAAGTACTCTCTGATATATTCGCCCACGTGTTCTTCATTGCGCAAACGCATGGCTTCGGCGTAGTTTTTATTCACATAGTTGACGAACATAGTGTCCAACGTTTGCATGTCAATGTTTTGGGAAGATGTGAAAAGAGAGTCCAGTTTGGCAGTGTTCTCTTTTACGAAAGCGTTGGCATAATTTGAGAATTTGAAGGAGGCGCTTTCGCTTACACCCTCCTTTTTGGCATACTCCATAAACTCTTTGTAGAAATCATCTGTAATGACGTATTTGTCTTTGAAGTTTTCAAAGGCGGGGTATTGTTTTTTGAGAATCTCCCGATTTTGATCCATATAATTGGCAACAAAACTGCCAAACACGCCTTTTCTGACAATTTCATTATAAAGGGTGGAATATTTGGTGGTGTCTAACGGCACGAAAATGTCGGGCATAATGCCACCTCCTCCATAAACAGTGCGGCCATGAGGTGTTTTGAATTTCAATGAATCCGGGAAACGAATACTGTCGGCGGTGTATAATTCTCCTCGATTGGCACGTTTCTGCAGGTCTTTGAAATAATTGTCCAAACCGTCGTTGTAGGGCTTTTGGATGCACCGTCCGGTGGGGGTGTAATAGTGAGATATGGTAAGGCGCACCTGTGATTGATCCACAAAAGTGAGCGGTTTTTGCACGAGTCCTTTGCCGAAGGTCCGGCGGCCGATAACGAGACCGCGGTCCCAATCCTGTACACAACCGGAGGTGATTTCGGAGGCGGAGGCGGAGTTTTCGTCCACCAAGACAATCAGTTTGCCCTCTTCGAACAACCCCTCTTTTTCAGAATAGAATTTTTCGCCCGTCTTGCGGAAGTTATCGGTATAGACGATGATTTTTTTACCGGAGATGAACTGGTCGCAAATTTCGAAAGCCACATTCAGGTATCCGCCGCCATTGCCGCGGAGGTCCAGAATAAGATCCTGCATACCCTCAGCCTTCAGTTTCTTGATGGCAGAGGTGAGTTCGTTGGTGGAGGTTGCGGCAAAGCGCTCCAACTTGATGTAACCGATGGTTTCATCTGCCATAAAAGAGACGTTGATACTATACATGGGAATAGCGCCACGAGTGATGACAAAGTCAATCAGCTCCGGGTTGTGCCCGCGCTTGATGGAGACTTTCACCTTTGACCCTTTTGTGCCACGCAAATGTTTGCGCACCCAGTCGTTGGTGATTTTTTCTCCGCAAGCGAGGGTGTCGTCCACTTTCACAATCTTGTCGCCGGCCAACAGGCCCACTTTTTCGGATGGGCCGTTGACGATGACTTCCATAACGTTGATGGTATCCTTAATCAGTTGGAAAGTGACACCGATGCCGTCAAAAGAACCGATAAGGGGTTCGTTCATGGCCTGCACATCCTTTTTGGGGATGTATGCGGTGTGCGGGTCCAACTCTTTCAGCATGGCCACGATGGCTTTGTCCATCAAAGGGTCAAAATCTACCGAATCCACATACATCAAATTGATGGAGTTGATAAGCTGATCCATCTTGGTCTTGTTCGGCTGATAATTTTTGTTAGGATTTGGATTTTGGGCTAAAATGGCCGTAATACAACCTAAATAGAGAAAAAAAGTGCAAAGAATTTTCCTTTTCATCGTATGGTGTTGTTTAAGGGCGGCAAAGATACAAAAAATTGGGGCGACCATGTGTGGCCGCCCTCAATAATAGAACAGGTCGCTCCAATGCTAGATTAGAAGTAAAGATCCCGCTCCCCGGCCTTAATACGCTCGATGCGCTTCAACAGCTCGTCGCGGAATTTCTCGTCCACATTCACAAGGTTGTTCTCGATGACCTTCCAGCCTTTGGCGGCCACTTCCGGTGTGGCGTAGTCAACCAGGTATTCGCTCAGCGTGAGGATGGCGTTGGGCGTGCAATAGCGTTTGATGAAGCCCGGCACGCTGAACTCCATGAAGTGCTCGCCTGTGCGGCCCAAGCGGTAACACGCTGTACAGAAACTCGGGATGTAGTTACCATCCAGCAATTCGTCGATGATTTCGCCGAGATTACGGTCGTCGCCGATTTTGAACTGCTCACGGTGCAGGTTCTGGTCTTCCTGCTTGTCGCTGTTCTTCTCAGTCTCCTCGTGGTGGTATTTGTAGTCGCCGATTTGCAGGTTGGTACCGCCGTCAATTTGGGAGATGCCGTACTGGATAGCCTTGGCGCGGAACTCGGCGGTCTCGCGGGCAGTGAGTATCATGCCGGTGTAAGGCACGGCCAGACGGAAGATGGCGATAACTTTCTCGAAAGTATCATCATCCACGAAATATTTCTTGTCGATGTCCAAACCGGAAGCATCTTTGATACGCGGGAAGGAGATGGTGTGCGGACCCACATTGAAACAGGCTTCCAGGTGGTTGGTGTGACGAATCATGGCCATCACCTCGAAGCGCCAGTCGTACAGGCCGAAGAGGATGCCAAGACCGTTGTCGTCAATGCCGGCCTGCTGTGCACGGTCCATGGCGGTGAGCCGCCACTCGAAGTTGCCCTTGATGGTGTTGGCGGGATGATACCAGGAGTAGGCTTCAGGATGGTAGGTCTCCTGGAAAATCTGGTAAGTGCCGATGCCGGCCTCTTTCACGATGCGGAAGCCTTCCACATCCAGTGGGGCGGCATTGATGTTGACACGGCGGATGGAGCCGTTGCCTTTCTTCACCGAGTAGGCTAACTTGGTGGTGTGTGCGATAAACTCGGGAGAGTATTTCGGCGACTCGCCATAGACGAGAATCAGACGTTTCTGGCCATCGTCTTCCAAAGCTTCGATGTTGCGCACAAACTCTTCATCGGTGAGCGTGGTGCGCACCTGCTCGTGGTTGGAGGAGCGGAAACCGCAGTATTTGCAGTTGTTAACGCAGTAGTTGCCCACGTAGAGCGGCGCGAAGAGCACAATGCGGTTGCCGTAGATGCGGCGTTTCAGCTCGCGGGCGCCCTCCTTGATCTCTTCCACCAACTCCGGATCGGTGGTGTTGATGAGCACGGCGGTCTCTTCCAGTGTCAGGCGGTTCTTGTCCAGCGATTTTTGGATAATCTCGCGCACTCGCTCGGGTGTGCTTTTCGTGTTGTTGATGTAATCCCAAATTTCATCTACATCGATGAAGGGT
>CAJODA010000088.1 GCA_905233745.1 uncultured Bacteroidales bacterium
GGCCTGAATGACACACATGGGGTCCCACATCCTCTGTCCCGTATTGCAGTCGCAAGTCATATACACCTGCTTGATGGGGTGGCGGTCGGTCCACGACACGTCGGCGACAACCTGCTCGGGTGTGTATTCCACTGCTTGTCCCACCTCCATAGGCGAAAAGACCATGTCCACTTCCTTCGGCCACAGCTCGAAGAAGGTTTGCGCGAATGTGATGCCCTGGGCAAAGTTGAAGTCGGACTCTTCGGCATCACCGAAGACACCGCCCTGCAAATAGATGCACTTCACCTTCTGCCGTACCAGTTCCACACCACTCAGGGCAGAGTATTCATCTGCTTCCGACTGTAGCAATTGTGCCAGACTGGTGACGAAGCCTGTCGTCACGATACTCACCGAGTGGTCGGGCTGCTGAGATAGCAGACGACGATAGAGTTGATAGCCGTCGGGGCGCATCCCGGGTTGGTTGACAGTGCGCAGGAACATCGGAGTGGTACCATCTTCCTCGGTCATATAGGCCACCTGTGCATAGTCTATCCATATCTTTGGATTCTTGATGCCATCCTGCACCAGTCCGATAGGAACATTCGGATGACCAAAATAGGTGTTCATCACATCGGCAAAATCAGCATTCGCTTCGCCCTCACGGTCCACCACCACACCCAGCAACCGGCACAACTGCTGTTCGTCATAGCGGCAGAGCATCTCTAATGCAAAGAGGTCGTCTGCCGATGAACCGATGTCGGTGTCGAAAATGACGATCGGCACCCCCGTGTACGCACCGTCCTGTGTCTCAGGCTTATCCTCTTTCGAGCATGAGGCCAGCACCATATTACCACAAATGAGGGTGGCGGCAAGCACCCATTTCATCAATTTACTCATCTTTTCAATTCCCATTGTTATATTATTATCCATTTCACACCTTCAACTCTCCTTGCGCCACGATGGTCGCTGTACCTCCGACATAAACAATGCCGTCAGGCGCAACGCGCGTAGCCACTATCGAAGGCCGTCCCATGGCTTCGCCTTGAAGGAAAGAGAAATCGCCCGTCGATGGTATGCGGCCGTTCTGTCGCAGGTAATAGGTTAAGGCGGCGTTGGCAGTACCCGTGGCCGACTCTTCCGGAATGTCATAGAGCGGGGCAAAATCACGCACATGAGCTGTGTGGCCGTCGCCTGCGAAAGCAAACACATGGAAACTGACCGCCTCATATTTACGGGTGATCGCTGTGATAGTCTCCAAATCTGGTTTTAAGGATTGCAGCATCGACACGTCACCCAGCGGAATCATGATATCGGGCAAGCCGGAATAGGCAATTTGCACAGGAAGGGTCGGCTGGCAGTCAGTCACGCCAAGGGCCCTATAAATCTCATCGGTATCTTCAATGGTGGCAACGATGCGCGGTGCCGCCATCTGCATCATCACCTTCTCACCCACCTCAACACGGAGGTCGCCTGCCAGCGTATGGCACAGGCATTCGCCCTCCGTCCTACATAACTGATAGAGCAGCGAAAAAGTTGCGATGGTGGCGTGTCCGCACAACTCCACCTCAGCCTTGGGCGTGAAGTAGCGCACATGGTATTCCCTCGGAGAGAGGATGCGGACGAAAGCCGTTTCCGAATAACGCAGTTCGGCTGCCACCTTTTGCATCAGTTCCTCATCGGGAAAAGTATCGCCATCCAGCAACACCACGCCTGCAGGGTTTCCCCCGAAAGCTTGGCTGGTGAAAGCATCGACGATGTAGTATTTCATAAACTCTCATTATGTGCTGCAAAGATACTCATTTTCAGCAATTCAACAAAACAAACCGCCACAAAGGTCAGAGGGCCCCTGCTGGGGTAATCCCTTTAAGCCTTCCAAAGTCGCTCCAACCAGATTGCATCTTGCCGTTGTGGCAGTCGTCGATGAACTTTTTCAAGGTCTTGTAGGCATAGTCTTCGCGTTTGGTGTGATAATAGTGCTGAATGCGGTCGACCTTGATGCGGCGGTAGTTCTCTGGAAAGGAAAGGTAATTCTTCCAGGCCTGTTCGTCGGCTTTGATGGCGTTGATGACCCAGGCTTCGTAAACAAAATGCGACGGGTCGAGATCGGGGATGACGGCGAGTCCGGCTTGTGTCATCTCCCCTGTCGTGACGAGGCGACGGCAACGCACAAGGTTCTGCTCGCACCAGTTACTGCCTTTGCGTCGCGGCGTGAAGCGCTGGATGGGCTTCCCGTCGTCAATGCGTTTCATGGTGCTGTCAATCCACCCGAAACAGAGTGCCACCTCGACGGCATCGACATAACGGACAACACCTGGACAATCCGCTTCCGCACGGTTGATGCGCAGCCAAAAGTCAGTAGCTTTGTCGTGGTTTTCTTGGTACCACTGGTAAAGCTCCTCGCGGGAATGAACGTCAAGCAAGGTGGTGATTTCCATGGAGTATTACCTTTATTCCAACAAAATCTCAGCGGGTGCTCGTTTTGTCTTATCCGATTTGTTCTTCCAAAAACTCAGCTGCATCGGCCACACAATCGGAACATTCGCGAAGCACTTCCCCTGTGCCAACGCCCTTCAGCAACTTGCATTGAGTGGCTCCGTTGCGCTCTTGGAACTTGTTCATGATTTGGCGCATCTGTCTCGTTGAAGCACTGGATAGTCCAAGAACGAGTCCTGCTCCAGTAATGGCGCCACAGGTTCCTTCCATGTTGCCCATTCCGGTACCAAAGGGAGCGGCAAGGCGCATGGCGGTTTCATCATCGATGCCTGCAATGTCAGCGTAAGTACATAACACAGCTTGTGCGCAGTTGCAGCCAGATTGTTTCTTGGCTACGGCTATTTGTTTTCTAGTTTCCATAATTATCCAACGATTTTAAGTCCAACAATAGATAATATCAGTGTGCTGAGGAAAAACACCCGCCAAAATGTAGCTGGCTCATGGAACACGAAGATGCCCAACAGCACTGCACCCACGGCACCGATGCCCGTCCAAACGGGATAGGCAACGCCGATGGGGATGGTCTGCGTGGCCTTGGCCAACAACACAGCACTCAACACATAGAGCAAGCCGAAGCCTGACATCCACAGCCAAAACTCCGTGCCGACGGCCAATTTGGTTTTGCCGAGGCAGAAGGCGAAGCCTGTTTCACACAAGCCAGCGATAATGAGTATGATCCAGTTCATAGTGCTGCAAAAGTACAAATTATCCTGCCTTTCCCGGGTATGGTGCCTAAAAAAGCCAAGCTCCTACCAATTGGCCGATGTACAACGGTCGCCTCCCCTAAATATATAAGCACATATAATTGACAAGTGCTTTGTTGCTCATAATTTACTCAATTACAAAACTGCGTGGATAGAAATCACTATAGAAACGACCATCGGTGGCGGTGAACTTCAAGACGCAGTAGTTCGGGTCGGTGACACCGCCGGGATAGTACTGCTCGTCGCCGTCGCGCCAAATCATCTCCTTACTCTTGGCATCTGTCAGCACCTCCATTGTGCCGCGCAGCATCATGCCCTTGAAACCCTCGGCATCGCAAAAATAGATCGAGGCCTTGGGGCTAGTCTTATAGTGAGCAACGCGGAGGGAGAAGGTGTTGGTGGTGAAATAGAACGTCTTGATACCCTCGCGGACGCGTGGCGACAGCATTGCCTTAGTACAAGGAAAGTCCTCTTCATCGACAGATGAGATATAGGTGATAGGTAGCGTGTCGGCCATCTTGGCAATCAGGTCTTTGACACCAGCCAAGGCAGGATTTTCAGGTGCAGCATCTATAATCGTCAGTTCCTTGCGCCAGCGTTTTAGATGAGGGAAATACATCTTCATCTGTCCGATGTATTCCTCCTTGGTAATCGGCTGTGGCAGGCCTTTGTTGACCTCATTGACAAACTGGGCGCAATGCTCAATCATCTCGTCCATGGTGCAGTCTTGCAGGAACTTGCCGTCTTTATAGCAATAGATGCAGTAATCCTCGTTTTTGCCACCATCGGCATTGGTTCCTAGGATTTCTTGGGTGAGCGACATTCCGCAGCTCTGGCAAAATCTCCGTTCCATATTATTCGTTTTATATATCAAATCAACTGCAAAAATAGCGCATTATCCGTTCCGAAAGCCTCTCGTCGGCATTAGGATGCGGCGTCAAGCCAAAACCACCTGCTGCAAGAACTTCACGCCAATCCCCGGTATATTCAGGACAGCGAATGGAACGCTTTTAGCTGCGGTGTTATTCAAAATATCTCCCCATTCCAAAGCATCTTCAGGAAGTCCAAAACATAGACAAGTTCCGTGTCACCCGACTGACGAGTGATTGGATCCAACGAGACAAGAATCAACCGACAGTCGGGATGCTCCTCTTTGAGTCCTTTTTTATGCTTAGTTTCAACATGTTCCGTTGACTTGATTTCAATAGCCACTTTTGCATCGCCGATAATAGCGTCCACCTCTTTTCTATCGTAGGTGTGCCAATAGGAAATAATGTCCCGTTTGCCGTTATATCCTTTGTATGCGATGATTTCCTGCATCACAAAATGTTCAAAGGCATGACCATAATCATCGGTTCCACGTTTCAAAGAATGACGGCCCATCAGGTAGTTGGCAAGGCCGACGTCAAAATAGTAGAACCGAGGCGCTTGGACGACCTTTCGCTTGATTTCTTTCCTAAATGCAGGGATTTCGAACCCGATAAGCGTATCATAAAGGATTTGGAAATACGATTTGACCGTTTTTGCAGAAACGCCACAGTCGGCGGCAATGTTAGAATAGTTAAGCATTTCCCAGTCGGAAATAGCGGCGACCTCCATAAAGCGTTCAAAGGCATCAAGTTCCCTCACTTCACCTTCTTCCCTGATTTCTTCGTCCAAATAGACTTTTACATAGCCGGAAAGACGTTTGGTGGCATCCTCTACCATATAATGACGGGGAATCATGCCATTCCGGACAGCACGGTCAATCTGAAAATCGGTGACCTCAGGCCATACAAGCAGACATACTCCTGATTTTTATATAAATTTCGGGAGTATGGTCACGAATTTTGTAACTTTTTTTACAGCGCAAAAATATAAAAACAAATCAATTAGTCAACGAACATAACGACACATTCTGTTTGAATTTCAATTTTCACCCTTTAGGTAGAGGTTTTAGTGAAATGAGAATACTGGATTTACGGCCATTCCCATCGTAACATTGACGGCATCATCGGCAACACAAATTGCGTTTCCAACCAGTTGGGTTACGTATCTCATGGAGAGCATCGGATTTTTGACACGAGAAAGATGTTTGTAATCCCATCATAGCTTCGGAAAACACACCCAAGCCTTGCAACCATAAATAGTTGTTTTTTCAATACTGCAGACGAAAATTTGGAAAAAGATACTCACGATGTTTTGTCGGTTAGAAGAAGTTTTCTATTTTTGCATTGCACTTCGCAAAAATGCAATAATCGCAAAAATACGAAATAGGCAATGGAAATAAAACGCGACAAATACCTCAACCGCCTGGTCGCTCACCAAGGAAACCAGCGGGTCAAGATCATAACCGGAATACGCCGCTCCGGAAAGTCCTATTTGCTGTTTCGGCTTTTCAAGCAACACCTTTTGGATGCCAGTGTAAAACCGACCCACATCATCGAGATCCAATTGGACGACCGCGTCAACAAGGAATTGAGGGACCCGGACAACTGCCTGGCTTACATCAGGAAGCGTGTGAAAGACGACAAGCCCTATTATCTGCTTATCGACGAGGTGCAGTTGATGACCGAATTTGAGGATGTGCTGAATTCATGCCTCCACATCAGCAATCTCGACACCTATGTGACTGGCTCAAACTCCCGGTTCCTGTCAACCGACATCATCACGGAATTCCGCGGCCGTGGGGACGAAATCTACCTGCGCCCCCTCAGCTTCAGCGAATTCGCGACCACCTGTCCGTCTCTCGACTTCGATGCGGCATGGCTCCAATACATCACATACGGGGGGCTGCCTTATTGCGCGCTGCTGCCGACCGCCGAGGAAAAAGCCGGTTATCTTACTCGTCTGTTCGAGGAAGTCTATGTCCGCGACATCATGGAACGCCGCAACATCCAGCATCCCAACCAGATGGAACAGCTGATGAACATCATTTCTTCAGGCATAGGCTCGCTGACAAACCCAAAGAAACTGGAAAACGCCTTCGTGAGCATGGGAGGAGAAAGGCTTTCGGACAGGACCATCAAGCAATATCTGAACCACCTCACCGACGCCTTCATCATTGAACGCGCCGACAGGTACGACATCAAAGGGAAGAAATACATCTCCACTCCCTCGAAGTACTATTTCACCGACACCGGGCTTCGCAACGCCCGCATCAATTTCCGCCAGCTGGAAGAGACCCATCTGATGGAAAATGTCATTTACAACGAGTTGTGCGGAAGAGGGTTTTCCGTCGATGTCGGAGTGGTCGAGGTCAACGAGA
>CAJODA010000089.1:0-6400 GCA_905233745.1 uncultured Bacteroidales bacterium
CACATTGGCAGGTGCGTTGCACGGCTCCACGGGGGTTGTGTCGCCAACGCAGCTGACTTGAATCTCAAAGCCGCTGTGATTGACAGATGCATCAGAGTGGAAATAGAGTGTCAACGGACCGGTTGTGGACGTGATATTGGTCAGGGCATCTCCATTATGGCTGTCAAACAGGATTGTTCCTGTGTTGTCGCTGCCATCGAAGATTTGGAGGTAATCCCATCTGGAGGAAGTTCCCGTCTCAATGTCGTATGTTCCGTTCAATTGTACGAAAAGACCTGCTTGATCAGGGTTGATGACAACCGTAGCATTGCAGGAGTTTGAATAGTTGCCATTAAGACCGCCGTCATCATAGATGGTACCGCCGCACAAGGACAAAGTAATCTCGCCGGTAGTCGGAATATTGAAAGAACCAGGCATAGCGGCCACAGGACCGGCCCAGTCGCTCTCGTCACCGGCACCGCAGTTGGCGCGTACATAGAAGTCGTATGCAGTGCCAGCCGTCAGGTTGTCGATGGTGAACGGGTTGGTTGTGGCTGTAACTTGTGTGCCAGCACCTTGCGTGAATCCTTGTGGGCCATACTCAATAGCCCAAGACGTGGCCGTGCCGTTCTCTGTCCAGGAAAGTGCAACAGAAGTTGAACCCGGCACTGCGGAAATGCCAGTCACAGGCAGACAGGAAGGAGTATAGTCAACGTTGATGTCATCAAGATAAGTACTATAACCACTCGGTGACAACAGTTTGAAAGCGATGTAGTGACCGGCACCCGTATAGTTGTTCAAGAATACCATCTGGTCTTCCCATACAGAGGCGACAGAGGCCTGTAACGTGTCAACCGGTACAAATGTGGAGACATCCTCATTGTCAGTCAGCACACCCACAATCAACTGGTTGGACGTGGAACCTGCACGCATCTTGAAGGAGACCATCAAAGTGTTTGTATTGACAGTGGGATCCAACTCAGGTATAGAAACCATTGAGTATGCGGTGGTTCCATTGCTATACATATAGAGAGAGTTCGGTGAAGAAGAAGAGTATGAAGTGGAAACGTACGGTACTGTAGAATAGTTACCAAGGCTGTTCCAGCACAATGGCATTGAGCTGGTGGCCTGATTGTCGAAGTTTTCAAAATAAGGAATAGTGAACATGTCGCATTCCGTTTGGAAAGTAATCATGTTTGACCAAGTAGATAATTCATTATTGCCGCAGTTGGTTCTCACGTATGCATAGTACACCGTACCTGAATTCAAGTTGCTGATGGTCTCGAGAGTATCATTGACCGTCACTGCTGTAACCGTATCGGGATTGAATCCGGCTTGCGTGCTATACACGATATCCCAAGCCTGGTCGGTTTCAGAACCCGGAGTCCAAGCCACATCGGCTGAATTGTTCGTTGAGGAAACAAAATGCAGGTTGGTGGGCTTGACACAGTTGGTTCCTTCAATACGGACATTGTCAATAGCACCGGCAGGATTTGTACCTGCAGAATAATCATTTCTCCAACCGAAATAAACACGTTTTGTACCGGAAAATTCTGTACCATTCAAAGAAATCTCTTTATGACCCCATGAGGATGAGAGATTCATCGAACCGAAGAGGTCGGTTGCATTCACAGGAGCCACATAAGATTCACTGCCAACAGTCGGAGTTGCAGGCGAGCCAATCAACACTCTGATATAGTCGTAGCCAGACTCACCATAACCGAGCCAGTCGAATGAGAGAATATATTCACCATAGCCAGTGAAATTGAAATCACGATAAGCCCAAACAAGAGAACTCGAGCTATTATCATAATTGTTTGACACACCGTTATCTTCAGAGATATACAAGCTATAAGCACCGTTTGCAGTATTATTTACAGCCGTGTCAATAACCCATTGGTTGGAGCAGGAACCGTTCAACAACGTCCACTCATTGCTTTGCGTCGTATCCTCGAAATCGCAGAAATAAGGAATAGCGGCAGGCAGGGCATTCAGCGTGGTGAATTGCAGCACGCCGGACCAAGAAGAGGTGTCTCCGTTGTTGCAGAGTGCACGCACATACACATCGTACGAGGTGTTGTTTGTAAGGTTGAGTGCATCATAAACATTAGTGGTAACGTATTCAGGCTGTACCGTATTGATGTTGAAACCGGCAGGGCCGAAGGCAACTTCCCAACCAAGCGGAGAACCACCCTGGTCATTCCAGGTGATTTGGGCATTGTCCAAACCAAGTTGAGCCACATGAGGAGCAGGCGTTACACAATCCACACATTCGATGTTAAGAGCAAAACCATCGTAGAAAACAATGTTATCTGATGTGAAGACAATCGTCAATGCAGTAGCGGACATCACTGGAGGTACCGTCATCGTACCTTCACCTTCGAACAACAATGTTCCGGAAGTTCCTACACCCTCATAAATGTACAGGTAGTCATAACCGCTTTCCGTTGACACTGTTCCGGAAACTTGGATACCGGCACCAGGTGTGGCGGGATAGAGCACTATTTGATCGTTACGGTTTGCACCGTAGTCACCGTTAAGACCACCATCATCACATAAGATACCTTCACATGTGGTCAAAGAGGCAAAATCGCTAATCTTATACACACCAGGAGCGGCGGAAACGGGTTCGCTGAAATAACTTGTTCCTGAACCACAATCCGTCTGAACATAGAAATAGTAAATTTGACCAGGAGTCAGGTTGTCAATCGTAACAAAAGTATCGGTAACATTCAAAACATTGGTCGTTACAGTATCCGGGTTAATCGGACTTGTGCTATAGACCACATTCCATGAAGTGGCATTCATATCATTGTTCCAGTTCAAAGTAATGACATCTGAACCTGCACTTGCAATATTGACTACAGGATATACACAATCCGGAATTTCCTGAATGCGGATATTATCGAGCCAATAATACCAGTTCGATAAAGTAGCTTGCTGTTGGAATACGAAATAACCTTGATCTGTGCTGCCGATATTGTTCAAGTTGTACTCATACTTTTTCATCGTATGGGTTTCTGTTGGATCAATAGTGGCAATCGTGATCATGTTGGAGAGGTTGTTAAGGTCGGTTGTGAAACCAAGTACCATGGGTCCAGAAGAGCTACCTTCGCGGTTCAACTGGAAGGAAATCTGCAGTTCGTTCACATTATAGGCAATGAGAGGAGTGGCCACAGTGCCCGGTCCGTAAATTTTGAGTGATTTACCAGATCCACCGTATGAGTCGCTCCCGCTATATACGTAAGAAGAACCAGCGATGGAAGTCCAGCAAGCAGGGAATGAGCTGGAGGAGGAAGTATAGCTTTCGAAATTATCAAAGTACGGAATCGTTTGAGTGCCGCAAGCGGTTCTGAAATTGGTGCTGCGGGGTTCGCTCACTTCTGATCCACAGTTAGTACGTACATAGACGGTGTATTCGGTATTTGCGTTCAAACCTTGGGCATCATAAGTGGTGTCATTTACGGTAATCCAGTTGTCGTCGGAAGGACTGGTGCCAGCAGGTACAACCTGCACATCCCATGAGGATCCGCCAGGTGCGGGCACCCAGGTAATGGTGGCACCATCAGAAAGAATGGAAGCAGGGTCAACGGAAACGACAATCACACGCATACAATTCGGAGTATAATTCACATTAAAATTATCCATGTAAATATAACCGTTCGTTCCGGAAGCATTGGGGGCGAGTTCTGTTTTGATGGCTATGTGGCGGCTGGTAGCCGTAACATTGTTCAACGGGAACTCATACTCATCCCATGAGGTGGTCAGACTTATAGGATAGAGGGCTGTGAATGTAGAAGTGTCTGTCGGATCACTCATTAAACCGAGTGTTGCCATCACATTGTCATTGGTTTTTCTCATATCAAATCTCACAGTCAGGCCGGTCAAATCCACGGAAGGATCAATGGCGGGTGCTGCAAGATAGGAATAGGTACCGCTGTTGTACGTAGTGTTATAGAAATACATACCATATACTCCTGTATGTGCAGCAGTGGAACTGATGTAAGGATATGTGCTATAAGAGGAAATTTTAGTCCAGCAGAAAGGAATGACACTACTGCCGTATGAATCAAAGTCCTCAACAATGGGCACATCGTTGGTTGCGGGACATGCGGTGCGGAACACCACGCTGATAGCAGAACTTACATCTCCCATACCGCAATCGGTACGTACATAGACCACATAGCGGGTGTTGCTGTTCAAACCCTGAGCGTCATAAGTTGTGTCATTAACAGAAACGAAGGTGACACTGTCAACAGAGGTTCCGTAAGGAGCCACTGCCACTTCCCAAGCGTTATCGTTGTCAGTTGCAGGATGCCAGTGGAAAGTAGCGTTGATAGATGTGATGGTATCAATTGCAAAAGAGGTCGGGAAGCCGCAAGTCAAAGCGGTAATGGAAAGGTTATCCACAGCTGCGGGCGGATTAGAGCCTCCGGAAGTATCGTTATACCACATGAAATAGAGACGATGGTTACCACCTGCTGTAGAAGGCAGATTAATAGTAGCATGTTGCCATGTATTCTGACCGTAGTAAGTGCCCAGAAGTTGTGCATGTGCTGCGGTTGGCATGGAGGAACCGGCGGTTACCATTGCCGGGTCTCCCAAATAAACCTTCAAATAATCATAACTGGCACTTTCACCTTGGTTGCGCCAGTCGAAATCAATCTGATAGGCGGCAGCACCTTGTGTAAAATCTATGTCACGGTAAGCGTAAACATAGGAGGTGGTGTGGGTATAAGCATTCGTAGTGCCATTGTCGTTGGAGATATACAATGCATTACTTCCATTATCGGTGTTGTTTACTGCGGAACCAATAATCCATTTATTGGTTTGTGTTCCATTAATCAATGCCCATTCGCTGTTTTGGGTTGCATCCTCAAAATCACAAGTGAAAGGAAGCTGGGCGGCAACCTGACTCGTCATGAAGGAAACACCCTTCCAGTTGCTCACATCAAGACCGCCGCAATTGGCTCGTACATAGAAATAATAGGTAGTTTGTCCATTCAGACCGGTTGCATTATAGAAAGTGTCTGTAACCGTAAGGGTAGGTGTTGTGTTTTCGTCCGGAACATCTGTTGATGAAGTCGTCATATAGATATCCCAGTTGGTTTCGGTTCCATTCGGATGCCATAACAATTCAGCTGACTGATCGGTAATATTGGATGCCGTGGGGAGAGAAGTGTTCGGACAAGAAATCAATTCAAAGACTACATCGTCCACATAAAAACAGTCGTCATTGCTGCCTACAGAGCTGTCTTTTTCGTAAGACCATTTGAAAGTGTGCTGCCCTGCGGGCACATCATAGCTTCTATACTGCCATGTAGTAGTGTGCAGAAAATCATCTTGAAGTACACCATCAATGTAGAAGTTGCCGTAATCCCAATAGGATGTTGCACTCTCGCAGGAAGCCATACAATAAAAGCTTACGGAGCCGGCTCCCGTGAAGTTTACCGTAACCGAAAACTCGGAGGTGCTGCTGTTAACGCCCGCGTTACCGCTTTTCATACTATAACTGCCACCATGCGCTTGTGCAGAAGTGACAGTCCAAGGATACGTAGCATCGTTCGTGTAGGTACCGAACTGGCTAAAATCCTGTGTCTCAAAGTCACAGACAATAGGAAATGTCTGCGCCATGAGCGCTGCTGGCAGCATAGCTACAAACAGCATCAAAAAGAGAAGAACTTTTTTCATAAATTAAAAATTTAGTTGGTTTATTAGGTGTGTTTATAAGAGAGTTGTCTAAGAAACAAATTACAAATAACAGAGTATATTTTTACAAAATGAGGCGGCAAATATAAAAAAAAAATTTATAATTTTCTTGACTTACAAATTTTTTTTTATTTGTATTTTTGCGGCCGTAAAGAAAACGTTTCATTATGATACCACGATATTCGCGGCCTGAGATGAGTGCCGTATGGACAGAGGAAAATAAATTCAACGCATACTTGAAAGTGGAAATCGAAGCCGCCGCCGCTTGGAGCAAGCTCGGTGTGGTGCCTGCCGAGGATGTGCAGAAACTCAGAGACAAAGCCACTTTCAAGGTGGAGCGCATTTACGAGATTGAACAGGAGACGCGCCACGACATCGTGGCCTTCACCCGTGCCGTGAGCGAGTCGTTAGGCGATGAAAAAAAATGGGTGCACTATGGGCTCACCTCCACCGACGTGGTGGATACCGCCAACGGTTACCTGCTCAAGCAGGCCAACACCATTCTACGTGCCGACCTTCAACATTTCATGGACATCTTGAAAAAACGCGCTTACGAATTCAAGGACACGCCCTGCATCGGGCGCACGCACGGCGTTCACGCCGACATCACCTCCTTGGGTCTGAAATGGGCCTTATGGTACGAGGAGATGAAGCGCAACATGGTCCGCTTCGAGGCCGCCGCCGCCGATGTGGAGTGCGGCAAAATCAGCGG
>CAJODA010000089.1:6410-12330 GCA_905233745.1 uncultured Bacteroidales bacterium
GACTACGTGTGTGATCAATTGGGCATCCACTCCGCCAACATCTCCACGCAGGTACTGCAACGCGACAGGCACGCACATTATATGGCCACCCTGGCTCTCATCGGTTCCACCATGGAACAGATGGCGGTGGAGGTTCGCCACTGGCAGCGCACCGAACTGCGCGAAGCGGAAGAGGCCTTCGGCAAAGGACAGAAGGGCTCCTCCGCCATGCCGCACAAGCGCAATCCCATCGGCAGCGAGAACATGTGCGGGTGCGCGCGCATCCTCCGGGGCTACATGGTGAGCTCCTACGAAGACATTCCCCTGTGGCACGAACGCGACATCTCCCACTCCTCCGCCGAACGCATCATGCTCCCCGACGCCACCATTTTGCTTGACTACATGCTCAACCGCTTCGGCAAAATATTGGAAAACCTCGTCGTCTTCCCGGAGAACATGCTGAAACACATCTACATAACCAACAAGGTCATCTTCGCGCAGCGCGTCATGACCACCCTCATCAACAAGGGCTTCGCCCGCGAAAAGGCATACGACCTCGTGCAACCTATCGCCATGAAGGCCTGGTTCGACGGCCTCGACTATCAAGAACTGCTGCTCCAGAACGAGACCATCCGCCAGCACTTCACGCGGGAGGAACTGGCCCAGTGCTTTACCTTAGATTATTATATGAAAGAAATACCCGCTATTTTCAAGCGGGTATTCGGAGAATAATAAAACGTTTATTCTACAATCTTCAGCTCCTTCATCAGGTTCTGGGCGTTGGCCATCTTATCGATGATGAAGATCAGGTAGCGTGCATCCATGCAGATGGTGCGCTGCACTTTCTGTTCAAAGGAGATGTCTCCGCTCATGGCTTCCCAGTTGCCGTCAAAGGCCAATCCGATGAGATTACCGTTGGCATCGATAACCGGACTGCCGGAGTTTCCGCCCGTAATGTCATTGGTGGTGATAAAGTTAACCACCAAATCTCCATTTTTGTCGGCGTAGCGACCATAATCATGGTTCTCCCACAATCTGATCAAATCTTTCGGTACATCAAACTCCCAATCACCAGGTTTGTACTTCTCCATCACACCGTCCAAAGTAGTGATGTAGTCGTAGGTGACCGCGTTGGCCGGTTTGCAGTCCTGAACGCTACCGTAAGTAAGACGCATGGTGAAGTTGGCATCAGGATAGAAGTTGCGGTCCTTCTGCATCTCCATCAAACCCTGCATATAGAGACGCTCGGCCCGGGAATTATTCACCGCTTGTGCCTGGTCGCTTAAATCCAGATAAGAGTCTACAATATCCTGCATCAGTGCATAGATAGGGTCTTTGCTCAGCGATTTCGGATTGTCTATCCACGCATTCAGCTTGTCTTGATCCACGAAAACGGATTTGGCAAAAGCATTGTTCACGTATGCCGTGAAGTCTCCGTGCGCTTTGTCGCCCACTTTCTTAAGGTTGGCGGGCAGTTGGTCAGCGTTCACATCCTCATAGAAGAGGTTCAACAGGGCTATTGTCACGTCGCAATCCAGGGCTTTGTCGTAATCTTTGAAGAAATCCTTCACAGAAGCCTTCATAACCTGGGCCATGGCTACAACTTTGTCTTTGGAGACTCCCTTTTGTTCGATGGTTCTGTTGAGTCGAATGAAACGGGAGGCAAAAGCCACAGCTTCACCGCCTCGCCAGCCGGCCTCACGGTGATAGATCAAAGCTTTGGTATATTTGTTTTGGTGATCCCAATACTTGTCAAACTCCTCAAAAATGCCGTTATATTTGAGTCTTCTACCCTTATCTTCAGCCATCCATTCTTTAAAGGCCTGTTCCTGCTCCAGTCGTTTATCTACAACCTTATTACGCTGCAACTGTTTCACCTGTCCGATATAGTATTTCCAGTAGTTGCTGACGCTGGCCTGCTTGGAGGCATATTGGATGAACACGGCAGGATCGGCATCCATGTGTTTGCGATACTGGTTGAGCTTGGTGGTACGGCAGGCAACGATAGCAGGGCCCTCCAGCTCTATGACATTTTTCACCGCTCCGGAGGAAGAATAGCGATCCGTAGAACCCGGGTAACCCAGAATCATGGTATAGTCGCCAGGTTGCACTCCTCTCAAGGAGATAGGCAGGTAATGCTTTGATTTCATAGGAACATTATTCTCGCTGTAAGAGGCAGGCGACCCGTCAGGAGCCGTATAGACGCGGAAGATGCAGAAGTCGCCCTTGTGGCGAGGCCAGGTCCAGTTGTCGGTATCAGCGCCGAATTTGCCGATGCCCCAAGGCGGACAGGCCACCAGGCGGACATCTCTGTACACATCATAAACGAACAGGATGTATTGGTTCCCGTGATAGAAGGGGACGATTTCCACTTTCACATTCCGGTTACCTTTGCGTTCTTTGATGAGTCTCTCGCCGTTTTCGGAAATCATTTTGTCACGTTCCTCCTCCGACAAATCTTCGGGGATTCCCTTCAACACAGCTTCAGTAACATCCTCAATATAATTCAAAAAGGATACTGTAAGACCCTCGTTGGGCAGTTCCTGGTCTTTGCTGCGGGCCCAGAAGCCGTCTTGCAGGTAGTCGTGTTCCACGGAGGCATGGGTCTGCACGTAGGAGAGACCGCAGTGGTGGTTGGTGAGGAGCAGGCCTTCAGGGGAAATCAGCTCGCCGGTACAACCGCCACCGAATTGCACGATGGCATCCTTGAGGCTGGGTTTGTTAAAACTGAAGATCTGCTCTGCCGTCAGCTTACAACCTAGTCGCTGCATATCGGCCAGATTTTGACCATTGATGGAATACGGGAGCCACATGCCTTCATCGGCGCGGGCGCCAAAAACGAGCATCATCAGTGCGATGCACAAAAGGTTTACTTTTCTTTTCATATCGATAATAATTGTGAGCGCAAATGTAATAAAAAACCTAAATTCTACAGTTATTCGATCTCTTTTCGCAGATAAGCGGTACAATCTTCAAATGTGGGGAACGTATGTTCCTCGGGGACGAGCGCCGGAATGACATTCATCGTTTTGAGCATATACATCGGCTGCGGTTGGATAATAGTCATAAGCACTAACACCCCGCGTTCCTGCAATTCTTTGATTGCGGTTTCCATGGCGTAGAGACCCGACTGGTCCATAAAGCTGACCAGACGCATACGGATGATGACAATCTTGGCATCTTCCGGCACGTCGTTCATCACATGTTGGAATTTGGTGATGGTGCCGAAGAAGATAGGTCCGTTGAGTCGTTGGATGTAGATTTTATGCTGCACCTTGTCGGGCATGCCGCCTTCATCCTGCCAAGGACTCTCCTTGTCGAAGTTGGTCATCTCTGAGGAACTGTAGCCACCCTCCACCAAGTCGCTGGCGCGTTTCATGAAGAGCACGCAAGCAATCACCATACCGATACCCACGGCAGTGAGCAGATCGACAAAGACCGTAAGCAGGAACACGATAATGAGCACCACGGCATCGGCCCGCGGAATCTTGAGCAGATCTTTGAATCCCTTAAAGTCAATAATACCCCAACCGACCGTAATCAGGATGCCGGCCAAAACAGAGAGGGGTACGTAACGCACCAGACTGCCCAGACCCAGCAATACGGCGAGCAACAGTAAAGAGTGGACCATGCCGCTGATTTGGGTGCGGCCGCCGCTCTTGACGTTTACGACTGTGCGCATGGTGGCACCGGCGCCGCTGATGCCACAGAACAGACCGCTGATCATGTTGCCGATGCCCTGTCCGATGAGTTCACGATTGCTGTTGTGTTGTGTCTTGGTGATATTGTCGGCCACCACGGAAGTGAGCAGCGTGTCGATGCTACCCAAACCAGCCAGGGTAAGACCCGGGATGATAGAGGCTTTCAGGATAGCACCCCAGTCAAGACCGGTCAGGTCAAGGCCCTCTTTGGCAAATATCGGCATTGGAAATCCGGATGGAATCTGTCCAATGAGCAATTTCTCATCCATATTCAGGAACAGGGATATGACGGTCATCACCAGCAATGCGACCAGTGTTGAAGGTATCTTCTTAGTAATCAATGGGAACAGATAGATAATAGCGATGGTGCCCAAGCCAAGAAGAAGGGCGGTGAAAGAGAGGCCGCCTGCCAAACGTTGGGGCAGTTCTTTAATCATGTCAAACACCAAAACGGGTGATTTGCAACCAATCAAAGGATACAATTGTTGGATGATGATAATGACACCTATACCGCTCATAAAACCGGAGAGAACAGGATAAGGGATATAGCGCACGTATTTTCCAATCTTCAAAATACCGAAAACAATCTGGAAGATACCGCAGAATAGTCCCGCGAGGGACATGCTGATAAGCACTGCTCCCATGGAGTGCTGGGCGGCCCAGATTCCGCTGAGCAGAGAAGCGGTGATAACGGTCATGGGGCCGGTAGGACCGCTGATTTGCGAGTGTGTGCCTCCGAAAAGCGAGGCGAAGAAGCCCAGGAAAGTGGCGCCAATAAGGCCAGCCAGCGCACCCATAGAACTTGCGGAGGGGTCGTCTATACCTCCGAAAGCCTGTATGCCAAAAGCCAAAGCCAGCGGCAGTGCCACAATTCCGGCGGTAATACCGCCAAAAATATCACCTTTCAGATTGTTAGTTTTAATCCATGCCATAGTCTAAAAATGTTATATTCAATATGGTATAAAAATAGCAGGGTGAAACATCCTGCCATCCGAAACGACGTGCGAAGATAGGAATTTTTTGTTATCGCCGGGGAAGCCTCACCGTTCCCAATGTACTTCGCTTTTGAGCACGGTCGGCGGGTTGCCACCGATCACCATATTCGCGCCTTCAAAGACACTTTTGAGCAAAGTGCCCGCCGCCACAACAGTGTTGTCCGGGACTGCCGCGCCTTTCAGCAGCACACACTTGCAACCAATCCAAACGTGATTGCCAACCACAACAGGTTTGTTGGAATTAAGGCGCTCGCCATCACTATTATATAAAGGGTGCTCATCGGTGTCTGTCACAAGAATATCCCAACTCAACAGACAATCGTTGCCAAAAGTGATCTTGTCAGCACAAACGATTGTGCTTTCTGCCGTAATGTCGAAGTCCGATCCAAAAGTCAGCTCGCCCCGAACAGAAAGCTTGGAGCCATGTCCTATACAGGTTCTGCCATTAAAGTTCACGGTGCCGCTCACCTGCCAGATGCTACGGGAACGCTTGCGGTCGTAGTGTCCCACATCGCCGAAGCCGATCCTGACCATCGCCGTCTCCACCTTTTCAGGCAACGTGATTTTACCGTTCATTTCACGAAGATAAGTACGGCGCGACACAAAAACGGGCAACTTCATGGCCGTCTTGAGCGGAAAATACCGTAGATTGAAGCGCAAAGTCTTCGGAAGGGAGCAGAGAATATTCCAAAAATCGTAAGCCGTCATAACCTTTTGTTTGATGGGAGCAAAACTACAAAATAATCTAACACAGTCTTTATTATTGTGGAGGCTTTTTATGTAGTGGATTTTCTGCTGATGCTTTGGGCGGGAAGGCAGTTCTGATATCCGAAATAAAATCGTACCTTTGCCTCTTCAAAAAAACACCAATACTATGTTGCTAATCGGAACGAAAGCCCCCTGTTTCGAGGGCGTTGACGAGAACGGGAACACCGTTTCACTGAAAGACTTTGAAGGAAAGAAGTTAGTGCTCTATTTTTATCCCAAGGACAGCACACCCGGCTGTACCGCCGAGGCCTGCGACCTGCGCGACAATTACCAGCGCTTCCTCGCCATGGGTTACGAGGTGCTGGGTGTGAGCCGCGACTCCGCCGCCTCGCACCAGAAATTTATCGCCAAATACCAACTGCCTTTCCACCTCATCGTCGACACCGACCTCACCATCCTCAAGGCCTACGAAGCCTGGGGCGAGAAGAAAATGTACGGCAAGGTGACGGAAGGCACGCTCCGTACCACTTATATTAT
>CAJODA010000090.1 GCA_905233745.1 uncultured Bacteroidales bacterium
CCAAGTGATTTTTCCGTTGTCAACCTGCACAAACTTATCATCAAATCCACAACCCAAATTGATACATAAAGCATCGGGATATAGTTTGATAAGATTTTCCAACTCGTTCTTGTACATGATGGTTCGTGCCACTACTCCTTCATGCGACATAAAAGGGTCGTATTTGCTCACATCGACACCTAATGCGTCAATGATTTCCTTTGCCTTGAAGTCTTTTATTCTGGCATTGGGGCGATCAGTCTCGCTGGCACGAATGGCCAACGTTATCAATGCAGTTTCTTGAATGTCACCAATTTTCAAATCCATAGTGTAGTCGTTTTCGTTAATTTTTCTACTTGATATTTACGGCGACAAAAATCCCTTTTCCCCAATAATCGACAATCACAATAATTGGTTATTTTCAGCAGAATTTTTCATCAATGATGATATATAAAAACGGTCCCGCAATCGCGAGACCGTTTCCTTTCAAGCCGGTTACACATCCAAAACCGACTTCTTCTTATTAGTAACCAAAGGGTTATTTCTTGAGAATCTTCTTCACGCCGTTGCCGACTTTCAGCAAATAAAGACCTGTAGGATAGGGTTGCATGTTCAACGTTACCTGCATGTCGCCATTCTCCACCACCTCAAGGAGTTTGCCGTCAATGTTGTAGAGCTCCACACGGTTGGGATTCTCATTGATGATGTACAGGGTGTTCGTACAAGGATTCGGATAGGCGATGATATGTGTCATCTCATGATTGTTGATGCCGTCATGAGTGGTGTCGGGTACGGTGACAGGTGTGATGGTCATCGGATAGACGCGGGTGTACCACCATCCGTAGGTCTCATCGTAAGTGCTGTCCACAACCACGCCGGCAGCGGGGTCGGCCCATTTCTCGAAATCGCCGTTGTTGAGCGTCTGTGCCGTGCCCATGTCCATGTATCCGTTGTTGTAGCTTTCCCACCAGTTGCCCGGGGTGATGCCCAGCGGTGTGGTCATGCCGGCGGCGGTGTCAATGTAGTTGATGTCGTCGATGAGACTGCTGCCTATGTAACTGAAGCGCGGGTCTGCGGCGGCAATGGCATCCATCATGTCGGCCACGGTGGCAGTGCCATTCCAACGGTAACCCCATGCCAGAGCGGTGTCGGCCCAGTTGACGGCCATGACGGCCTCGTTCGTGCCTTCACCTACCCAGAAGAGAATCTCGCTGAAAGCGATGGTGGCCTCTTCAGGGATAGGCGTGGTGTCGGGCGCCATAACAGGATGTATCGGTGTCGGCCAGACCACACCCGTCGGATACCAGCTACCATAAAAAGCGGTGGAGTCATAACCGATGCCGTAGGCAGACTCACCAACCTTGAGGAAAGCGCCGTCGGTTACTGCACTGGACAGACCAGCTTGTGAATTGCCATTGAGGATGAATTGCATGTAGTTTCCAGTGGCGTTCTGGAAGGTGAGGCTGACATTCCCGTCCGTATAGTCGAAGGTTGACATGGCGGTATTGGTCGAGAGACGGCTTTCAGCAGCGACGAGGGCCTGCAAAGCAGTTGAAACGGTCAAGCTGTCATTGAAACGCAAACCCCAAGCGAGTGCAGTGTCGGGCATGCCCCAGTTGATGGCGATGACGGCTTCGTTACTGCCTTCTCCCACCCAGTAGAGGATGTCCTCGGCGGAAATAGTGGCATCCATAGGCATGGTGGCCACAGTGACAGGAACGATGGGGGTGTCCCAAATGTCGCTTGTCGATGTGCTGACCACCACAATCATGTTGTTAGCCAGATCATAATCTTCGAAATCCTCAAGGGCGGAAGCCAAAACACCGTTTACTTTGAAACGGAATTCGTCTGCCATCAGTTTGAGCGGATAGTTGACATAATAGAATGTGTATTCGGATGTTTCCCAACTAATGGTGTATGCCAAGCGTGGATCGGCGGCATCAATGTCGGCAATCATGTCCTCAACCGTGGGCTCGTTGTTGGCATCGAAATGATAACCCCAAGCCACAGAAGTATTATTGATATTGAGTACAAAAATGGCACTTTCATTACCGCTGCCCACCCAGTAGATGATGTCGTTAGCAGATATAGTAGCATCATTTGTGTCAACAGGAGTAACGTTCGTGTCGGGTGCCACAACGATATTGTCAATGTGAAGGTCGTTGTCGGCGTTGCCGCTCACAGTGCTTTCACCGTAGAAGGCGAGACGAACCACATTGCCTGTGAAAGCGGACAGCGAAACTCTGGCGCTGTTGACTTCGTTGGAAATACCTGCGAAGTAGTAATCGTCACGATTTACCGTGTCACTGCCCCATTGTGCAACGGGAGTCCAGGTGTTACCGCCATCAATGGTGGCGAGTACGATGAAACGGTCGTCGTCAATGCCACTGGACACATCTGCTGCATTAGCATTGCTGTATTTGGTCAAGGCGTAGTCAAAAGTCAGTTCGGCATCTTGGGTGAGGTTGATTTCCGGCGTGACGAGCCAGTGCTTGACAGAGGTGCCAAAGATGTTCAGTTTGACATGCACAGACCCGTTGAGGGCGGTTGTGGTGCGTGACCATGCGGTGGTGCTGTTGCTCAGCGTAGCAGTGCCAGTAGAGTCGATGAAAAGGCCAGTGTACATGTTCCAACAGGGGGAGAGTTGCGACATGGCGGTGATGGCATCGAAGTTCATGCTCCACGGCAGTGGCATCGGGGCACATGAGGTGGTGAAACTCAGCGAGCGTGCATTAGTGGGCTCGCCCCAGCAGATGCTGCGGATGTCAACGGTGTACGCGGTGCTGGGTGTCAAACCGTTAAGAACGTAAGAAGAATCGTTGTATATCGTTACACTGTCAGTGGTGGTGCCGTCGCTCCAACGCAAGATATAAGCGCCCGCATTGCTGGGATCAGTCCATGAGAGGTCTGCACTGTTGGCCGAAATATTGGCTACTTCGAAAGTAGCGGGACGGTTGCAACTGCTGATAGTATCTACCACCAAGCTGTCAATATAACTTGTAATGGCGGTGGTGCCGGTGCTGGTCTGCATGATAGTGATGCGGCTGCCAGCGCCTGTGTAACTGCTCAATTCCACCTCGAATTCGTTCCAGCCGATAACGGAAGGAGTCAAGGTGGCCAAGCGGGTGAAGGTGGTGGTGTCGGCAACGTTCTCGCTAACACCGACAGCAATGCGCACCTTGTTCATGTTGGTAGTGCTACCGCCATATTTGTAGAAGAAACGGACTTTTAATGTGTTCATGTTTGCTGCAAACTCGGGCAGGTAGGCCACAGAGTATTCCTTGATGGCACTGGATGTGCCTTTGGAGTACATTTTGAGCGATTTGAAACCGTTATAGGCGTTGGCGCTACCAGAGGCACAATAGGGATAGTTGTTTGTGACCAGATTGCCGGATGTGTTGCAGTACAGACGGTTCCAGCAGCGGTTCATGCCTTGCGACTGGCTGGCAGTCCAACCCTCGAAATTCTCCACGAATGGTATTGAAGTCACGGGCGCACAGAGTGTGCTGACGGAAATGGTGTGGGGCAAGGTGAGAGAACCGTCGCTGCAGATGGAGAGCACGCTGAGCTCGAAGTCGGTTGAAGAGGCCAAACCGGTAACCACATGCACCGTATCGTAGAAATCGACGCTGTCAACACCTGCCTCGGAAGTGAGGTAGTAGCGGTAGTTATTCACTAATGTGGGGTCGTCCACATGGAGGGTGAAGCCGTCCGTGCCGATGTTGTCCACGCTGATGCCGTTGGCGCGGGCGCAGGCAGGCATGTCATGTACGTCGAGATCATCGATATACCAGGATTTGGCCGAACCGCCGGTGGGGAGAACGCGCAGGGCGATGCGTGCGTTGGATGGCGCGTTGGCAAAAGTGACGGCGCGCAGGTCGTAGCCATTGGCGAACTGGGCACAACCATAACTGGCCACGGTGACGAAAGTGGCCGTGTCGGTGGCATCGGTCATGTAACCCACCTCCAGAATGCCGCCGAGGGAGCCGGTTTCTGACGGCCGGGTCATGAAACTCATTTCAAGAGTGTTGGTGGCTTGGTTCAACTCCGGAAGCACCAAGTAGTTGCGAGAGTCAGAATTGTTGGCATAGATACGTACGGTATAGCCATCCGAACCATAGCCGTAGGAAGAACTGCTTGACGGTGCGAAGAGCTCCAGACGGTCAAGTACACGGGAGTGCAAGAAATTCCAGCAAGGCAAAGTGCTGTCGGACACAGCGTATCCGTAACCGTTGGCTACATCCACAAACTGGCTGAAATCCTCATGGTAAGGAATGGCAATCTGACCGCAACCGGTACGGAAAGCGGCTTCGGTGGCATTTGTGGTATCGTTGGAACAGATGGTGCGCACGCGCACTACATATCTTGTGTTGGGCAATAAGTTGTAAAGGGTATAGGTGTCATTGTATATCTCAACACTATCATTTTCAGTGATATAAACCATATAATGATTGGTGCTGTTCGGGTCGGTGATGGTAATGTCAGCCGAAGAGGAGTCGATGTTGGATACAATCACCTGTGAAGGTCTTACGCACGAAGGCAATTCTTCAACAGTCACATTGTCAAGATAGGCGGGTCCGTTGTCGTTTGAACGGAGAGCGATGCGGCCACTGGTAACACCGGCAAAGGTCACGTCATAATGCGTCCAGCCATTGCCATCGGGAAGACAGGTGGCGATGGGGGTGAAAGTGGAAGCGTCCGTGATATCGGAGATGATGCCGGCCTCAAAACCGTGACGATAGGTGGATAACACATCGAAACTGAGTTGCAACAAGTCGGGGCTGTCCTCAAACGGAGGTAAAACCAAAATAGTGGGGGAGGAGGGACGGCTGCTCACATAGAGGCATTGGCCGCCGCTGACATTAACGGAAGAGGAATTGTTGATATAGGGGTCTGAACTGCTGTAAGGATTGATTAAGTCCCAGCAGAAAACATGGTTGCTGAAGAATGCCGCTGACGTGGAATATGTTGAGCCAGTACCCGATTGGAAATCCTCAGTCCAAGGAAGGTCGTTGTGGGCAATGGTGACGCACGGAGTGCGGAAACTGACGCTGCGTGCTGCGGTTTGCGTATTGTCAGGACAGTTTGAGATAACATCGACACGGTAGCCAGTGTTGGCGGTGAGGGTAGAGTAGGAGTATGTCTGTGTGTAAATGACGACGCTGTCGATCAGCGAATCACCTTCATAGAGTTTTACGGTGTAGTTGTTAACATTAGTGGTGTCAATAATGTTTATCGTGGCCGTAGTTGCGGTAAGGTCGGCAACACCGACACTTTGCGCTTTCGCACAAGAAAGTACGATGTTGGGATTGGTGGCGGCTGTGGCCGAGGTGAGGGTGAACATGCAGCTGCCACTGATTTCCATCAGGTCGCCATCGGCAACAGGTTGGTTGTTGTAGGCATTTGGGGCCCAAGTCGTATAGCACCATCCATAGGATGAAGCCCCGGTGAAGTCGTCGCCAGTGTATAAGATGTCTTGCATCAGACTTCCACTGAACGAATAGGTGACGCGGCTGTCGTATGTGGCAATCGAATCCACCAAGCCCAGAGCGGTTGTGCTGCCGTTCCAGCGCACACCCCAGGCCAGGGCGAAGTCGCCGGTGGGGTTGTCGTCCCAACCGATGATGACCACGGCGGAATTACTGCCGGTGCCCACCCAAAACTGGATGTTGCTGGGAGGGAAACTGGGGATGTTCCGTACCCCTCTCACTGAACTTCCATGCCCATTCTGGTGAATCGTCACCGGTTGCTGGGCACTTAACAGGTTTATTGCACAGAATAAACCGAAAAGCATCAGAATTTTTCTCATAGCATTGATTTTTAATTGATTAATTATTGAAAATAAAAAAAGGGAAATGCGCATAACGAGGCGGACCGAATAGAACGATTCGGCAGAGGCCTGCTGTTTTTTGAGAAAATACCGTAAATGCATAATCCGCGGCATTTAGGTTCAACAAAATGCTTCGGACAAAATAGGAACAATGAGCACGGAAAAAAGTACTCTTGTATGTATCCGCCTACCTCCCGAAGCGATAACAACACAACAGTGGCAGGTCTTCTGACTCGTTTCAGAAACTGCGCCTTCCCGTCTTTCGACAGTGGCCTTTTTGCAGTTTCCCTTTGATGAAACTTACAGCAGCGGGTACTGTACAGGATTCACACCTGTTTCCCTCTCAGGATTTTAGACAATAAAATCCTTCACCACTTTGCGGCGGCAAAAATAGAATTTTTTTAAATACGCTGGGCGGGTAGGACTATTACCACTCAATCTCTTTGATTTTGCCCTCTGGAGTGCGGAATACATAGCGTTTCGCGCTCTCTTGGCGCGTCAGCAACATGTAATCGCATTGGCAGGTGATGGGCGTGCCGTTGATGCTGACCAGGTAGTCGCCGGTGCGGATCCCTTTTTCGTACGCTTTAGTGCCCTTGCGCACGAGTGCTTTCATCGCACCGAGAGGGTCGTCCTCTCCGACAGGTACAAAATCTAAACCGCCGGGCTTGTTATTCACCATGATTTCTGGATTCCCATCGTTTGGGAGAAAGTAGAAACTTTTCTTCGGCGCGTCGATAATCAGTGAAATATGTTCCAGAATGGACGAGCCAATGGCCCTGTTGTGTGTGGCAGTTTTCACCCACACGTTCTTGAGGATAATGTCGCCCACTTCAATTTCAGGAAAGCAAAGTTCTCCGTTGATAACCGTATCGTAGGAGGCGCCGAAAAGCCCCGCGTAGGTCATGACGGTTGTGTCCATGTTTACCGTCATGGCATCCAGTTGCTGCTTGATTTTGGGATCATTTTTAGACCACAGGTCTAGCAAGTCCTGCGGGAGACCGTACCAACCGCCGATAGCGCCCATGTCGAAAAGCATTTTCGGACGGGCAAACGGGATTTTCGTCCAAACATGGGGGCGGATGCCGCTGCCTGTGTATTTTACCCTGGCGTGTCCCTTCTCCTCCTTGGCAAAGAAACCTTTGTGAGAGGTCATGATCAGCAGACTGTCTTTGGTGTCAAACTTGAACGAAATGCCTTTGGCGACAAGGTCAAAGCCGAAGGCGCCGTCAATGATTCCGCAGGTGAAATCGCTAAGCGCGTCGTCAACAATCATCGGATAACCCTTTATGGTGATATTGCCCATCTTGATGGCAGGGATTTGGATTATCTCCATCATTTTGCGTCTGTTCTGGGCGTCGGTGGTGTATGTGCTGTCGCCAGTAGACCTCATCCATGGCTCTTTTTTCCCAATCCAGAACCCGGTTCCGGCCCCGGTGTCGAACATGAGGTTTTTGGTTTCGCCTTCAATTTCCACGGGGATGATGATGGCCCCGTCCCACATTTTGATTTTGATAGTATCGGTGAAAACCTGTTGGGAGACGCCGAAATACCGGTCGCTCAGGTGCTGAGCCGAAGCTTGCCCCAAAGTCATGACCCCCAGCAACAGGCCAAGGACAATTGCTTTACTTTGCTTTTTCATCAGGATGATTTTTAGGCCACAAAAATAAAAATTTTGTCTTTTCCCGCCCAAGCCCGTAGGGCTTACATTGCCTACAGTTAGGCATCCCCTACGGGGATGTGTTAGCAATCTTCGCCCACCATTGCCTCCACCCGTACAATGCTGTCCATCAATCTAATATGGGTTCCGTCGGTGTGGTGGTGGACGCCGATGCCCGATCACGTCCCCACATCCCGCCCAAGCCCGTAGGGCTTCCATATCTGTAACATGTGGCGGTACAACCCTCTCTCGTAAGCCCGTCAGCCCGCAAGCCCGTCAGGGCTTCCATATCTGTAGATGATGTGCCCACCCGCGACCCACAACCCCGTTAGGGGTTGCACATAACCAAGATAATGCATGCCAATACGGTCAAATGTTATTATTTTTAACAATTGATTGTTAAATAAATAATTGATTATCAATGCATTATAATAATTTTTGTATATTTGCCGGAAATTTAAAAATTATAAATCATGGCAAACACGTATTCTCAAATCTATCATCATTACATTTTCGCCGTGCAGCACCGAAAATGTCTCATCCTTCCTGAATGGAAAGATGAATTGTACAAATACATAACGGGTTGTATTACCAATCATAAATGCAAATTGTTGAGTATTGGGGGAGTGGAGGATCATATCCATATACTGACGGGTATGAATCCTTCAGTATCGTGTGCCACCTTGATGGCCGATGTGAAGCGTAGTTCCACCCTATGGATAAACAGTAAATTCTACCGTCCTGGTTTTTTTTCATGGCAGGAGGGGTATGGGGTTTTCAGCTATGCCAGGTCTGCTATTCCGAATGTGGCCACCTATATCGAGAATCAGGTTCAACATCATAAAAAACGGACATTCCAGGAGGAATATCTCAAAATTCTTCAAGATTACCATGTCGAATACGATGAGCGATATATTTTTCACCCCGTATTGTAATCCTTTTTTTGTGCCATTTCGTAAATATGAATCTCCCACGGAGATTGAACCCGCGCATGGGCATCCGCTACAGATAGGCATCCCCTACGGGGATATGTTATCGATTTCCGCTCACCAGCGCCTCTATCGGCACCGTATCCTCTCGAAGCCCGTTAGGGCTTCCATATCCGTGACCTGTGGCGATGCGCCCGTGCCTCGTAAGCCCGTCAGGGCTTCCATATCTGTAGATGATGTTTCCGACCATACCCCACAACCCCGTGAGGGGTTGCACATCGGGCACGATAATGTTTCGGCAACCCGTTGAATATGAATCCCCATCGGGGATTTGAAACCGCATGGCATCTATTGGCTACAGATAGGCATCCCCTAACGGGGATGAGCCACTCCGAACACCATAGCCTCGATCGGCACGGTGCTGTCCATCAACCCGATGCGGGTGCAGGAGGCGTGGCGGTTGGAGGCGGTGTGGGACAGGGAGGCGCGTGACGGCGGTTACGGACGGATCATGCTTCGGAAGGAGAGAGCGTGGAGGAGGACTTTGGCCTTGCGGATGTCGTCGTCTATTTCGGTAAGGTGGCGCTCAATTTCCTCGTCAGAGTGACGGGCATCGGTGAGAGCGTTTAGCTTCATCTGGGCTTTGCAGAACAACAAATTGCGAAAAATATCACAGTGCGCTCATAACAAAAACAAAGCAAAATAAACACAAAGTTCTGACAATTAGCGGTTTATTTTTCAAGCACCATATGAGATTTTATCGTATTTTTGCAAAAATCAAAATAAAAAGAAATGAACGATTTTGAATTAGGATTTAATCTTATTAGCGATATTGGCAGTTACAAACGGCTGTGTCAATTTGCGCAAGTTATGAATTGTGGAGAATACATTTCAATAACCGATGATGACATACGGAAAGGTGTAGATTTTGAAAAAACAATGGAGAAGGCTACATTGAAGTCTATACAGTGTTTTCTTTCACCGAAAGTACTAAAAGAAGCCGACGACTTCATTGAAGCGAAATGTGAAGGATACTATCGTCAGTTCAAAAAATATAAAGATGATCACGAAAAGATGTAACAAAACACTACATGCTGATGCTACAATCATCAGTTATGTTTTTTTCGTCGTATTATCGTAAAACCTCTTTGCTTCTATAGCAACTGAGAAATCCCCTGTCTTATTTATTAAAAATCTTGACGAATAAAGATATTGGCATAAATTTTTGTGTTGAATATGATTATTCCGTGCCTCCACAAACAAACCGTCAGACTCTTTGTATATCGAATAATATCGATAATCATAAATTGACAATAGTAATCGAGGATTTATTGGAATAGATACCTCCACACCTATATTTGTCAGACCAAAATGTTGTTCATAACTGTCATTACCTCGATTTTCGACAGTTACAGGATTGTCACTTGTATAAAAATCTTCTGTTGGAGAATAATAGAAATGCCAATAGCAATTTGAGAGATGATTCGCTAAAGTATCCACTAGTTGTTCATCAAGAAAAGTCTCGTTGGCATGAAGCTGCACCTCATCGATAGCCACTCCTATAGGCAAGTCTTTCATACTTGGAATATTCAATTCCTTCGACAATCCTTGTATGAAAAGACGAGTCATTTTCTCAACCACATAGCGTTCTTTCTCAACAATCTGTGAACGGATATTTGGCATTCTTAACTTCTGTATCGCAATGTTGCGTGCTAAAGCGTATCTATCGTCTTTACTGAGTTTCAGATGGGTACAACCTTTTTTGAATGCATTATCCGTTTCTTTTGATAGCCACATTAATAATTGGTTGTATTCACTTTCAACAGGATCTGCAAGATACAGTTCTAAAGACAGTTCGTTTATAGACTGATTTTCTTGCGCTGTTACACACTCCTCTGACAACTTATAAAAATTGTTGTAACAACACATATCATTGACGTTTTTAGCAAACTGCTCACCTGTTATTCTGTCATAAACGTATACTATATTGCCTTTGGTAAAAGAAAAATTCCTAAGATAACACACTGGAACAAAATGATGTTTTTTGTGTTCTATATGTTTCATGTCTAATATTCATTGTTTTAGCATAATTTCACTGTCAAAATATCGTGTTGTCATCTAATGTTATGTGAAAATTTATCAATGGATGATTTTATGTCGTCTAACTTCATGCATAATTCAGAAATTGAACTTTGCCATTTTGTGACGTTTATTTCTTTCGGCGACAGATTGAAGATTTCTTGTTTGTTGTCATACGAAAGCGTGACCTTTAATGTGCCGCCATAGTTTCCATCTATATATGGCTGGATACCCCTAATAGGAATCTGTTTTTTCTCGAAAGGTATAATCTCAAACCTCATATTGTTTAGATTCTCACACAAGTCTTGAAAAAGGTCATCATCTATTTCCGTAGTATTGTTCTCCAATACCACTTTTACATTGTGAGCAGGAACTGGTGATGTGTTTGTTATTTCGATTAATAATTCACTTGAACGTACAGCCAACGAACAGGATAGTTTGACACTGTTTTGTTCTTCCCACTGCCTTTTTATTTCTTTTAGTTGCAAGTCGTTTTGCTCAACAAGCTTCTCATTTTGTTTAAGGGTTTTATATGCAATTAATGACATCAAAAAGGTACATAATGATCCGACATAAATGGCCCAAAAATTAAGCCAATCTTCAGGTTTGCCCAGCCTCCATTTTTCTGGAATGGGGGAAGGTGTTGTCAAAACAAAGTTTAAAATAAAAGGTAATGATATGACAAAAAGTAGCGAAACCAACCAGAACAGATTTTTTTTCTTCATTTCTTTAATATTGACAATTTCATCAAACAATACAAACAAATCAATCTCTTCAATTACCATTTTTCTCGTTTTTTGTTTATCATGCGAGGAACAAGGAATTGAAAATAATTTATCAGCAAGAACCGTGCCAGTGATATCGCTGTCATACATCCTTTCCCTCTACCACCTCCACTTCCTCCTCCGTCAACCCATACAACCCATACACCAACCCGTCAATCTCACGCTCCAACGCTGACGTGTCAGCGTTTGGATTGTTCTTCTTCAATTCTATTATTTTCTTTGCATTTGATGAAATCAACGCCTGTGTCGCATTATCTGCTTTGACAAATGGAAGTTGTTCTATAGTCGATTTGTTTATCGCCAAATAACCTCCAGCAAGGTGTTTGTCTTTAAACTTATTACGCAGATAATAAGATGTGTATTTTGAATTTAGCAAGCCTGTTATATAATAGGGGCTGTAATTGTTG
>CAJODA010000091.1 GCA_905233745.1 uncultured Bacteroidales bacterium
GGGAGTCCCGACTGCACGAGAGCCGGCACGAAGGCAGTGGCGCCGGGCAGGCACTCCACCTCGATGTCGTTGGCCACACACTCGCGCACGAGCAGGAAGCCCGGATCGGAGATGCCGGGGGTGCCGGCGTCGCTCACGAGGGCCACTTGCTCATGGCTTTTGATTTCGGCAAGAAACCGCGCCATCTGACCATGCTCGTTGAAGATGTGGTACGCCATGCAGCGTTTGTCAATCTCATAGTGTTTCAGCAGCTTGGCGGTAGTTCGGGTGTCCTCACAGAGGATCAGATCCACGGAGTGCAACACATTGAGCGCCCGGAGGGTGATGTCCTCCAGGTTGCCGATAGGAGTAGGGACAAGGTAGAGTTTCATTGTGGACGCATTTGGAGCGCAAAGATACGAAATAATCGCGAAACCTATTTTCGCAAAAACAACCGCCCTGCGAAACCTATTTCCGCCCCTCTCCTTTCCTCTGTTCCAACTCTCTCACCGTGCGAGCGACCACTTGTTCAAGTTGGTAGGTGGATACGCCAAGCGGCTTGTTGACCTAATTCGTCAATAACCCGTTGACGAATTGCAACTCGGTCATGATAAGATAGATACCAATGATTCCTGTGTTTTTAGGTGTAAAAAATACGGGGATCGCATACACATGAAAAAATTATCAAACAATGTTTTGGTATTGAAAAAAGTGTATTTTTGCAGTCCTAGAACCCGCCAAGCCTCTCTACGATGCTCAAATGTGCGGGTCGTTTTTTTTATTTGAAGACAAAGTAAAAATTATGGAAACGAAAATTCCTTACGGAAAGACTTTCAAGTCTTCCTCAGAACTTGTAAATCTATTAAAATCAAGAGGATTGTTGGTTTACAACCCCGAATTAGCAGCCAAATATGTTGAAAATATCGGTTATTACCGGTTGTCCGCATACATGTATCCATTACTGTTAAAGCCAAAGACAGATCATCGTTACAAAGCAGGCGCATCATTTGACCAAGTGCTGATGTTGTACCGGTTTGACAAAAAACTGCGCGTTTTGATTTTCAACGAAATCGAAAAAATCGAAATCGCTGTACGCAGTGCTATTGTTGAAACAGGATGTATATTCACAAACAGTTCCTTTTGGATGACAGATCAAACGAATTTCAAAGATATTACAAAATTCAATCACACTTTAACCCTAATAGATTCAGAGGTCAGCCATTCGAGAGAAGAGTTCATAACACATTTCAAACAGAAATATAAAGAGAAATACCCACCCGCATGGATACTCTCTGAAATACTTCCTTTCGGAGTACTCACAAGCATCTATAGCAACATAATAAATATGCGATTGAAGAAATGCGTGGCACAAAGATTTGGACTTCATATTTCCCCTTTTGAGTCGTGGATTACGATTGTGACTCTTACTCGCAACGCTTGTTGTCACCATGCACGTGTTTGGAACAAGCGCAATTCAATTCGACCTACTTTGCCTAATCGAATATCTAATCCTTGGATAAACTGTAATACCGATCCTCTACGGATTTATTTCAATCTTTGTATCATCAAGTACTTCATCAATATAATATCACCAGATAATGACATGGTGCAGAAACTCAAATCCCTTTTGTCAGATTATCCCAATGTTGATCCCGCCGCGATGGGATTTCCGCACGGATGGGAGGAAGAACCGCTTTGGAACTGCCTCCGCGATTAATCATTTAATAATTTACAATTTTCAAGGACTTCAAATTCGTCAGCAGCTTGCTGACCAATTTGGTCAACGACCCGTTGACCTTTTGTAATTCTTTCAATAGCAAATTTGACACAAAAAAAGGATTCTGCATTTTCGTTCATTTTGAACTACTTGCAAAATCCTTCGGTGCCCGGAACAGGACTTGAACCTGCACGCCTTTCGGCACACGCACCTGAAACGTGCGCGTCTACCACTTCCGCCATCCGGGCAGTTAGTAGATACCCTCCTTTATGATATCGTGAATATGGATTACCCCGAGATACCGGTCACCATAATCCAAGACGAAGAGATTCGTGATGTTCTTGCTCTTCATCAGTTCCAAAGCATCCACGACGAGGGTATTTTCGTGAACGGCTTTGGGTTGTTTGGTCATCACATCCTTTGCGGTGAGCCCGCTGTAGTCAGGGTTGCGCTCCAGCATGCGCCGGAGGTCACCGTCGGTGATGGCACCGACCACTTTGTTGTCAGAAACCACCGCCGTTACGCCAAGGCATTTGCCGGAGATTTCCAGTATCACAGCCTGCATCGGGTCATCGGGAGCCACCATCGGAACGTCATTGAACTTATACAGGTCCTTGACTTTCATATAGAGGCGTTTTCCCAAAATGCCACCCGGATGAAGTTTCGCGAAGTCCTCGGAAGTGAAACCGCGGAGCTTGATGAGGGTGGAGGCAAGCGCGTCACCTAGGGCCAGTTGGGCGGTAGAGCTGCTCGTGGGAGCCAGATTGTTGGGACTGGCTTCACGTGCCACCGTGCAGTTGAGCACAAAATCCGCCTCGCGGGCGAGAAGCGACTCTGTATTGCCTACCATTGCAATCAGGATGTTGCCGTTTTTCTTCAGAAAGGGCGTCAACAATGAAATTTCAGGTGTGTTGCCGCTCTTGGATATGCAAAGAACCACATCGTCGGGCTGGATAATGCCCAAATCCCCATGTATGGCATCTGCCGCGTGCATGAAGACTGCCGGTGTGCCGGTGGAATTCAGCGTGGATACAATCTTCTGTCCGATTATGGCGCTTTTCCCTATTCCCGTCACTATCACCCGACCTTTTGAATGCAGAATCGTCTCAACACTTTTCACAAAATCATCCGTCAGATACTGTTTGAGATTTTGTACGGCCTCAGCCTCCTCTTGCAACACCTCTGCGGCGTATTTGATTATGCTTTCCTTTTCGTTCAAATCTGCGATTCTATATTCTGAACTTTTAGATTTTTTAGCATGTATGGCACGACTAAACCGATCATACTTCCTTCGTGCCAGGGCAGTGTTTCCAAAGTAGGTTTTGAAGTCCTCCGGAGAGAGGTTCTCCATCTCCTCGTTTTGGAGCCGCAAAAATAATGAACTTTTCAATACATTCGGACGCTGGCTGATATTTTTTTTGTTTTTGGGACATACCTCCTGGCAACGGTCACATCCAAATACCAACGGAGCATCCATAAAAATCTCATTATCAGTATTTTTATTCTCAACCGTTTGATAAGCGAAACACTTGTTCGCATCCACTTTATAGGGTAAAAGGGCATGCGCCGGACAGCTGTTCACACACAACATGCAGTCGCCACAATCCGATTTTTTCGGAGAATCATACGTATCAAACTCGCAATTCGTCAAAATGGTGCCGAACACAAAATAGGAGCCGTCGTCGTTGTGCACAAGTCCGTTTTTGCCATAGCAGCCGACACCGGCCTCCACAGCCCAGTTCTTCTCCGAGATACAGGAGCTGTCCACCGTGATGCGACATTCTATATGGTTGTCAGCAGACTTCATTTTGTCCACCACTTCCTGGAGCAGTCGTTTTACAAGGACGTGATAGTCTTCAATCCAGGTATATCGCGCCGTGCGATACTTGTCGCTGGCGGGCTGCTCTGGAATACGATAATCGAGGGCTGCCACGATCACACTGTGACAGTCCGGCAAAAGTTCCGTAGGGTTAAAGCGTTTGTGCACATCGCGTTCCAAGAAGTGCATATCCGCGTGTCTCCCCTCCCCTATTGCATCCAGGAATTGCGCTTCCGCATCAGTCAACGCGTGCGCGCGGGCGATGCCCACATGGGCAAAGCCTGCGTCCCTAATCCACTGCTTAACCTCCGAAGCTCGCATCTCCGTTACAGTTTCAGTTCTTGGAAGTTATCGGGAATCCGAATGCCGGTGGGGCCAGGCACGTCGAAACGGGTAACCTTCAAATGGGCGCGTATCTCTACCAACCGATTCAAATCTTTCAATACCATCTCTGTAAAGAAGGAGCGAGTGGAGTCGACCTCTACAAAGTCATGGTATTCGCATGCAAACCGGGACCTAGCCAGCCGTTCATCCCCATGACCGCTGAATATATCCTGAACCCATGCAAAATCAACGGGCATATTCAACAGCAAGCGCACCGGGGCATAGGTGCCCGCATAATACTGATAAGTGAGTTTGTTCACGTATTTGATGCTGTCCGGTGTAAGCACTGCACGCATCACCTCAATGCCATATGCGCTGATATTCAAATAGATGATGCTGTCCACGCGGTTCACAAAGAAAAAATTGCAGGTCCGTGTACCTCCAGTGTCCACAATGTCAGCCTTGCCACGATAGGAGATCCAGTCGTATCCGGAGGCCATGGGAGGGAGCGTATCCCAAACAGAAATGAGCGTGTCTGTCTGCTGGGGCACCTTATCATCGTTTTCCTCTTGAGACCAAGCAAAAAAAGGCATCCCAAAAAAGAAGATGCCTATATATAATGATTGAATAATATGCTTTATGGACAGTGGCATTTATCGGATAAGGGTTACACCGCCTGTAATGGCAGGCTGGCCGGTTCCTTCCAGGTTATCCATTTGGGTCCAATGATGGATATAGTACGTATAGACTCCTTGCGGGCAAGGCAAGCCATTCGAGTCGCGGCCATCCCAGCCGACGGAGAGATTGGTGGACTTGAACACCAGACGCCCGAAGCGGTCATAGATGAGCATCAGAAATTGTTCCAACTCAATACCCTCATAGACGGGCACGAAGTAGTCGTTCAGGCCGTCATCATTGGGGGTGAAAGCATTCGGAACCATGAAGGAGACGGGCACAAACACGCGCACGTGCTCGGTAACAGAGTCACGACAGTCGTACTCATTGGTAGCCGTAAGCGTGATGTCATAGGAGCCCACATGCGTAAAATCATGGGAAACCGTATGCTGATTCTCTACGATAGAATTTTCAGGATCATAGCGGTCATTGAAATTCCAGACAATATCATAATCTGGATCACAATCGGTATAGCAAGTCAATGTGCCCAACCCACGCTCTATGACAACAGATTCGGGCGAGTAGGTAAAGGAAATCTCGGGCAATGGGCTGACATTAACCGTGAAGGTGTCCATAGTAAAGCACTCCTCGTCGGTTGAACGAATGGCTTTCACCACAAATGAAGAAGTGTCTGTCGGCTGTACCACCAACACATCGGTTTCCTGTCCGTTGCCCCATCGGAGGATGTAGGATGATGGGTCATCGATATGGACCGTCATACGGACTTTCTCGCCATAGCAGATAACGGAGTCGCCAGTAATGACAGGCACGGGCATTGTATCCACATTGACAATTGTTTGGGCTGTCTTCTGGCAATTATTGTCAAAGAAGACCTTCAACTCATATTCTTGGGTGGCGCGAGCGATAAAGCTCAGCGTATCTGTGGTATCAGAAGTACTCCAGTAATAATTTTGGGGATGAATATTTGTGGTATCCCCAAACAACGGGGTCAGCGTGACAGTCTTGCCCGGACACACGGTAAAGGTGTCAAGTGCCACATCGGGCACATCCACAATCAGATGGACAGTATCATACAAGTCAAACGAGTTATTACCCGCATTGGTAAAATGGTATTTGACGATATAATCGGTGCTCTCCTGCGGATCCACCACTAATTTCTTGGTGTGTCCCACGGAAGTGGAATCTGAAACTGTATTGGTAAACCACTCGATGGTGGCGTTTTCATCCATCGGGGTAATCGGGGTGAAGCGCCAGGCTTCGTTATCAACGCTCCAATTGCTACCAAAATCGCGGCCGGGTGCAATGACCATCTGTGAGGAAGTGGTATTCTGAATACCCACTACCCCATTGCCGTTATTCCAGCTAGAGCACACTTGTCTGTGGCGGATAAACACATCCACAATGTTGGTGCCCTCATAAATCACCATTTGGTAAGAATTGTAATAGTTGTTACCGCTGCTGTAGCAGCTGAACAGGCCTACGTTATCGTAATTGAAGACAAAGGTCTGGCACGGATAGGAGCCCATCACACCATATCGGATAGCGCCATTGTTCAGATAGTGTCCCGGATAGATGTCTTCCATAACTCCATAAACACTATTCGGATAGATATATGGCTTTTGGCCGGTATAAGGCGGAGTACTGCCATAGGTAGGACATGATTGCGTGCTCCACGCACAATAAGAATCACTTGGTGCGGTAAAGGAGAAAAGACCGTTAGCACCCGGGTAAACCTTATTGAAAGATTTGCCAAAGAAGGAAAATTGGAACGGCAGCTGCACGCCACTCATAGCAATCCAGTTGTCATCCACTGTTGCCGGGATCTGAGTACCTTGGTTGAACGGGAAAGGAGG
>CAJODA010000092.1 GCA_905233745.1 uncultured Bacteroidales bacterium
GGACGTTATGGCGGCACATACGCCCACAAAGACATTGCCTTTGAGTTTGCCATGTGGATAAGCCCAGAGTTCAAGGTATATCTGATACGTGAGTTCCAAAGGCTGAAAGACGAGGAGCAAAAGCAACTTGGATGGACGGCGAAGCGTGAACTATCAAAAATCAACTATCGCATTCATACTGATGCTATAAAGCAAAACCTGATTCCAGAAGAAGTGACGGCAGCACAGGCCAGCATCATCTATGCTGAAGAAGCTGACGTGCTCAATGTGGCCATGTTTGGACAGACGGCCAAGCAATGGCGTGAAGCCCATCCTGAACTGAAAGGGAATATCCGTGACTATGCTTCCATCAACGAACTTATTTGTCTGGCAAATATGGAGAACATCAATGCCGTACTCATTGATGAGGGCGTACCGCAGGGCAACCGCCTTGTGCGCCTCAATCAGATTGCCATCAATCAGATGCGTGTGCTGGAGAACGATGATAATAGAAACCTGTTAAAATAATATGAGTGGATAGAATATAACATAGAAACGACATAACAATAGTTCGTTAAAGATTGATATATGATGTTATGCCGCGTTTCTCGCCAACTTAAGGAGTTCAGTCATGATTCTCTGATTTATCGCAGGGTCAGGTTTGAATCCAGACACGCACATAATTCTTTGATAGACCAAAGTGCTGTGCATGAGTGCGGTGTATTCCCCGACGGAGAGTTCCTCTCCCATTTCCCTGATGGCGACCTTGGCTGTGTTGATGGCCGCGAGGGATGCGTTGAAAGCGAAGTCGAGCTTCTGCCTGCTCCTTGCCTGGCAGTGCTCCAGCCCGGTGAACTGGTTCCCGTCCCTGAAGAGGAACTCCAGCTGGAACCTCGACCTGTAGATGTGGACGCAGTCCCTTGCGCTCATCTCAGTGTTGGTTGTGAAGAAGATTTTGTGCCCTCCTCCTTTTTCGTTCACGCCCTCAAGCCCCTTGGGGTACCAGATGACGATCCTGACGTTTCTCTTGAGGCACTTGACGTTCGCCAGGAGCGTGTAGAACTCCCCCTCGTTCTCACCGCAGAGCCCTTCCACCCGCTCCATCCTTTGAAGGTCGGGGTTCTTCGGGTCGATTCTCCCGTCGTAAGTTCTCGGCTTTCCCCTCTTCCCGGTCCTCGGGCCAGAGTAGAGATAGCGGAGCACCGTGTCCTTCCTGAGCCTGCTGACCATGAAAAAGCCCATCAGGACTATGGCTGTGACTATCTGCTCTGTGGAGTAAAGCGCGTCGGCCACCAGCACATCCGTGATCTCGTGGAGCCTTTCCCTGTTCTCCTTTATGACACCGATATACCATTGGTGGAGATTCATGGGCTTGCCATCCTCCCCCGCATGCTCCTTGAACCACTGCGCGCCAGGGGTCTGGACGGCTCTGAACGCCATGCAATCGCGGCTCGTTGCGTTGACAACGCCTATGCCCGTTATCTCGAGGCCAGGCTTTGCGGCCTGGTCGCAGCCCGACCAGAACTTTCCGACGCCCCACGTGCGCTTGCCCGACTTGCGGATGTGGCTCTGGTCCACTGCAACCGCCAAAAGGTCGTCGGGGGCGGTGAACACCTTCCGCATAAGGCAGGTGTTGTAGGCTCCCCAGTCCACGGCCTTGGTGAAGTTGTTGCGGTAGGTCTGCTCGCAACAGCTGCCGTACTTGCCCATCTGGGTGAAATTGATTTTTTCCACCGAAACGTATAAAAACATGATCTCGATGAACACGTTGACGAAATTTTTCCTTAACTTTGCACTTGTTGCCTGGAGAGCCTCTCGGGCAAGTCCCATATAGCGGTTTATGTCTGCTGATTTTGTCATGAAACTTTATTGATTTTTGACTATCAAAGTTGCTGACAATCAGTGATATAACCGCTATTTTATGTAATAATATTTCTTAATAGAATGTTAATAATTGTTATCATATAAAAATTTGATTTTTAGGTACTTGAAACCGTATATTGTAAATAATTATAAACTTAACGGAGTATTGTCATAACCTTCTCAATTTTAATCGTTGTTACTCCGTTTTTGTTTCAAATCGACCGTCCCGCATCGGGAAAGTCCCATTCAGTTTTCAAAACCGTTGTCCCGCATCGGGAAACCATGTTTTGATTTTCAAAGTCCCCGTCCCGCATCGGGACATCCATTTTTATTTTTCATCGGCACTTTCCCGCGTCGGGATAGCCGTTTTTATTTTTCGTTGGGCTTTTCCCGTATTGGGATAGCCGTTTTCAATTTTCGTTGGGTGTTTCCCGCATCGGAATTAACCGTTTCATTTCTTAAATCGAGGTCAAAGGTACGAAAAATCCTGCTATATCGTTTCACTTCGCCCTATAAATGCACAAAAATTTAATATTATTGTCTATATTCGCCGATAATCGGAAGAATTTGTGTAATTTTGCACCGTGTTTCGCAAGAGACACATATTGAAACAACGAAGCGTTATGTTCGGCTTGTAAATGGAAATGTGAGAAACTTCTATAGTCAGCAAGAGGGCGTAAAGGTTCGCGCGTATAGCGTGGACTGATTACTACATCTGCTGACAAAGGTAATTCTCACAACCTCCATTTAGAGACGTGGCAAATCAGCTCCACGCTTCATTGGTAGCTGGAGGGCACAGGATTTTTATGAAACAAAAAGTATTAGTGCAACTATTGACCGTAATAACGATCATCATGTTGAATTTTAGTTTTACATCGTGTGGTAGTTGGTATTATTGTACGGTAAGTGGTTTTGGCAGTACACCACAAGAAACGACTTACTACATAGAGCCAATAGATTCAAATCTAATAGATGACCTTGAGTTTCATGAATATGCTGAAATGCTAAGGGGCAGGCTTAATGAGAGCGGATATAGGGAGACTAGTTCTGACGATGCAGCCCTGTGTGTCAGACTTGGATACTATATCGGCGAAAAGGAATTTGTCGGTACGACTACTTCATCTCGCGGTTTCTCCATGACAAATGGGAAGATTACAGCAAATACAAATGCCAATGCAAGTGGTAATGCGACTACAAATCTATATGGGAACTCTTCGACCACAAAAGCACAAGCAAATGGTTCGTCATCCACAAATGTAAAAACAAACCAGCAAACTAATACATATAGTTATAGCAACACATCAGCCATTTACAATCAAAACATTGGCTGTTATATTGAGGTATTGAGTACTCGTAATATGAAACCAGTATGGACGGTTGAGGTACTTGACGATATGACTTATGCTGGTTTTCGAAAAGTGATGCCGTGGATGATAGCTTCTGCACAAGCCTATTTTGGAAAGAGTGGTGAAGGAGAGGTGAAGATTTCTAAGAAAGAAGGAGAGGAGCAAAAAGGTTTGGTGTGGCCGTATTAGACCATTCTCTTATGAGATTATGCAAAAGGGCCTGCTTTCATTAATTGGCATTCTTCTTTTTTATTGAACATTTGTATTTAAGCTTAATGTTGTCTCAGACAAGACAGACGGATTTATTATACGAAAGGATACTGTATTATCTCCACAATTACAAGACATGAACAAAACAATTGCAATGCTTATCGCCCTGCTGTGCCTTATGGCACAAGGAGCCTGGGCTGAAGACGTGAGCTACATCTACTACACGGTGAACTCCGACGGCAAAACGGTGACGAAGCACACCGACGGCACCGCCAGCAACCCCACAGCTATCACCAGCAGCACGCGCAAACTCGACGCAGCAAATACTGAACGCTGGTACGTGGTGAACAGCAACGTGACCATCACGACCAAGGAGCGCCTCGACTGCTATGGCACGGTGAACATCATCCTCAAGGATGGTTGCACGCTCACCGTTCCCAAGGGCATCCGCGTGAGCACCAGTTGCACGCTCAATATCTACGCCCAAAGCGAGGCCGAGGCCACAATGGGCGGCATCCATGCCGAAGGTGGCGGCGAGGACTGGGCGGCCATCGGCGGCCATAAGAACTACCGAGGCGGCACCCTCAACATCCACGGCGGCAACATCTATGCCGAAGCCAAGCACAACAACGCTGCAGGCATCGGCGGCGGCAACGGCGACGGCAGCGGCATGGTAGCCATCAATATCTTCGGCGGAAAGATTACCGCCAAGGGCAAAGACAGCGGCGCCGGCATCGGCGGCGGACAGCACAATAATTATCCAGGCACTATCAGCATCTACGGCGGCAACGTCACAGCCACGGGCGGCAAAAGCGGTGCCGGCATCGGCGGCGGCGAGGATCGTGGCGGCTGGGACACCTATATCTGCGGTGGCACCATCACAGCCACTGGTGGCGATAATGGTGCCGGCATCGGCGGCGGTGAGGAAGGCGACGGCGGCAACATCAACATCTATGGCGGCAACATAACTGCTACAGGCGGTACGGCCTATTTTATTGCCAATGATGGTGGTGGTGCTGGCATCGGCGGTGGCTATATAGGCAGCGGTGGCAATATTTATATTAAAAACGGCACTGTCACTGCCACTGGCGGCGCATATGCGGCGGGCATCGGTGGCGCAGGAGAACGCAACGGTGGAACGATTACAATTGATGGCGGTACAATAACGGCCAGGGGGAAAGAAGGCGGTGCTGGCATCGGTGGTGGCTTTCTCCGCGATGGTGGTTCTATTACTATTAACGGCGGAACCGTGGAAGCTTATGGCAGTAAAACTAGCAAATATGGCTGTTCTGCAGGTATAGGAGGCGGACGTGGCGGATGGAGTGGCACCATCATCATCAATGGTGGCAATGTCTATGCTGAAGGTGGTCGATCGAGTTCCTCTTCGGGTGGAGCACCCGGTATTGGTGCTGGGTATAATGTCAGTGGATACGACATCACTATCAACGGTGGTGAAGTAACATCATATAGTGGTCAAGGAGCACCTTCAATTGGACACGGCATGTCTAGTATAAATGTTTTTGATCTGACTGGAAATGAAGGCACCCTCACCTTGAACAACAACCGAAAAGTAACCATCTGGGACAAATATCCGATTGAAAAAGAAAAGCGTGAGGAATATCTCTTGAAATGTATGATAGAAGAAGATGGTAAACTAACACAAGCGAATGTAGACTATTTTAGCTATGCAGTCATTGAAGGATGCGAGCACACATCTTTTTTATATACCGTCGATGACGAGTACAAGCATCATGTATATTGCAAATACTGCGAATATGAGACGGAAGGGGACCATGTATATAACGAAGGCGTCTGCACCACTTGCGGCTACAACCACGTGGACTATGACGTTGCCATCTATCGAGGACTATACGACGCCACCGGCTATGCTTCCCACGTCACTTACGACGTCGTCCCCGGCCGTGACTTCGCGGTGCCCGCAGCTCCCGCCACCACACCCGAGCACATGGTGTTCAAGGGCTGGAAGATGGTGAGCGGCACCGATGCAGCACCATTAGATTGGGAGATGACCGAAGGCGAGGAACTGTTGGAACCCGGCACCGTCCTGACGCCCACAGCCGACTTCCGCCTCTATGCCCGCTACCTCCGCAACTACACGACGGAGTGGGAGTGGGCCGCAAACTACAAGTCGGCAACGCTGAAGCTCTACAACAAGGCGGAGGACACCACGCCAGTGGCGACCATCGAAGCCTCCAGCGTCAGTCAGACCCCTGTCGAGGCAACGCTTGAACAGACCGGCTCGCTCACCTCCGTCGCCACGGCCACCTACACGTCGGCTGGCGGACACACCTACACGTTCTCCGACACGCAGGTAGTGACAAGCTACTACGCTCTCGCTCTCGGCGAAGAGGATAACAGCTCCGTCATCAACACAGGCAACGGCGTACAGGTTACGGCAACACTCATCGACCGCGCACTCTACAAGGACGACTCCTGGAACACGCTTTGCCTGCCCTTCGACGTGGAGGACGGCGACGACAGCGACTACCTTACCTTCAGCGGCACGCCTCTCGAAGGAGCCATCTTGAAGGAGCTTGAGTCGGCCGAATTCGAAAGCGCGACAGGCACCCTGACGTTGAACTTCGTCGAAGCCTCACGCATCAAGGCCGGACATCCCTACCTCATCAAGTGGGACAAGCCTGCCGGTTATGAAGCTTACAATGGCTCGAATGCCTCCACCTGCAGCGACATCGTCAGCCCCGTCTTTACGGGCGTGACGCTCAACAGCCAGCTTCAAGACGAGGAATGTACCATCAGCGACGAACAGTCCATCACCTTCAAGGGCACCTATTCGAAGATACCCTTCGGTGAGGAGAACCGCAGCATCCTTTTCCTCGGTGCCGCCAACTCGCTCTACTATCCCCAGGCCGGTGCCTATGTCGGTGCCCAGCGTGCCTACTTCCAGCTCGAAGGCCTCACGGCGGGCGATCCTGTAGTGAATGGCTGCAAGGCTTTTGTCCTCAACTTCGGCGACGAGGAGACCGGAATCCGGGAAATCTCGAACCCTTCGAACCTTTCGAACCCTTCGAACCTCTCGACCCCCTACTTCTCCCTCGACGGCCGTCGCCTGAGCGGCAAGCCATCGCACCCCGGCCTCTACATCCACAAGGGCCAAAAGGTGCTGATCAAGTAAAATCTACCTTTTTCAATCAAACCTAAAATCCGCAACAATATTTTTGAGGTATAAATTGTGACAAATGAAGCAAGTTGGCAGTCGCAGGATGTCGAAAAGTAATAACATTTTACAATATTGTTCGTTTTGGAATACAATCCCCCTTACCCCAAATCTCTTTGGCGGTGTTTTTCCACCCTCGAAGGTATTTTTCCTATCCGTAAGCCCAGATAAGGTCGTAGGGCTTTTTGGAATAGATGTTGAGCACGTTCTGCCTTGCCGTCCTGACCCACTTGGCCGGCACTGCGATGAAACGGAAGAGGAAGCTCTTGACCCTGTCCGTGGCCTCCACCCCGAACATGCACATGAGCGGCAGCGAAACGATGTACTGGTAGAAGTTCGCCGCCATGGCCGAGAGCAGCAGGAACACGGTGTTCTGGTTCATGAACGACTTGGGCAGGTGCGCCCACCCGAAGTCGTTGTTCTGGCGGTCGAACACCTGCTCCGCCGCACCGCGCTTGTTGTAGTGGAGGATGACCTCCTCGTCCGTCATGTCCCAGTCGTTGGTCAGGATGCAGCGGTAGGTGTACTCACCGTCGAAGAGGTCGAGCTGCTCTCCCTTGCCCTTCCTCTGCCTCTGCACTACAAGGCGGCAGTGGCTCACGCCATCGAACTGCTCGAAGGGGAAGGACTGCACCTCATACTTCTCGTAGCCTATCTCCACCTCCGTCCATCCCGACTGCCTCTTCACCTTCTCGTAGAGTGCCTCGTAACGCTCGGCACGGATGTAGAACTTCTCGGTGTTGGCGACAACCACCTTGACGATGTCCTCGCTGTAGGAACCGCTTTCCGCACGGAAACTGTTGATTTTCAATCGGAAGGCCTTCATCAACTCGAAGAAGCGGCGCAAGGTCTCGGCCTGCATGAAGCGGACGTTGGCGTTGCCGTCGCGGTTCTCCAGGTAGACGATTTTCCCGCCTATGGTCACCACGCCGGGGCTGTAGCCGAGAAAGTGCTTGTAGGTACGCTTGGCGTCGTACTTCTCCGCCTCGATGAACTGGTGGTCGAAATCCACGTCGTACTCGCCGCCACGCACCAGCTGGCCGGTGGCGAGAAGCAGCTCGACGAGCAGGCGGTTCAGCTTCTCGGCGGTGTTGAAGTCGTAGGTCTTGCCCGAATTCTTCGCGGTGTAGGTCACATTCTCGCTGGCCAGTTCCTCAATGGCGCGCAGCACGGTGTCCGAACTTGGAACTCGGGTGTTCGGGCGGTCGGACAATTCACTGCGCAGGAAGAGGTTGATGTCCTCCGTGACATCGCCGCCGCACAAGAACAGGGCGAAGATGGAACGGATGATTTCGCTGTATTGGTAACCGAAGGAGGTGCTGCGGATGCCCAATACCCGGTCTATCACATCGCCCAAAAGAGCGTCGAATTTGTCCAACACGAAATTTATTCCGCCAAAAGCGGTGATTTTCTCATTTTTTATTGCTACCTTTGCCATGTCATTCAATTTTTTGCTGCTTTTGAAATGCACCACTAAGGTAAGTGAAATTTTTGACATGGCAAAATCCTGAGCAACTTTTTGTTGCTCAGGAACTTATAAATAATGTTAAATCAAAATGGTGCGGATTTTAGGAGTAATAAAGTAAGGAGGACATAGCAATGAAGAAATCATATTTGAAGCCCACCATGACGGTGGTCACCCTGCAGCAGCAGGGTATCATCTGCACTAGCGATGTAAGAAGTGTCAATGGCAATGCCGGCATCGACTATGGCGGTGGCGGCAGCGGTCCCGCCCGTGCCCGCCAGCATAGCGACATTGACTGGGACGATTACGAGTGGTAATAATGAAGACAAGTTCCCCCATCTGTTTGCAACCGCAAGCGATGGGGAGGCTTTTGTGAAAACGCAATGTCAAGAACTGCGGCACTCCGTCGCAGTTCTTTGTTTATTTTGCCAGTCGCTTCCGTCGGTTCTCCCAAAGCCTTTCAATCTCTCCTTGATTTTCCCATTCATCGGTGTAGAGGAACTCGATATAATCTGCCTTGTCAGCCCATTCTTGATTGGGCCTGGCAAATTCACGTAGCAGCACATACTTCTTTTGGATGGTGTGCAGTTTGGCA
>CAJODA010000093.1 GCA_905233745.1 uncultured Bacteroidales bacterium
CCACGGCTTCGGAAGCCATCTTGCCATTCACAATGCAGTCGTAAATGCTGATGGTATTGTCGTCGGGATAGACCCCCACGCCGCTGGAGGCGTTGCCCTGCGGGTCGGCGTCGATGAGCAGCACACGGAAATCCAGCAGCGCCAACGACGCCGCCAGATTCACGGCGGTGGTGGTCTTCCCCACCCCGCCCTTCTGGTTCACAATGGCTACTATTTTCCCCATATTACAGTGATAGATCTATGTCGTCGAAATTGATTCCCATGTCAACGTCCTCGTTTTTTTCGAAGTTGTTGTTTTCGAAGAATTCCTCTTCCTCGGGAACTGTACCATTTTCGATGAACTCGATCACTCCAGACAAAGCATTTTTGAACTTATCGAAATCCTCCTTGTAGAGGAAAATCTTGTGCTTCTCATAGAAGAAGTTGCCGTTGTCGGCATTGAATTTGCGCTTGCTCTCGGTGATGGTCAGATACATCTCCTCGTTCCGACTTCTCTTCACATCAAAAAAATAGGTTCTTTTCCCTGCCTTCACTGCTCTGGAGAGCACTTCGTTTTTGTCTTGATTTTCCATATTATCTCAAACTTTTATTGATTCTTAATCGACCGCAAAAGTACGGAATTTTTGTTACGATTGACGATTTTGTTAAAATTATTTTCTTTTTTGTGCTTGTTGCTGTTGCTTAAGCATTTGCTGTTGCTGCTTTTGCAATTCCTCCATCTTAAGCTGCCATTTCGACTTTTTCACCGGCTTCTTCATATTCTCCTGTAGCGTGGCGCGGAGCTTGTCCTCGTTGATGGCAGCGCGGAAGATGAACATCTGCAGGAAGGTGGTGAGGTTGAAGAGCAGGTAGTAGTATGTAAGTGCTGAGGCGAAATTGTTGAACATGAACAGGAACATGACCGGCATCATATACATCATGATGTTCATCATGCGCTGTTGGTCCTTGTTGCCCTGCGTGGGCGCCATCAGCTTTTGGTTCAGCCAAGTATATACAATCGTGGCGATGGTCATCAGGATAGTGAAGAGACTGAGGTGGTCGCCGAGTAACGGAATGTTATGGCCGAAATTCCAGATGGAGTCGTAGGTGGAGAGGTCTTCCGCCCAGAGGAACGGTTGCTGGCGCAGTTCGTAAGCCGCCGGGAAGAATCGGTACATGGCAATGAGGATAGGCATCTGCAGCAGCATCGGCAGGCAACCGCCGGCCGGTTTCACCCCCGCACTGCGGTAGAGCGACATCGTGGCCTGCTGTTTCTTCATCATGTCCTCATCCTTCGGATATTTCTCGTTGAGAGCCTCGATTTCAGGCTTCAGGGCGCGCATCTTGGCAGACGACATGTAGGTTTTGTAACTCACAGGCAACACCACAATCTTGATGAAGATGGTGAGTATCAGGATGATAAGGCCGTAACTCAAACCGTATGCTTCCAGCCAGTTGAACACCGGGATGATGATGAAACGGTTAATCCAGTGCAACAAGAAGAAGCCCCAGCCCAGCGGAACCTGACGCTCCAGTTTGTCATCGTAGCCTTTCAGCAGACGATACTGGTTCGGACCCACGAACATATACATGTCGAAATGGTCTTTATTGAGGTCTTTCAACTCGAAATCCAATTCGGCTGAACAATCTTTCAATACCTTATCCACTTGTTTATCAGGAACTTTTACCTCCAACGTTCCGGAAGTGAAGGGCTGGCTCGTTGTCACCAAACAGGTGGTGAAGAACTGTTGCTTGAAGGAGACCCACTTCAGCGGCGAGGTGAAATCTTTCTTGTCGGGCTTGCGCTCGTCCAGGTTCTGCACGTCGTCGCTGTTATCCATATAATATATAGATGTAATGTTTTTCTCGTAGTCGTAGTTTTTCTCCACGTTCTTCGGTTGCGCATTCCACTGCATGGTGAAATTGTGGCGGTTCGGGTAGAGATACGGTTCCATATTGACGATATTAATCTGATAATCAAACTTATAGTCGTCATTAGAAAAGGTATAAAGATACTCGATGTAAGATTTCTGGTCCAGCACCTGGCATTGAGCGGAATCGGTGCCGGCATTGGGGTAAAGTCGCAGGGAGAGTTTGTTATGTTTCTCATCCACAACCAGTTCGTCGGTGTTGGCCACGAAGTAGCAGTCGGAGGTGGAGATTTCCGTCTGGTCGCGGAGCATCAGTTTCATGCCCATCTTGTTGCTGCCGCCCTCGAAGATGATAAGCGGAAGTTTGTCTGCGCCTTTCGGGGTGTAGCGGTAAACATCCTTCAGCTCAATCTGCTTGAGGTAGCCGCCCTTCTTGCTGAAGTAATAGTAAGCCTTTGATGTTTCCACTCTATAGTCGCCCTCATCGTTCACCTGGGCGTTCGAGAAGCGCTGCGCGGGCGTGAGGACGGCCGAGGCCGGTGTTTCTGTGGTTTGGGTGGAATCCGATTGGGCATCCAAGGAGAGAGTCTGTGCGCTTTCGGCGGTTTCCTTCTCCATTTCTTCCAACATTTGCGCTTCCTGCGCCGCACGTTGCTTCTTCACCTGGTTGGTCTGATAGAAGCTGAAGCCCAGAAACAGTAGGAAAATCAGCAGCAGACCGATAACTGTATTCTTATCCATTTTTCAAATTTAAATTGGCGGCAAAAGTACAAAAAAAACGGGAACGCCCCTCACCGAATCTCCAGAATTTCCATCTGCATCTCGCCCTGCGGGGTGTTGAACGTGACGATGTCGCCCACCCTCTTGTTCATGAGCACCTTGCTGAGCGGCGAGAGGAACGAGATTTTGCCCTTCATGATGTTCGCTTCATCGACCCCGACGATTTGGTATTGCGCTATCTTGTTGTTTTTCAAGTCCTTGAACTTGATGGTCGCCCCGAACGCCACATCGTTTTGTCGTTGCGGATCATAGTCGAGCACCCGTGCGCTGTGGATGCGCTCCTCCAGCAGACGGAGTTTGCCCGTGAGGTAGTTGTTGTTCACGCGGGCGTCGTTGTTATCGATGCCTTCATACTGTTTGCGTTCCCGGAGGATCTCCTCACGCTCGGCCTTCAGCTCCTCCATCCCCGCGGACGTGACAAAATTCTCCACCCCTGCCGGCAGGAACGCCCTCGGCGTCAACATCGGGACCTCTTCCTGGTCGCCCTCTTTCACAAAGCCTCTGCTCATAGTCGGTGATTTTTTGGGGGCAAAGATACATTTTTTGGGGGTTAAAAGGTTAGAAGGTTAAGAGGTTAGAAGGTTGTAGGTTTGTCGCAGTGCTGCAGCCCTCGAATTTAAGATAACCTAGGTTCTCCTATGATATCCTAGGTTTCCCTAGGCCTTCCTATATTTTCCTAGGTCTTCCTATATTATCCTACCTCCAACTCCCCCACGCTCCTCTTCAATGCTTCATTTTCGACTTTCAGCCGTTGATTCTCGACTTCCAGCGCCTTCAAGCGGGCTTCTTGTTGCTGGCGGTAGCCGGTGCGGGCGGTGTGCATCCGCTCTTTGATACCGCCTCCTTCAACAAAGTTTTTCTCCAACCGCTCCAGATAGGCACACATCATTTTGTCGGTTTGGTGGCAAAGGGTTATTACTAAATTGGCCATTTCCTCATCGTTCATTTTAGCGACCAATGGCGCATAGTCACTGTAGTCGTTGTGCGAGTGGCAAAATTTACGTAAGCGTTGCATACGTTCACTGTCTTTGGGCCAAAGCGTAAGGTGATGGGTGTTAATGTAGTCGTGGTAATCCGCGCGCAGTTCTTGCAGGCTACCTCGAGCCACGTTCAGCAGCTTGATCTCGATTTCCGAGCTGGTTTGCCCGTCTTCGCTACCCTCAATGATGTTCTGCTTGCCAGAACGAGCCGCCTGCACCATCTGATCCACGGTGCGGTCGCCGTGGGCAGGCAGAAATCTACGACAGAAATCCACGGTCAGCTGGTAGATGGCATCGCTTTTGCGGTAAAAGTAGAGGTTCTTCCAAACCACCGCTTTCTTCAAAACTTTTCTTTTAGAATCGTATTCCATTGTCTTCAATTGTTGGTTGTTTTTTTTCTTGTTTTCCCCTCATTTTCTTGGGTTTACTACTATACATCTCAATTCATTCCAATCTTGTTTTCACGCTTGCAAAAATAATAAAAATCTGAATAACAATTAAGTTTTTCGTAGAAAATTTATTGAGTGTATTTATACAGTTAATTGTTGCACTCGTTAGCACACGACACCTTCCACCGCTGAAGACCAGGGCAACCGCACCAAAATCAGCCACGCCCAGTAAATAAAGACTGCGCGGAATGTCTGTTTTCCCAGTTTTGCAAAAAAAAGTACGACAAGTGCCGTTCTGGTGGCATTTTTTCGGAGAAAAGGGCACGCCGAACCAGCACTTGTTGATTACCAAGCGGTTACGAGGGTTTGGAAAGGCGTTGCGTTGTGTTCGGAGTCGGTTAGATCAGTCCAATCAGCTGCTTCAGATATTGGTCGTCGTTGGCGGCCTTGAGCATGCGGCGCTTCAGCGAGACGCGCTTCTTGCCGTAGTCAACCCCGTCGTTCTTCAGCACGTTCAACGCCATCTTCCTGATAATGTTGAAGTTTTCAGCGCTGTTTCCCTCCCTTTTCGTGTCGGCATCCTCCCCGAAGGTCACATCCAGTGTCCAGTGCATGCTTTCCACGCCCCAGTGAGAGCGTATGCCGCCCGCCACGCGCTTCATGTCCCTGCATGAGGTTATGAAGTGGCGAGTGCATTGCGTGGTCTCGCCCGTCTTCTTGTCCGTGACGCGGGAGTCCACCCTCACCAGCATGGCGAGCCCTTTCCAGCTCCCGGCGTTCAGCAGGCAGGACAGGTCGTCGCAGAAAGTGTACGTGCGTTCCTCCACCCTCCCGTGTCCGCCCTCCGTGGTCTGTTCCACACCGCACGCGGGCATGACCTCGAACGAGCGCACCGTGTCGTCCCACAGGGTCGGCTGGTTCTGCTTGACCGCCAGCACGTAGTCCGCCTTCGCCAGCTTTATCTTTTCGGCGATATCCGTCTGGCAACCCATCGCGTCGATGCTCACCAGAGCTCCGCGAAGCTCCAGTATGTCAATGAGTTCCGGTATGGCCGTGATTTCATTGCTCTTGTCGGAGACCTTGACCTGCGCCAAGGTCATCGCGTTCTCCCCGACCCAGGCACTGACGATATGCACGGGGTTGTCCGGCGACATCTTGCTGGCGGCACGGACGCATTTGCCGTCTATGCTGACGCTCTTGTCCTCCGTGCTCCCCACCAGGGATGACGCCCAGCGCTGAAAACGCTCTCCGAAGACCTTCGGCTTGAGTTTCTCGAAAAACCTGCGCAGCGTGTCCTCGCACGGCAGCCCCATGGAGATGTCCAGGTACCTGGAGAAGAACCCTTTGCGGTACTTGGCAAAATCTGCAATCTCCTCCCAGCCGGTGAGCCCGCACAGAGCACCCACAACGGTGATGAACACGATGTTTCGCAGCGGATGGATGGTCCGGCCGACAACGCGAGGATCCTCCATGTCTTCAAAATGCTTTAAAATCTCACTTTTCATACTCGTTTTATTATAAATGAATAGTGATGCAAATATAATAAAAATATTAATACGAAAAATATTAAAATATTGATTGTTAATAATTTAATGATTTTTGTTCGTATCGACATATTGCAAAAATATCAATCAGAAAGAAGCGCAGAGAACATAGCCGGGGGCCATCACGGGGCACCAGCCACGGGCATCTGCGGGGACGCGGATGTCTCCATTGCCGCCGCGCCGGAACGGTCGAGATGAAATTTTGGTGCGGTCACCGTGCTCTTTATAGTAATATAATAAAAAAAATTATAATTTTGCGCCACAATCAGAAAAGTAATGAAAGTGTTGTCAACATATATGGTATGGACTAACAAATGGACTAACATTTTCTCTAATCTTTCTGAAACGAACCGAAACATTTTTCTCATAACACCTTCATTATCTACTTGTTATAATCAGTTTGCAAAAATAACAAATAATGAAAATAAAGGGTATAATGCGCCTGTTAATCAGAGGGTCCAAGGTTCAA
>CAJODA010000094.1 GCA_905233745.1 uncultured Bacteroidales bacterium
TTTCAAAGAACTCGCCAAACGCCTCTCACGTGTCCTCCCCCTCTCGTTTGGCGGGTGCAAAAGTACAACCTTTTCCGTTACCCGCAAGCACTTTTTTCACCTTTTTTTCATCATGAACCACAACCCTCTGGAAACCAACAAGAAAAAATTCGCACAAAACACACAAAAAAACAACCCGACACCACAAAAACCAAACCAAAACCGCCAAAACACACCAAAAAAACAAAAACACTCCTCAACACTCTCTTGAAGTACACCTATTATATATAGGGTTCAACTCACCAACATGGAAGAAAAGCATCCTCAATATGATCAATGATGGGTTTGCCTTCCCTGAAATAGATGGATATAATGTCGAAACGCGTATCAATATCCAAATTATACCTATATATATAGGCATTGGCGGCGTAAATCAACAAGCGCTGTTTTTGCTTGTTCACGGCAAGGTCTGGCTCACCATAGCTGTTGCTCTTTCGGGTTTTCACCTCCACGATGACCAGATCCTTGCCGTCTTTGGCGATGATGTCAATCTCTTTATGACGGTTCCGCCAATTGCGCTCGAGGATTTCGTAACCTTTATCCGTCAAATATTTAACGGCGATTTCCTCGCCCTGTTTTCCAAAATCGATATGTTCGGCCATGGTTTAATAATTATATCCTTTACCTATTTTCATCTTTTCCGTCTGATAATGACCAAGATAGACGAGGCCGAGGTTGCCGTCGATGGCGATTTTGTCGCCCATCTTGAGCGGATGACCGTTGAGTTGGCCGAATTGATCGTCCATATCAACTTCGAGTCCGTCGCAACTGACCACGCAAACCTTGCCGAGTCGCACGGCCGTTACAGCCGCATGTGAAGTGGCACCGCCGCGTGCAGTAAGCAGACCATCGCAATCGAAGATCATGCCGATGTCTTGCGGAACGGTGTCGGGACGAATCAGAATAACATGACTGTCAGGATGTTGCTCACGCAAAAGCTTTATCTGGTCGGCATTGAAAGCCGCCAAGCCGTTCATCGCGTCGCCTCCGATACCCATGCCATGACCCAACTGATGCATCTCGTCAGGCGACTGCACGAAAGCAATCTTTTCCTCCTCGGTCTTGAGATCTTGGTCGCGAATTTGCAGGATGTGGAAATCCTCCGGCTTGTCGGATTCAAAGGTGAACTCCATTTCTTGCGGGCTATAACCGAGATGCTCGGTCAGCTCGACGGCGATGGAATAAATCTTCTTGTAGATGTCAGGCAACATGGTCTGCATCGACGGGCCTTCCAGTCCCGCAGCCTTACGCTGGGTTTCGCCAATCGGCAAGGGCTTGACCAAACCGCCGACGATGTCCTCGCCCTGGCTACGCATGGTGAAGTCGCCATAAAGATGCACGCCCGGACGCTCGCGGTGCGGGTTCTGGGTGAACACCACGCCCGAGCCTGAGGTCTCGCTGCGGTTGCCAAAAATCATCTGCTGCACGATGACGGCCGTACCCCAATTCTCGGAAATGCCCAAATGCCTCCTATAGGCCAAGGCGCGCTCCGAATTCCAGGATTCAATGACCATATTGACACACTCTATCAGTTGTTTGAAGGGGTCTTGCTCAAAGACCACACCATGGTCGGCAAGGATGCGCTTGTAGGACTGCGCCACTTCACGCATTTGCCCGATGCTGAAGTCGGCCTTCATTTTCACATTATTCTTCTGCTTGAAAGCGTTGATCTCATCGTCAAAAACGTCACGCTCAATGCCTTTGGCCATGCCCCAACTCTGCAAGAAGCGCCGGTAAGAATCCCAAACCGCCCATGCGATGTTCTCGTCTTGGGCAATGGCTTCGGTAATCTCATCGTTCAAACCCACATTCAAGAACGTATCCATCGCGCCCGGCATGGAAATGGCCGTTCCCGAGCGTACCGAAACGAGCAGAGGATTTTCTGGCTGACCAAAATTACGCCCCGTAATTCGCTCCAAATCAGCGATATGCTTGCGAATCATGCCGTGGATTTCCGTGCGCAGTTCAGGAATCGTGTTGATAGTCTCGTTGCGGCGGAAAGTCTCGGTAGTGATGACAAACCCTGGTGGCACAGGCATACCATGTAAATACAAGTTTTTCAGGTTGTTAGCCTTGTTTCCGATAAAGACTTGGTTGTCCATCTTGGGCGTTTTTTCCCAGAATGGACTGATCAGCATTTCGGAATTATAAGTCATGATGTCGCTGATGAGCTTCTCGTTCAGGGTGGATTCCATGCCACGCAATGACGAAAGAATGCGACCAATGAAGTTGTCCAAAGGCTGCATCAAGAAGGCATCAGAGAGCAGGTCGCGGTGGAATTCCTCTGATTTCTTGCTGATTAAGGCTGCCGTTTCGCGCTCGTTGAGTTTCCCTTCCGTGTCGAAAAGTTGTGGAATGACGATTTTCAGCGGGTACTCATAGGATTTCAGGAAATACTTGATGATGATGCGGCGCACGTCCTCGGCGATGAACTGGAAAATGTTGATATACTGGCCGAAAGAGAAACTTCGCGAGGTCAGCGAGTAGCGCAGCATGTCAAGTTTCGAGTTGAAACTTTGGTTGGTGATGCCGTCCAATTCAAGGCCGTTGCGGAAGTATTCAAGAATCCTATAGATTTGATTCAGCGTGCGCTCAGAGATGTATTCGAGGTTGATGCTTTGCACCACCTTTTCCATGAGTTGTGTGGCGACACGTTCCAATCTAAACGTCAAGCCCATAGCCTCAAACTTGTTCTCGCGGTAAGTGCCGTACATCGACGGAATGCCGATGGCAATGTGCCGCTTGTGGTAGATATTTTCCCAGCCCTCGCTCTGTTCAGGGTTGAAAATCACAGTTTTAAGTTTGTCCATGAAGGCGTAAATCATCGTCAACGACTTGCCGAAATCCTTGGCCTTATAGACCTTCTCGAACTCGTCAATTTCCTCATCGGGGATGAAGGGGAAACTGCGCAAGGAACTGAAAATATTGACCGACTCAAAACTGTATTTCTCTCTGAGATAAGCATATAGGTCGCGGATGTCCATCAGGCGTGCATGTTCGCGCTGGCTGATTTCCTCGTCCAATTCCAAGCGGCGGGAGGCGGAATTAATAAGGTTCTCGAAGTCATCGCGAGAGAGCATCAGCACGTCCTCGGGGTTGAGGCAGGCGATTTCGCACATGGTCTGCACGAGGTTGTGAACATGCACGAACCATGTGCTTTCCTTGTCGATGCTCTCGAAAACGTTGTTCGGCAAGATGGGTTTCAGGTCCTCAAGGTTGCCGTCGCTCCAGAATTTGAACACGTCGAAAGTCAAGGCTATCAGCGTGTTATTGCTCTCGGTGTGAACCTGTTTGCGGAGGAAATGCACCAGTTTATCCTGTCGTCCAGAGATTTCGTCCATGTTGGTCGTCACGTTGCGGATTTCGCCTTCTGCGCCGATTTCGTTGAAATAGACGGGGAAAATGCGCGTCAGTTGCTTCACCTTTTTATAATAAGGCGTGATGTTGGAGTTCAGTATCTTGGTGATTTCGCGCTGGAAGAGGTCGGTGTCGCTGAGGAAAATGCCGCCCAATTTGAGGTTCACAATCAAGGCCGAAAGCAGTTTGTCCATCGGCACTTGGGAGTGTTCGATGAGTTCCAACCACACGCGGATATTCTTGATATGGTTCTCATCCACAGAGAGTTGCCAATCCTCGCCGACAAACACGTTGCCTGGCGTGACGAACCCGAAAGCGATGAGTTTTTTCTCGAAATAGTTGACGATTTCCTTCATCTCGGTTTGGTCGACGTCAATAATTTTGAGGCCCAAAGTGAGCTGGAAATCGAGCACCGCCGACATGTATTCGCCGCGCAGCTCTTCTGCGAGGTCGAAAATCGTGTCGATGAAGGGAATCAGGTCGTCTTGCGGCATCTCGTCAATGGCGTTGCGCATCATGCGGTCCATGTTCCAGATGAGGCGCTCGCGCTGGTTCTCCATGCCCGGCAGATGGAGCAGGAAGAATACATAATGGAATTGGGTAATAAAATGCGGAAAGACCTTCGCCGATTCGGTGAAGCGTTTCGCAACCTGCTCGAAATGAGGTAAGTCGGTCAGTTTTTCCCAAGTGTCAGCAGCAATCAAATCAGCATTCAGGCGGTCGAAATAAGGCTGCCCGATTTCATCACAAACAGTGTGGATTTCCTCTTCGGTAAGCAGTTGCCGCTTGCTCTCCACCCAGTTTTCCACCTGCGAGGTCGATTGCCAATAGCGGTAGTTTTCCTGCAGCATCATCCGCAACAAGTGGCAGGCCGAATCCTTGAAACGCTCGTCAGCGGCTACCTTGTCAAGATAGCGTCCAGCGTGTTTTGTGGCTAAGATAAAGACTTCTTTGTTGTTGGTCGGCCCTTCGACAAGCTCAGGGACCTTAGCATCTTCAAACGAATCATTCAAGATATTGAAAACCAAAGAGATCAATTCACTATGCTTGGGCGATTCCGAGATGATTTTGTTGGCAAATTCCATCAGTGTGATGACGACATTGAGGCGCAGTTTCAGCGCGACTTCGGGCTTCAGCAGGCTATGCATCATCTCCAAAGGGATATGCAGGGCATCGACAGGGATGTCGTCGCGGGTGTAGAACCAGAAGTCGTCCATCAGCATCTTGCGCAACTCCTCCGTCACGAAAGTGTGGTTCGAGAGCGGGTGATGGTATTCCGTAATGCACTCCTTGGCCCGCTTGTTGATGCCGAAGTATTTGGCTGACAGGGCAATAAAATTTTGGTGTTCTTCAGGAATGAAGATATCTTTGTATCTGGTTTGCTCCAGATTGGCCTCAAGGGCACCTGATTTGAATGTTTCTGACATAACAATTTAATAAGGTTTGCAAAAATAGGGAAAATGGTCATACGATGCTAATCTTTCAAGCATCCGATAGGCACCACATAAATGCCGTCCTCGCGGCGGTAGGCGTAACTTGTAGTGCCTGTCAATACCATCAGGAACGAAGGCTCTTTCATCCGTGTCGTGTCGATTTTCTTCGCCAAAGACTTCAAAGTGGCAGCGCCTTCCTCAATCAGCTTGTCACCGCCTAACTTGATTTCCACCAAACCGTAACTTCCGTTACGCAGATGAACCACGGAATCACATTCCAAACCGCTACTGTCGCGATAATGAAATACCTCTCCGTCCAAAGCTTGGGCAAAGACACGCAAGTCACGCACGCAAAGGGTTTCGAAGAAAAGTCCGAAAGTGTTGAGGTCGTTGAGCAAGTCATCAGGGCCTATGCCAAGAGACGCCGTAGCTATTGACGGGTCAACGAAATAGCGTGTCTCTGTCGTTCTAATGGAGGTCTTTGAGCGCAAGTTGGGATTCCATGCAGGCATGTCTTCCACCACAAAAATGGAACGCAGGGCGTTCAGATAGGAGAAGACCGTGTTTTCGTCGAGGTTTTCCTTGTCATTAGCCTTTCTTCGGGTCGGCCAAATACAACACGCTGCCTGCCGCTTGTTCGGCAGTGGAAGTCTTGCCGCACCATTTGGCGCCCTCTATCAGCACCGCACCCTTGCCTTTCAGTTTGCGTTGCAGCAAACCATCAACTATACGGGATTTGTATTGTTCTTTCATATTGCTCTATTTCGTTGATATTAGGCTGCAAAGATAATGCTTTTTCCAAAATTCAGTAATTTGTCGAAGAATTTTTCAGTAATTTGTAGGAAAAATTTTCAGGAAAATGTGGGAATTTTGTTCGGGAAAATATAGAAACCAAAGTCGCGGAGCGACGGCAGACTTTAAGCAGGGGTGAAGTCCGCAAGGACGGGAACCCCTGCACCCCTGACACCCAAAATGAGGCTGCCACGGTGTGACAGCCCTACAGCCCCTCCGCGTCTCGTAGGTCGGCGACCTACGGCAGTTCCCCGCCAGGCAGCACCCCGGTAGGGACAGCGGGTCTTGACCCGCTGACGCTGCCGCCGTCCATCCTACCGCAATAAAAAACATAGAGACGCCACACTATGACGTCTCTACGATCTTCATGCGGGAATGGAAAATCTCCCTTCCCCCGGCTTGCCGAATCGGAAATCCCGCCTCCTTGCGAACCGCTTAGTTGGCATCCCACACCAAACGGACACAGCAGCCAAATTCGCAAGCACTGGGTCAAATTTCTTCCGTATCGGGCAACTCCATTGTCAACATCTTTGACGGAATGATGTCGTAAACCAATACATAATCCTTGTAAATAGTGAAAAACACTGCAAATCGCCCTTTTTTCACAAGCATACGCCTGGAATTCGGATGTCGTACATACGCCGTATCCAATAGTAAGCGAGGCATTGTATCCGCACGATACGACAGTGTAAGAATCTCATCAACAAGTGTATTTGCGTATCGAACTCCCGAATCGGCAGTGTTTATCGATGAAATGTATTCCGCAATCTCATCTATCTTGTCGTAAAGTCCTCTTGTAAACCTAACCTTGTACGTTTTCATACCGCTTGGCTACCGTTTCCACCAACTTAGCCCTGAATTCCTCAGGACCGACACTGTTTCTCAACTCTCTCTCAAGCACATAGTTATCAGTACTTCTGCGGTTTTCTCTTAGGATTCGTTTTTTGATGATTAGCTCACTATTCATTTGTTTTCCATATTTTCCGCAAAAATACAATTAATTCTCAACCATGCAGCCAATTTTTGAAAAAAACGCAAACCGCACACCCCAAAGAAACCTAAAAAAACGCCTTCCCCCCCACATTTCCAAGAAAAACACAGAGCCCCCCAAAGTCGCGGAGCGACGGCAGACATTAAGCAGGGGTGAAGTCCGCAAGGACGGGAACCCCTGCACCCCTGACACCCAAAATGAGGCTGCCACGGTGTGACAGCCCTACAGCCCCTCCGCGTCTTGAAAGACGCAACTACCCGTAACCGTAGGTCGGCGACCTACGGCAGCTCCCCGGCAGGCAGCACCCCGGTAGGGACAGCGGGTCTTGACCCGCTGACGCTGCCGCCGTCCATCCTACCGCAATAAAAAACATAGAGACGCCACACACTGTGACGTCTCTACGATCTTCATGCGGGAATGGCAAATCTCCCTTCCCCCGGCTTGCGGAATTGGAAATCCCGCCTCCTTGCGAACCGCTTAGTTGGCATCCCACACCAAACGGACGCAGCAACCAAATACCAACCTACCGGACAAGTTAGTTTGGGTTGGATTTCTGAAACCCCCGACCCCCTTAAAAGGGGGACACCTGCCGGCTGCCAACCTACCGGACGTGAGCCTACCAGACCCAAACCCTGCGTCGCTTTGCGCCTCCCCCTTTTAAGGGGGCTAGGGGGTTTCCGAAAACCCCGGCAGGCAATAAAACACATAGAGACGCCACAATGTGACGTCTCTACGATCTTCATGCGGGAATGGCAAATCTCCCTTCCCCCGGCTTGCGGAATCGGAAATCCCGCCTCCTTGCGAACCGCTTAGTTGGCATCCCACACCAAACGGACAGAGCAGCCATAACAAGTCCGAATGAACGGAACCCCCTGCCACGAGAAAAAAACATTTCCTCGTATTCTCCACTTCTTATTATCTTTGCAATCCATAAGCACACAAGCACATGCAAATCACAGACATCACTCCTGATTATCTTCTCGAAAATGACATCAGCCCTGATGGACTGTTGTTCAGCCAATTCCATCTCCCCTACAACCCAAAACTGAAGGATTTCAGCCGCGACTTGAGAAACAACGGCGAGAAGTCCGAAGCCATGCTGTGGAAACGTCTCAAGTCGAAGCAGACCGGATATGCCTTTGCCAGGCAGAAGCCCATACTAAATTATATTGCAGACTTCTATTGCAAGGAACTGGACTTGGTGGTCGAGATTGACGGTGCATCACATTTCACGGCGGAAGCTCGTCTTCGCGACAAGGAAAGAGACAGGCAAATGAGGGCTATAGGGCTGGTGGTTGTGAGGGTCAATGACGGCGACGTACGCAGGGATGCTGACAGAGTTGCGGCTTACATTAAGGAACAGTGTGAGTTGATTAAGGGAAGGAAAGATGGAAGCGAGGTAGGGTTTTGAAACCCCCGACCCCCTTAAAAGGGGGACACCTACCGGCTGCCAACCTACCGGACAAGTTAGTTTGGGTTGGATTTCTGACCCCCCCGACCCCCTTAAAAGGGGGACACCTGCCGGCTGCCAACCTACCGGACGCGAGCCTTCCAGACCCAAACCCTGCGCCGCTTTGCGCCTCCCCCTTTTAAGGGGGCCAGGGGGTTTCCGAAAACCCCAGCAGGCAAAAAACACATAGAGACGCCACAATGTGACGTCTCTACGATCTTCATGCGGGAATGGAAAATCTCCCTTCCCCCGGCTTGCGGAATCGGAAATCCCGCCTCAACCGCTTAGTTGGCATCCCACACCAAACGGACACAGTAGCCATGCGAGCGGTCCTGGTACGAACCTGCCTCTCCAACGGTCGTTCTGTCAAAATAGAAAGCTCTGCTGGTGTGTGAAAATTCGTTATACGCCCCAGAAGTAGACGACCAATAGTAGCCGTAGGCATCCCGATGCATACCGTTTAAGTATATCCCCTGTGTGTGGCAGAGATACTGATAGTACATAGTACTAATACGGTATCCCGCAGCAGGCAAGAACACTGCTCCAGCAGCCAACATCTTGTACGAATTGGAATTCGGATCAGTGTACAACAGTGCGGCGCTCCACTTATTACTTCCAGTAGGAGCATCAACTAAATCATAACCCGAACCAGTCGAAGCTGAAGTGTTATGATTATACGTGATAGTCCTGGTGAGGCCAGTAGGTTCTACATAGTCGTCGGGGAACAACAAAATGCCTTGAACAGCATAAGGTTCTCCCGATTCAGCTAACTTTAGAGTCACCTTTAGGAAACGTTTTTGTTGGCTCCGTCCATTGAACAGATAATTCCATTCGTCGATAGTCAGGGTGCGCCAATTGCCGCCTTCAAGGGAAGTCTCCGAGAATGCACATCCCCAATCATTTCCATCTGCCTTGCTCAGATTAGTGGTTATTGCCGGCCAATCATCTTCATACATCCCATGATTGCCGTAAAGCCCCCAAGCAAATCTATCATTGGTTGATTCAGTGCTTGGAATGGCTAAACTACCTTCACTATTTGTACTATAGCCGGGAGAAGCATAACTCGCGTCAACCTGATTTGCATGGAAACTCCAGCTGCCATTGTCATTATTGAATCCCACAAACCTCAGGTTCGCCTTCGAGAAATAGACCTTCTTACCGTTTGCATTCACGGTAAATTGCGAAAGATCACCGTTACTCTTTTTGACGGCATACTGTGCATCAGGCGCAGCAGGCACGGGAGCTGGGTTGTTGAGTTGGAGATTAGCGTTGACATAGGTGTTGTTCTCCATGGCAGGCATGTCGCCCTCACCTTGCCAAGTCACACCGCAGAAAGGTCAGTGCCAGGCAGCAGGATGACCCATCTAAGGTTGTTATTCCAATTCGCGTCATATCTAAGGGTCATGTCATGAAGATCTGTGAGGTCAGTAGCCGCGATGGCAGTCTCCGAAGTAGGATTGGCGAAGTTGACGGTAGCCACAGTAGGCACATTTGATAGGATAACAGTTTCCTCGGTCGGATTATCAAGGATGAACTTTACCAAGGCGCACTTGTTCTTCAATGTTGTGGAATAGGTGGCGTTCGCGCCAGTGAAAGGCTTCGTGGAAGCGCCGTAGGAAAGCACGGGCAGGTTCTTGCTTTGGTCGGCAATGTTGATGCTGAGCGAAGTGGTTTCATTCACCACAGGCGTTCCAGTAACAGCCGCATTGCCTACAAAGTAGAAGTGCAGGGGCTGGTCGTTGACGGTTCCGTCCGGGTAGATGGTGCCGTCGAAAAAGCCGTTGGCGAAGGTCAAAGTGCCCACATATTCGCCATTGTGGCCCACATAGAGGACATCGCCTTGGGTGAAGGCAAACAGACCGTAATCCGGAGCGATGTTGTGTCTTTCGCCGTTTTCGCCCTTGCCCTCGTTGTCGCCCACGTTCACGGTGATGTAAAATCCCGGGGTACTGTTGCCCGTGGTGGGAGTTTCCTGTTTCTTGCATTGGCTCATACCAAGCACGAGAGCCAGTGCCATGATGATTGTGCTAAGTTTTTTCATTGTAGATTGATGTGTTTTTAGTTGTTTTCCTGTTTTTTACGTTTTTTTGAAAATGCGTAGGCCGCGCCAGCCGCAGCCATGATGAAGAGTCCGCTGCCAAGCGGGGCGTCGCCGAATTGCTCGGTGCCGATGTTGAAGCCTCCCTCGCCACCGCCATTCTCTCCGCCGAACTGCTCGACGCCAATGTTGAAGCCAGTG
>CAJODA010000095.1 GCA_905233745.1 uncultured Bacteroidales bacterium
ATATTGGAATACGAAGATGTTCAAGACGCCATTGCATGCGCCCGGGAAGACTCTCTGAGGGAAGGCATTGAAAAAGGGTTTGAAAAAGGAATTGAACAAGGAATTGAACAAGGTCTTGAGCAAGGTTTAGAAAAAGGCAGAACCGAAGGTTTAAGCAAAGGTCAAGCTGAGAAGGAACATCAACTTGTTTGCAATATGATTAAAGAGGGGCTTGATATAGCCACCATATCTCGAATATCCGGCCTCAGTGAAGCGGAAATTCTCCAATTGCAAAACAAAAGTTTGTAACCAACATCTTCAGAACAAAAATAATGTTATTACAGAATATCCGCTTAAAGAACGTCATTTTTTATTATTTTTGCAGTCCTAATTAAAACACACACAACAGTGGCAACAACAACTATTCTTTACGCCGCATTGACCATAGGCCTGATAGGCATGATAGCGGCTGTGATTCTGTATTTTGTATCTAAAGTTTTCCATGTGGAGGAGGATCCGCGCATTGACGAGGTGCAGGCATGTCTGCCCGGCGCGAACTGTGGCGGCTGCGGTTTTGCCGGCTGCCGCGCCATGGCCGAGGCCATGGTGAAGACCATGGACCTCAACATCGCCTACTGCCCCGGCGGCGACTATGGCAAGATCGGGGAAATCCTGGGCATCAAAGCTGAGGCCCGCGACCCGCAGGTGTGCGTGGTGCGGTGCAACGGCACTTGCGAGAACGCTCCCGCCAAGGTGAACTATGACTCCGCCATCACATGCGCCTTCGCCAACTCGCTGTATGCCGGCGAGAGCGCCTGCCCCTTCGGGTGCCTGGGCTGCGGCGACTGCGTGAACGCGTGCCAGTTTGACGCCATCCACATCAACCCCGAGACCCATCTGCCGGAGGTGAACGAAGATCTCTGCGTGGGCTGCAAGGCTTGCGCCAAGGCCTGCCCGCGCGGTGTGCTCGAAATCCGCGACAAAGGACGCAACAACCGCCGCGTGTTCGTGGCCTGCAACAACAAGGAAAAGGGCGCCGTGGCCCGCAAGAACTGCAAAGCCGCCTGCATCGGCTGCGGCAAGTGCGCGAAAACTTGCCCCTTCGAGGCCATCACGGTCACCGACAACCTCGCCTACATCGACCCCGCCAAGTGCAAGGCCTGCCGCAAGTGCGTGGCCGAGTGCCCCACCGGCGCCATCCACGCCGTGAATTTCCCCGAAAAGAAAGCACCCGTGGCAGCAGAAGCCCCCGCAGAAACGACACAACCTGCGGAAAATGCATAACCCAATAATGTAGAGACGTACGGTCGTACGTCTCTATAAAGCGTTGTTCATTCGCCACAACAAATTAAAGACGGTGCATGTACCGTCTCAACGTTAAGAAAAAAAAAAGAATATCATGAACGATAGAATACCGCAACTGGCCGGCGAGTTGGCCACTGAAATCTCAAAAGAACTGAAATCCGACATCCGCAAACTGGGCAAGAAAACCTTCAACCTCGGTGGTGTGCACCCAGAGGCCAATAAGTTCGCCCACTCCGCAGAGGTAGTTACGTTCCCGCTGCCCGACCAAGCCGTGGTCTATATGACCCAGCACCTCGGCGCACCGGCCACGCCTATCGTCCAAAAAGGCGACAAGGTGAAGGTGGGCCAGCTCATCGGCGAAGCCCAGACTTTCATGTGCGCCAACATCCACTCGCCCATCTCCGGCACGGTGAACCGCATTGACATGATTGCCGACATCTCCGGCTACAAGAAACCCGCAATTGTCATCGACCGTGAAGGCGACGAATGGGACGAAAGCATCGACACCACGCCCGACATCATCCGCGAGATCAAACTCAACAAGGAGGAGATCATCGCCCGCATGAAGGACCGCGGCATCGTGGGCCTCGGCGGCGCCTGCTTCCCCACCCACATCAAATACATGCTCAAACCGGAGCAGAAATGCGAGTACCTCATCGTCAACGCCGCCGAGTGCGAACCCTACATCTCCACTGACAACCGCGTGATTCTGGAGCGCACCGAGCAATGTCTGATCGGCATTGAGATCGCCCTCATCGCCTCCGGCGCTGAAAAGGCCATCATCGGCATTGAGGACAACAAGCCCAGAGCTATCGCCGCACTGGTGGAGATGTGCAAGAAGTTCACGAACATCGAAGTACAGCCGCTGAGAATCAAATACCCGCAAGGAGCCGAGAAACAGCTCATCAAGGCCATCACGGGACGCAGCGTGCCCAATGGCGCCCTGCCCATCTCCGTGGGTTGCATCGTCAACAACATCACAACGATGTATGTGCTCTATCAGGCTGTGCAGAAGAACAAACCCATCATCCAAGCCTACACCACCGTGTCCGGAAAATCTCTGCCTGCTGAACAATGCAAGATTTTCCGTCTCCGCATAGGCACCCCCATCCGTGACGTGCTCAACGCCGTAGGCATTCCCGAGGACACGGGCAAGATTATCTCCGGCGGCCCTATGATGGGCAAAGCCATCGCCAACCTCGACGGCCATATCGCCAAAGGCATGGGCAGCCTGCTGTTCATGAACGAAAAGGAGAGCCGCCGTGGCGAAGTACACCCCTGCCTCCGCTGCGGAAAATGCGTCTCCGCTTGCCCAATGGGCCTGCAACCCTTCATGCTCCACGCCTACGCCGAACGCGGACGCTTCGAGGACTGCGAAAACTTTGGCATCATGAACTGCATCGAGTGTGGCAGCTGCTCCTTCTCTTGCCCATCTAACCGACCTTTGGTGGACTTCCTCCGCGTAGGCAAAGCCAAAACCGGCGCCATGATCCGCGCCCGCAACGCCAAATAATACCGTTATCATCATGGTAGAGACGTGCCATGGCGCGTCTCTACAAATAACCCACCATTATGAAAAAATCATTCGCCCTCCTTATCGCAATATTCTGGGCCCTTTGCGTGTGTGCCCAGGACCGCACCGACTCCATGCACGTGGCCCACTACGATGTCCATCTCAACATCATGGACTTCACCGGGCACATCATCAGCGGCTACGCCGACCTGACCATGGTGACCAAAGTGAACAATCTGCCCCAATATGTGCTCGACCTGCAGGGAATGACTGTAGATTCCGTACTTATAGACGGACAAAGCGGCACTTTTATGCACCAGAGCGACAAAGTGACCATACCCCACAATTCCCAACAGGGCGACACCGCCATCGTAAGGGTGTACTATCACGGCGCGCCCATCCACGACTCCTATATCGGCGGATTCTATTTCACCGGGCAGTATTGTTACAACATCGGCGTGGCTTTTGAATACCAGCCGCACACCTTCGGCAGATGCTGGCTTCCCTGCCTGGACTTCTTCACCGACAAATCCACCTACACCATGCACATCCGCACCGAGGCGGGCAAAATGGCTGTGTGCGGCGGTATGCTCACCGACTCCGTAACGCTGGCCGACGGCTCACGCATCTGGACTTGGGAGCTGGAGCAGCCCATCCCCGTCTATCTGGCCTCCGTGGCAGTGGGTGAATATCTGCTGTACGAGGATCTCTATAGTGGCATTGAAGCTGACATTCCCATCCAGATCTATGCGCAGCCCTCCTCCATTCAGAATGTTCCCGCCTCATTTGCCCATCTGAAAGAGGTACTCCGGATGTATGAACTGTATTTCGGACCCTACCGTTGGCCCAGAGTGGGCTATGTGGATGTCATCTACACCGGCGGCGCCATGGAGCACGCCACCAACATCGCCTACCCCCATACAGCATTCAACGGTTCCTCACAATACGAGACACTCTATGCGCACGAGCTGTTCCATCTCTGGTTCGGTGACCTCATCACTTGCAACCGCGCCGAAGAGATGTGGATTAACGAAGGCTTCGCTTCCTACGCTGAAGCTCTGACCATGGGCCTCCTCTACAACACGGAAGACTTCAACGCCTATTTAAACACCATCAACGAGACGCATCACGATGTCCTCAAGAATCTGGCCAAGAACGAGGGCGGGCTCTACGCTCTGGACAATGTGCCGCAGGCACACACCTATGGTTCACATTCCTACGACAAGGGTTCTCTTGTCGTCCACTCACTTCGCGGTTATATGGGCGACTCCCTGTTTTTCAGCGGCATGCGCAGCCTGCTTGATGCCTATGCCTTCCAAAACGTCAGCTCCGAGCAACTTTTCAACCATCTTTCCCAGACCTCCGGTCTGAACATGCACGACTTCTTTGAGGGATGGGTGCACCAGCCCGGATTCCTGCACTTCTCTATCGACTCTGTCGTACCCGTCCAAGGGAACCAATATCGCGTCTATCTGCACCAAAAGCTGCACGGTGCCACCCAATTTGCCAACAGCAACCGCGTGGACCTCACCTTCGTCTCCGACCAGCGCGAGTTCTATACCGTGCCCAACGCCACCTTCTCGGGCGAGTTCGGCCATGTGGACGTGACAATCCCCTTCGTGCCCGCATTCGGCATGGTGGACTATTACGAAAAACTGTGCGACGCTGTCTTCGACTATACAACCAACTTGGTTTCCGGCGAGGTATGGGAGCCCGCAGATGCCGCTTGCAAAGTGGTGCTGGAGAGTTTCCCCGACACGGTGCTGGTCAGACTGGAGCACAACTATGTCACCCCCGACCATCCGGAAACGCTTCCCGAAGGCATCTACAGGATGTCATCGACCCATTACTGGAACATCGGCTTGGCGCACAACACGTATGTCAACACCATCCCAAGCGGCACCCTGAGTTTCCGCTATCAGAAGGGCAACAGCTACATGCTGGACAATGCCTTGATGCAAGGGTATAACGAAACCAACCTCAAGTTGCTGCACCGGAGCACCACGGCTGAGCCCTGGCGGGTTGTGCGTACCACCCGAACGGGATCCGCATACGGCGGCTATCTCACCACTGATTTTGTCGAGCCCGGACAATACTGTATCGCTGTCGGGGACCCGACGACTGCTGTGGAGGAGCCTGTCCTATACGGCAACTTGCACATCTACCCCAATCCTGTTGAAGACCGACTCAACATACTTTTGGACGAGCCTGTGAAGATTCTGAAAGCTTCCATCCTGGATTCTACCGGAAAGAGTGTCAGAAACCTCAAGCTCAAAACCGGCAGCAACACCATCCAAGTGGGGAATCTTCCGAGCGGCACCTACATCATTTATGCGGTATCCGGGCATAAAATCTACGAAAAGCGCTTCATCAAGGAGTAATCGCCCACGCCTTAAATTATCAGGAATGAGGTAACGACTTTTTTTGTACTTTTGCGTCCTCAAAAAAGCGGATGTGGCGTAATGGTAGCCGCGCCAGACTTAGGATCTGGTGGCGAGAGCCGTGGGGGTTCGAGTCCCCCCATCCGCACAAGGCGACTGGCGTTGAACTATTTTAACCATCAATTCTTTAAGATCTCGTCCCGTAATGATGTAAAAAAACACCAGAATTAAAGCAAGTGTGACCATTGCTTTGAAAATTCAAGAAAAAGACTGGTGCAGTAGATAGGCAAGGCTGGGTAAAGCTTGACGCACTAATAGAGTTCTATCCACTCGTAGGTATTGGTCTGATGCTCCAAAAAACGGATAAGATCTTCCCGTTTGATAATCAAAGATGCTGTGTTTACGCAAGGATGGAAACTGACCCGCTCCGCCTCCTGAAGTTTCCTGTCGATGAAGACATGCACGTGATGCTCCTCATCATTTATCAATCCGAATGGCGTGACTGAGCCGGGCATCACCCCCAAATATTTCATCAATCGCTTCTCGGAAGCAAAACTGAGCTTTCCCTGATGCAGCTTGTGCTCTATATCATGG
>CAJODA010000096.1 GCA_905233745.1 uncultured Bacteroidales bacterium
GTTGTAGGGCAGGCTGCCTTGCGTGACCGTGATATTCTCTGGGAAGTAGTAGGTCGGGTTGACGGTCACGACGACGGTGTGGATGGTGTTCTCCGCCAGTGCCGTGTCGCGGTAGGTTCCCTGCTCCGCGAGCAGATGCTCGCGCCAGTTGGCGGTTTCTCCCTGGCACAGGGCTATCGGGTCGTCCTGAACGATGTTGAATGCCGTTACGGTAAGGGTCAGGAAATAGACACTGTCGCAACCCGCCGTGGTGGTGAGCGAGTCGTAAGCGGTGGCGCTGGCGTTGAAGGTCATGCCGTGCCAGTTGAAGGGCAGGCTGCCCTGGTTGACCGTGACATTCTCTGGGAAGTAGTATGTTGGGTTGACAGTCACGTCCACGGTGTGGATGGTGTTCTCCGCCAGCACAGTGTCGCGGTAGGTTCCTTGCTCCGTGAGCAGATGCCCGCGCCAGTTGGCGGTTTCGCCCTGGCACAGGGCTATCGGGGTATCCTCAATGATGTTGAAAGCCGTCACGGTGAGGGTCAGGAAAAAGACGCTGTCGCAACCGGCGGCGGTGGTGAGGGAGTCGTAGGCGGTGGCGCTGGCGTTGAAGGTCATGCCGTGCCAGTTGAAGGGCAGGCTGCCCTGCGCGATCGTGATATTCTCCGGGAAGTAGTAGGTTGGGTTGATGGTGAGATGCAGAGTTACAGTACTGTCGCAACCTTGCGCGTTTCCGCCCGCGAAAGTGTGCGTGGCAGTTTCTGTGGAAACCGTGTAGGTGCTGTCATACCAGGTGAAACTGCCGCATGCTATAGCAAGGGTGTCACCGGTAGTGGGTTCACAACTAGTAGTGACATTGACAGTAATTTCTTCCGATGTGGCCGAACATCCGTTGTCCCAATTGGCGATTACGTCGTAGGTGAATGTACCAGACGCGTTAGGCTGATCCTGATAAGAACAGGTTGTTGAGGTCCCGACTAGCACATGGTCGCGTTCAACGGAGTAGTTGGCTATGGTGGCAGGGGCATCTTGGATGTGGGCTTTTAAGATCAGATTATAAGGTATTCCAACATCACTCGTCATGTACCATCCTGCTGATGCGATTTTCATTAACCCTCCCTTGTCCTCAACAAAGGATCCATTTCCGACCGGGATGGTGTAGTTGTTCGCAGCGCTGTTGTATTGGACACCATACCACAACTCGTCCTGAGCATCAATATCTACAGGGGTGCTTAACGTTACCATATTCCATTGGTCGTTGCTTTGGGAACTTACAGTTTGCTCCGTAATCAGAGTCCCTTCCGAAAATACACCGTTATTATAGGATCCGCCTTTGTAAACAACAACCTTGTAGTTGCTGCCACCGTTTCGCGCGAAAAAAGAAACCCCAGTCAGCTGTTTCTGATGATATGGGATTAAATCCGAAGGTGTCATACGATGTATGAGGGTCAGTGTATAAGAACTTCCAAAACCGTATGCTGTACGGAATACGGAATCCCATGAGAAGCGATAGGTGTTCAGCGTTTGTGTCGGGGCACTCCACGACAGGTCAATCATCTCGTTGTGCTGTATTGCTTGTAGATTTTGTGGGGCCTGACACTCCAAAATAAAGGTGCGACCTGTAAGGGTGATGGTTTTTGAAGTGGAACCGGAAGTAAGGGTGAGACTTCCGTTGTCTGTTGTAAGTGTTGTGGATGTGGGTGTGTACCGGATGTATATGTAGGAACTTCCGCTCCCTAAAGTTATGGAAGACGAATAGGTGATGGAGTCGGTGCTGATTTGGAAATTGTTAGGTGCCGTTACCAGTATGTTGTTGGATAAGGCAATGCCGCGAACGGATATTTTCTGGGCTTCGCTTACCGAATGGATGGCGGAAATGAATGATAATGATTCGGAAGATGCTTTAATTAAGGGAGTTAATCCCTGAATGTTGATAACCATTCCTTGTGAGGAGTTGAAATTGTACGAGCTGGGCGTAAGATTGGTAAGGATGAAGTAACCGTTGTAAGATCCGCTCCACCCCCAGTTGAAGTGAAAATAGTTCTGATCGTCATATCCGTCGCAAACAAAAGCGTGACCTCCAGTCCCCTGTCCTCTGTAAATTACAGGTCTCCATTGATCTAATTCGCTTTTCAATAATGATATCCAGTTGCTGGGTGTATATGTATAGGAACTTTTACTTTTATATTGGGGGTTGAGTGTTCCATAATTGGAGGAATATTTAAAATATTGTTGTAAGGCGGCTGGGGCGTCGCTTACAGATGCCCCGCTACCGTCAGCGCCATACATCATCTCTACACTGACCCCGCAATGGTATATGAGCTTGGCAATTTCGCTAATCTGAGAAGTGGGACTTGATGCGGAGATGTAGGCTGGCATATTGGCGTAATTATATGAACTGTAGCCGAAATATACCGTTAATGTGCCGTAATCTCCATATTCTCCTCCAGATGAAGTGCTAAAATTGCAAATATAGCTTTTATTACCTGAGCCCGTGCTAGGATATTCCCAGTAACGTATTACCTGTGCCATGGCAGTTGCCACACATCCCGCATATACATGACCGCCGGGACCGGAGGCGTCAGTTGGACACATGGCGTTATATGGGGAGTTTTGGTCCCACAAGGTGGAAAGCAACGGTCCTATAACCGCAGCCTTGCTGGCAGGAGCACGGTAGGTGTCACTTATCAGGTTCTCCCATTTGGCGGTTGCAGTGTTTGGGCGGGCTTCAGCCTGTTGCAAATAAGCGCGGATCTCTGCATCGTAGCTGTCCAGCATCTCCAACATGCTGATTGGGATGTCCTCGGGGTCGAAATTGCCTTCAGTGGAATAGCCGATTACCGGTTCTATGCGGTCATCTGCACTGACAATGACATAGCCGTTGCCAATGTTGAAAATATAATAGCTGTTTTCATTTCGTATATTGGAAACACCCCTGCTACAGCTTTTAAACACTAAGCTTGCAGACTGCTCGTGTACCTCTGAAACAGATTTACCTGTCAAAAAATGTACCGCAGCGCGGCGTGCTAACAGTGTGTCAACAGGTTTGGCGGAGGCACATATGGTTAGTGCAATCGCAAATAAGAAAAAGATGGTTTTGAGGGGTAATGTTTTTTTCATAACGATTGCTTTTTGGTTCTGCAGCGAAGATAAATACTATGGGAGATGATGTACAATATCGCCGTTGCCGTCAGTATGAGGGTGATGAGCACGATAAAGTCCCCGTGCCGGGTGTAAAAAGTCGTGTCTTGCTGGGCATAAACAGTGGCAGGGACAGCCGTTCGCTCCATATAGTTTGTCTTTTTTTCTATATCACCAGCGGGATTGATGACACCTGAAAAGCCACCGTTGGCGGAGCGGACCACATAACGATGCGTTTCCACTGCGCGTAAGCGCGACATCTCGAAATGCTGTTTGTGGCCAGGACTGTCTTTCCACCATGAATCGTTGGTGATAACCGTCAGTACATTGGCCCCTTTACGCACGAATTTGCCAACCAGATCCCCATAGATGGATTCATAGCAGATGGCGGTGCCCACTTTCAATGTTTTTCCGCCAGCCTCGAAACAGAAGGTCCGCTGGCAGGTGTCTTTTCCTAACGAACTGCTCACCCCGCCCAAATTGACCAGCATGTCGCCGAGAAAACCGAATACCTTCGGGAATGGCAATGCCTCTACACCAGGTACCAGACGACTCTTGTGGTAATGCCCGGCGTATTGTTTTTTGTTATATAAAACGGCCGAGTTGTGGAAATCCACGTAATGCTGTGCATCTACCTGCCGGGCAGTTGGGGTGGCCTTGTGGTTGTAAAATTCGTAAGTGGATAATCCTAAGATAAAGTTCAGGTTGGGGTATTTTGCAATGGCAGTGTCTAGTAGGGCGAAACACCCGTATTTGTCAAATGTGCTGTCATAGCGCTTGTTTTGCAGTGCTGGCAAGAGGATGCTGTGTGCGATACTGGACTCGGGACAAACAATCAGATTAACTTTTTCGTTCAGATAAGGCGTTGCCACATCGATGATGCGCTGACCCTCTTCCTTGTTGGATAAGACATACTGTTCCTCCCAAACTTCAGTGTTGGGTTGCACCAATATCACTTCTATCGGAGTGCTTTTGTCAATGCTCTTCACATGATGGCGATACATGGCAGTGGAGATGATGGCGGGGATGCCCAGACAGGCTAAGAAGATGGTGTACGCCCAACCTGCACGGCGGTTGTGCTGGCGCTCGCGCACGATAATCCAGTATAGCAAGTAGTTGAGTAACAATACCCATAAGGTGCCGCCCAACGCACCCGTGATGGAATACCACTGCACCCAGTGCGGGCATACCGCAAACACATTGCCCAGGTTGAGCCAGGGCCATGTCAAATCCCAGTTCAGATGCAATTTTTCAAAAGATATCCATAAAGTGATGAGCAGGAGAGGATGTACCCATTTTTGGCGGATGTGCCTGCGGCAGCAGTGCCACAAACCGAAGACCAACGCCATCAGCATGGCGTTCAGCACACTCGCGGCGATGCCTCCAGGAACGGTTGTGTAACATATCCAGTATGTGGTGATGGCATTCCAGATCAGGAATGCCGGATAGGAAAAGATGAACCCTTTCCATAACGAGAATTTGCTGCCCTTTTTCAACAATTCGTCACTCATCAGAAACAACGGGATGAATGCGAAGAATATGAGGAACGGCAAACCGTACGGGTACCATGACAAGGTTAGAAATGTTCCACTGATGACGCTGAATAATAGGAGCTTATACCATTTCATAGGTTGTTGGGAGTTGGTTGTTGGGAGTTGCGTTTAATACCCAATTCCCGAAGACATTACTTAATTCTCGCTTTTCTGTTTAGCATGGAATTTGTCAATTCCTTCGCGCAGGAACTTGATGTATCTGTCCTTGTCGCGCTCGTAGTAGGTCGGCCCGGACAGAATGTTTCCGTCGGGATCAACTACAAAATAGCAAGGTTGGGAGTTTTCGTGATAGATAGTCTGTTCGATATAGCGGTTCTTGGCACCCAGCATGGTGATGGGGTCGCCGTCGGCGTCTTTCAGTTTGCCTTTCTCCTCATCCGGCAGCGGTATGACCTTGTCGTCGGCGTACATGGTGCACACGATGACCTCCTCGGCAAATATGCGGCGCACTTCGGGGTCGATCCAGACGGCATTCTCCACATTGCGGCAGTTGGTACAGCCATGGCCGGTGAAGTCCAGAAACACGGGCTTGCCCTCTTTCTTGGCCACGCGCAAGGCCTGGTCGTAGTCAAAGTACCCTTTGATGCCGAACGGGATTTCCAGTTTGTCGGCGTACATCGGCTCCTCGGTCCATTGGTAGGTGCTGGCCGTAGCGTTGCCTTGGCCGCTCTCGGTGCGCACGATGGTGGAAATGTCGAAATCCTGGGTGGTCATCGGCGGCAACCAGCCGGAGATGGCTTTCAGCGGGGCACCGAACATGCCGGGAATCATATAGACTACGAAGGTGAAGACGAACACGGCGAGGGTGAAGCGGAACCAGCTTTTCTGTACGGGATATTCGTCATCGAGCGGGAAACGTATCTTCCCCATCAGGTATAATCCCAGCAGAGAGAACAAAACAATCCAGAAGGCCAGATACACCTCGCGGTCGAGGATGCCCCAGTGGTAGGTCTGGTCGGGTACATTGATGAACTTCAATGCGAAGGCCAGTTCCACAAAAGCTAAGATGACCTTTAGCGTGTTCATCCAGCCGCCCGATTTTGGCAGTTTCTTCAGCATGCCCGGGAAGAGGGCGAAGAAGGTGAA
>CAJODA010000097.1 GCA_905233745.1 uncultured Bacteroidales bacterium
CATCAGAAAGATGCCGACCACAAAGGATTTCACGGAATGCCGTTGCCAAAAGTCAGGCATATATGTCCTTACCCAAGCTGCCAGCACACCGATGTAAATGTTGTCGCAACGGGAAGCCACGGTTTTACGAAGCCAGACATCCCGCCAGAAACGGTCGGTGAGATGGTCGGAAATCGAATAGCGGTACGTCAGGGTGAATGCGATAAAGAAAAAGCAAATAAAGAGTGTTGCTCGTTTTGCATTGAATCGTTTGGTGAAAACTGTCAGGGAGAGCGGAAACAGAATGTAGAACCACCATTGCACAGGCAACGACCAGGATTCCCAATAGAAGTTGTAGAACGGTGTAAAGAGATTTTGGGTGAATGTGATGAAATACCAGATGGAAAAATCGTGGGTGTTGCCGTGTATGATTCCCCCTTGAACCAAGAGGTAATACACCACGAGAATGAAATAATAATTGGGCAGTATTCGCAAGGCGGTACGGCCGTAAAACAACAGGGTCTTGCGCAAATCCACGCCGTTGTTTTTGTTTGCGTATGACAGAAATGAATATCCAATGAGATATCCGCTAAGAATAAAGAATATATCCACGCCGTGAGGAAGGGAGACAGATTACAGAAACGAAAGACGTGAACTAGCAAGAAGATGCACTCCATGACCGTGCACCACAAAGAAGATAGCAACGGCCCTTAGTAAATCCAGCCCGAAATTTCGTTTAGAATCGTAAGGTATTCCTAGCATAATTGTTTTACGAGTTGCAAAAGTACAAAAATGCATTTACACCATCATCCACTTTAAATAAAATCATTTATATGTATTATGACACTGTCAGAACAATGAAATGTTGGCACAATTTTTGTACTTTTGCAGCCTTTAAAACATAAAATTTATGGCAAATTTTCTGACCAAACTTTTCGGCACCAAGGCCGACCGCGATATGAAAGAGCTCAAGCCCAAATTGAACCGCGCGCTTGAAGCTTACGAATCCATCAAAAACCTTTCCACCGACGACCTGCGTCACAAAACCGTGGAGTTCCGTGAGAAAATCCGCACGGCCACGGCCGCAGAAGAGGACCGTCTGACGGAAATCCGCGATTACCTGGACAACAACTATGACCTGCCCATTGAGGAAAAACAGGATCTCTACAAAGAGGTGGAGAAATTGGAAGACAAGGTCTATAACACCACCCAGGATGTGCTGAACGAGATTCTGCCGGAGGCCTTTTCCGTGATGAAAGAGGCTGCCCGCCGTTTCAAGGACAATGAAATCATCGAGGTGAAGGCCACCGACCTGGACCGTAACCTCGCAGCCACGCATGACGGCATTGAGATAGATGGGGACATAGCCCGCTACCGCAACACCTGGTCCGCCGGCGGCAACATGATCACCTGGGACATGTGCCACTACGATGTGCAGCTCATCGGCGGTATCGTGTTGCACGAAGGCAAGATTGCCGAGATGGCCACCGGTGAAGGTAAAACCCTCGTGGCCACGCTGCCCGTTTACCTCAACGCCCTCCCGGGCAAAGGTGTGCATGTGGTGACCGTGAACGATTACCTGGCCAAGCGCGACTCCGAGTGGATGGGCCGTCTTTATGAATTTTTGGGACTCACCGTGGATTGCATCGACAAGCACGAGCCCAACTCCGATGAGCGCCGCCGCGCTTACAACGCCGACATCACCTACGGTACGAACAACGAGTTCGGTTTCGACTACCTGCGTGACAACATGGCCCGTAATACCGGCGAGCTGGTGCAGCGTCCCCACAACTATGCTATTGTGGATGAGGTGGACTCCGTGTTGATTGACGATGCCCGTACGCCGTTGATCATTTCCGGTCCCACACCCAAAGGCGACCAGCAGGAGTTTGACAAATACAAACCCATCGTCCAAAAATTGTACGATGCACAGCGCGTGTATGTGTCAGAGATTCTGACCCGTGCAAAAAAAATGCTGACCGAGAATCCGGATCCTAAGCCGCAGGATGAAAGTGCTATGTTGTTGCTCCGCGCGCACCGCGGATTGCCTAAAAACAACGCCCTCATCAAGTTCCTCAGCGAACCGGGTATGAAACAGGTGCTCCAGCGCACCGAATCCTTCTTCATGCAAGACCAAAACCGCAACATGCACCTCATCGACGATGAACTTTACTTTGTGATTGAAGAAAAGCTCAACACCGTTGACATCATGGACAAGGGTATCGAACTGGTCAGCCGCGACGCGGAAGAGGCCAAGATGTTCATCATGCCCGATGTGGGCGCAGAAATCGCCGAACTGGAAAAAGAGAATCTTTCCCAACAGGAGAAAACTGCCCGGAAAGAGGAGATATTCAACAACTTTGCAACAGCTTCCGACCGCATCCACACGATTCATCAGCTTTTGAAAGCTTATACGATGTTCGCCAAAGATGTGGAATACGTCATCATTGACAACAAGGTGAAGATTGTGGATGAGCAGACGGGCCGTATCATGGAGGGCCGCCGCTACTCCGACGGTTTGCATCAGGCTATCGAAGCCAAGGAGAATGTCAAGGTGGAGGCCGCCACACAAACCTACGCCACCATCACGTTGCAGAACTACTTCCGTATGTACAAGAAACTGGCCGGTATGACCGGTACCGCTGAAACGGAGGCAGGTGAGTTCTGGAACATATACAAGTTGGACGTGGTGGTGATTCCAACGAACAAACCCGTTATCCGCGACGATGCCAACGATTTGGTTTACAAGACCAAACGTGAAAAATACGCCGCCGTGGTGAATGAAATCATCCGGTTGCACGAAGAGGGCAGACCAGTCTTGGTGGGTACCACTTCGGTGGAAACTTCCGAATTGCTTTCCCGCATTCTGACCAGCCGCCGCATTCAGCACAACGTGTTGAACGCCAAGTTGCATAAGAAGGAGGCTGACATTGTGGCAGAAGCCGGTCAGGAGGGCACGGTCACTATCGCTACCAACATGGCCGGTCGTGGTACCGACATCAAGCTCACCCCCGAAGTGCGCGAGAAGGGCGGTTTGGCCATCATTGGCACAGAGCGTCACGACTCCCGTCGTGTGGACCGCCAGTTGCGTGGCCGTTCCGGCCGTCAAGGAGACCCCGGCAGCTCCCAGTTCTTTGTTTCCCTGGAGGATGACCTTATGCGTCTGTTCGGCTCCGACCGCATCGCCAAGGTCATGGACCAGATGGGCCATCAGGATGGTGACGTCATCCAACACAGCATGATTTCCAAATCTATTGAGCGTGCCCAGAAGAAAGTTGAGGAAAACAACTTCGGTATCCGTAAACGTTTGCTGGAATATGATGACGTGATGAACAAACAGCGTTCCACCATCTATCGCAAACGTCGCAACGCCCTGTTTGGCGACCGCCTTGCCATCGATATCGCCCAAATGTTCGAGGACGTGTGCGAATCGATTGTGTCTTCCAATTGGGAAGCCAAGGATTTTCAGAGTTTCAGCATAGACATGATTACCACCTTCGGATGCGAATCTCCATTTGAAGAGAAAGAGTTCCTCCAAGAACGTCCGCACGTGCTGGTGAGCCGCCTCTATCCGATTGTTTACGATCATTATAAGAACAAGCTCCAACAGATTAGTGAGCAAGCCTATCCGGTAATGGAGCGTGTATATCTGGAGCATGGCGACAAGTTCCAGAACATTGCCATCCCGTTTACCGATGGCACCAAGAACATCAACATTGTAGCCCCGCTTAAGAAATGTTATGAAACCAAGGGTCGCGAAGTGGGCCTCTCTTTTGAAAAGGGCATCACTTTGGCCGTGATTGATAATGCTTGGAAGGAGCACTTGCGCGCCATGGACGACTTGAAGGAGAGCGTGCAAAACGCCTCCTACGAGCAGAAAGACCCGCTGTTGATTTACAAGCTTGAATCCTTCAACCTGTTCGATCAGCTGTTGGTTCGCATCAGCCAAGAGATTGTGGGTTACCTAAACAAGGGCAGAATTCCAATGGCAGAGGAGGCTCCGCAAGTGCGCGAGGCGCAGTTGCCGCAGTCGGATGCCAAGAAACTGACCACTGGCCGTGAGGAAGTGGCTGGCGGAGGTCGTCAGGTAGCTCCCGGCGGCAAGGGTAGCCAGCCCATCCGTGTGGAGAAAAAAGTGGGTCGCAACGACCCCTGCCCATGCGGCAGCGGCAAGAAATACAAGAACTGCCACGGACGCATGGGTGCCGAATAATGAAGCACGCCATCCTATCGGTTACCAACGACCTCTACACGGACGCCCGTGTGGACAAGGTGGCCATGTTCCTTACCCGAAACGGATACGACGTCACACTGGTGGGTCGCTGCTATGCCGACTCACCAAAGCTCAATCCTCGCCCGTATCATACCCATCGGATGCGCCTTCTTTTCCGAAAGAACTTCCTCTTCTATGCCGAATACAACTTCCGTTTGTTTCTCTACCTTCTGTTCAAGAAATGCGATGTGCTCATCGCCAATGATCTGGACACGCTGCTACCCAACACCCTGATAAGCAAGCTGCGCCGCAAGCGGCTGGTATATGACAGCCACGAATACTTCTGCGGTGAGCTTTCCGTGGTCAGCAACCCAGCCGCCCGTAGGGTATGGGGGGCTATTGAACGTTTCTGCTTCCCCAAACAGAAAACCGTCATCACAGTGAGCCAGTCTATCGTGGAACAATACGAAAAAGAATATGGCATCCGCCCCTATCTGGTACGGAACATCCCGCCCGCTGGCACACCACCGGTTACTAGGACCAAAGCTGAATTAGGAATGTCTGACAACACGTTCAACCTCATTCTACAAGGCAACGGCCTTAACGAAGGACGGGGCTGTGAAGAGGCGGTTGAAGCCATGCAGTATCTGCCAGATGCCCATCTGTATATCATCGGAGGAGGCACTGTCTTCCCTCTTTTACAAAAAACAACCAAGAATCTGCACCTGGAAGAACGCATCACCTTTATCGGAAGACAAACACAGGAAACGCTGTTCAACTATACAGCATTGGCTGATGCCGGACTGGCCCTTGACCGCGATCTGAGTATGAACCTGCGCTTTAGCCTGCCCAATAAGATATTTGAATATATAAAAGCCGGTATTCCGCAAATTGTTTCAAATCTAGTGGAACGGGCTGCCATAGTCCGACACTATGATATCGGCATCGTGGCAGAAGCTGTCACACCTGAGGCTATTGCCGATGCGGTTAAACAGTTGCAAAACAACCCACCACTGCAAGCTCACTACAGAGAGAACTGCAAAAAGGCTGCCAAAGAACTGACTTGGGAAAATGA
>CAJODA010000098.1 GCA_905233745.1 uncultured Bacteroidales bacterium
TTACTTTTCTTCTCTTCTTTCTTTTATTCGTTTGTTTGTTGATTATATTATTGATATTCAGTTAGCTTTTATAACGATAACCATCCGTTACAACACCGCCGCAATCTTCCGGATTTCTTTCAGAACATTGGCCACGGATTTGTCGTTGCGAGTGGTTTGCATGTTAAATTTCGTTTGCAGATACATCAGCGCATCGGCGGGGACGTCAAGAGCAGCCTCAAACATAAGAGCTGTCTTGGCGGTAAGGGAGCGGCGGCCGTTCAATATCTCGTTGACCACAGAATAGGTCAGACCGATGGTGTCGGCCAGTTCTCGCTGGCTGACACCGCGTGCTTCCAATTCATCTTTCAGCACTTCTCCCGGATGTGTGGGGAACGCCCCATAGCCCAAATTTCCCATAATTTCTCTATTTGTAATGGTTCGATAATTCGATAATGTTACAGATGGTGATTTGTTTGTCGGACTCCTCTGATGTTTTGAATTCTATACGGTATTGGTCATTAACTCGTACCGATTCTATTCCAGCTTTATCACCTGATAGCTTTTCGTAATGCAGAGCGTTAAAGCGAAAAAGATCTGTCACTCGGTCAACCGCGTCAAGAATATCAATCGTTCGGACATATTTCTTCACAATTTGCGGCTGATAGCGATGTTGTTTGTCGCTGCACTTCCCATCGTAATAGAGTTCTTTCAGATAGTCTTTCTCAAACGTTATTTCCATATCATCTGATTCGGGTGCAAAAATAGTAAACATTTCCAAACATTCGCATTTTTTGCGAATTTATTTTTGGTAAAAGACAAAGGTTAGATGTGACTCAATGTAGGATACGCCTTTTCAATGCGTTTCATTTCCTCTGGCGAACTTTTTATCTCACACTTTCTGGCAGCCTTCCTGAATACTCCGCAAAGAAATCCCTACCCAACAGCCCTGAAATCCAAAACAGCATCTGCGTGTCGATGCTATAGCTATGAAACAGGCGGTAGCAGGCCATGCGGCTGGTTCCCAGCTGCTGCGCGAGCCATGTCACACTGCGGCCTTGAACGCGCAACTCTTCCTGAATAAGGCGACCGATATGAATGAGTTCCGCCATTTCAATTTCTACTTTATAGATATTTCAGTGATCTCCACTTTACCATTCATACTCAAAAAGCATAAGCATATCCTTTAAAAAAACATGAATCTTAATGGTTACACGCCTCCTTTTTGGATGATTATTGTTGCAAAATTATAATAATTAACAATTAAATAAATATTTGTTGTGTTACATTTCTGTTATCATTATGTAACATTTGTGTTTCAATTACCATTTCACCTTTTATCTGCACACATGTTTCCATAGGGCTCAAAAAAAAACGTGGACAACCCTTGTCCACATTCTGAGGTCCTGAGAAAACCCGTATTTACAGACAAGCCTGCCCACGCGTTACGCAGACATTCACGACTTGTTCGAGTAATTGCTATATTTGAAATTTCCTAGGTTTCAAGATGTTACCGAACAAATAGCAAACGGTATGATTTATACTATGTTAATGTTTTTCTATTTTAATCGTTAATTTATTTTTAGTTGATATTCGGTCAATTATTGTTTTGTTGTAACATATACAACTCTTTCTGTTGTTCAATTTCACGACGGAGTTCCTCCTCAGTAGGCATCAGCGGCATATATTTAGCCGCAAAAAGCTGTTCGCTACCATTCAATACCGAATAACGGGCAATATCCTTACTCGTTTCGCTACACAACACAATACCAACTGTGGGATTGTCACCCTCAGGACGCTTCAACTCATCATACATACGCACATACATATCCATTTGTCCCACATCCTGATGCGTGATGCGACCTTTTTTCACGTCTATCAGCACAAAGCATTTGAGAATATAGTTATAGAAAACAAGGTCGATATAAAAATCACCTGCATCAGTGAAAATATGCTGTTGTCGTGCTACAAAAGCAAAACCTCGCCCTAACTCCACCATAAATTCTTGCAAATGAGTAATCAATCCCTTCTCCACATCAGTCTCTGTAAAATCAGAATTTTGCTGAAATCCAAGAAATTCCGCCATGACCGGACTTTTCAGAATCTCCAATTTGTCGGGAACGACCTTGTTTTCAGGATTATCCAATATCTGTGGGTGCTTGAAATGCCTCTCAAAATATTGTGTGCTGATATTTCTGTCAAGCGTACGCACACTCCACATCTCATCAGAGGCGGTCTGCAAATACCAACGGGCAGCAACAGGATTATCTACACGAAGAGTGGTTCGTATATGAGACCACGTAAGATTCTGCACACGCGTGTGCAGAATTTCTAAATCATTGAATGTCTGATAGAATTGTTTGAATAACCACAGATTTCTACTACTAAAACCTTTTCCGTATGTTCTTGTCAATTCTTTCGACAACATTTCAATTAATTGTGTGCCGTATTCTGCACGTTCCTGTCCATTCTGTTCCTGCTCCACAATCCGTCGTCCAATATGCCAATAAGTTTCAATCATTACAGCACTCACCGTTTCGTATGCGGCACGACGACCTTCTTCAACGATTCTTTTGACATCGCCAATAAATGAAGATTCCGCTGTATGTGAAAGTTCAGAAGTCATTTTTCTATTTTTGTAATTGCAAAAGTACGCATTTTTCCGCAATAAAAAAAAACACTATAAAAAAGAAGATTATTTAAGGGGCAAATGAAACAATGTGCAAATGTGCCAATTGAAATTGAGATTGAAATAAAACACTTATTGATATTTTCACTATTTTTGCAACTGCATTCGTCCGCCCCGCCGGGCATCACCTCTAAATTATCGTGTATGGGATTCTTTTCTATATTTTCCAAAGAGAAAAAAAAGGAACTTGACAAAGGACTGGAGAAGTCCAAAGAGAGCTTTTTCGCCAAACTCGCCAAAACTGTCGCCGGAAAATCCAAAGTTGACGACGATGTGCTGGACAACCTCGAGGAAGTGCTGGTCACCTCCGACGTGGGCGTGGAAACCACCCTGCGCATCATCGAGCGCATAGAATCCCGCGTGTCGCGCGACAAATACCTCGGCACCGAGCAACTCAACGCCATACTCAAGGAGGAGATTGTAGGACTGCTGCTCGAGAACGACATAGAGAAGGCCAACGACTTCGTCATTCCTAAAATGGACACGCCATACGTGATGTTGGTGGTTGGCGTGAACGGCGTGGGCAAGACCACCACCATCGGCAAGCTGGCATACCAGTTCAAGCAAAAGGGCTACTCGGTAACCTTGGGCGCCGCCGACACGTTCCGCGCCGCCGCCATCGAGCAGCTGGAAGCCTGGGCCAAGCGCGCCGACGTGCCCATCATCACCCAGAAGATGGGCTCCGACCCCGCCGCCGTGGCCTACGACACCGTGGCCTCTGCCATCGCCCGCAAGAGCGATATCGTGATCATCGACACCGCCGGACGACTGCACAACAAGACCAACCTGATGAACGAGCTCGTCAAGATCAAGAATGTCATCCGCAAACTCATACCCGACGGACCGCACGAAATCCTGCTCGTGCTGGACGGCTCCACGGGACAGAATGCCTTCGAGCAGGCACGCCAGTTCTGCGCCGCCACCGAAGTCAACGCCCTGGCCATCACCAAACTCGACGGCACCGCCAAGGGAGGTGTGGTCATCGGCATCTCCGACCAATTCAAGATTCCCATCAAGTACATCGGCGTTGGCGAGAAGATCGACCAATTGCAAGTCTTCAACCGCGCCGAATTCGTGGACTCCCTATTCCCTGACAACTGGTAAAAAAAATTAACAACCTTTCGTTTTGCAAGTTACCATAGACAACAATTCGGGTTTCTGTTTCGGTGTGATTCACGCCATACAAACGGCTGAAGAGTACCTCAAGGACCACGACACCCTTTATTGTCTGGGCGACATCGTGCACAACAGCGAGGAGGTTCGGCGCCTCACCGAGCTCGGCCTGCGCGTCATCAGCCGCGACCAGTTCCAAGCGCTCCGCGATACCACAGTGCTGATTCGAGCACACGGCGAACCACCCCGCACATACCAAACCGCCAAGGAGAACAACATCACCCTCATTGACGCCACATGCCCTGTGGTGCTGAAACTGCAACAGCGCATTGCGGAATTCTACCACAAGCCGGAGAACAAAGGGCAACAGATTCTCATCTTCGGCAAGAAAGGTCACGCGGAAGTTGAGGGTCTTATGGGCCAGGCCGACAATCAGGTATTCGTCATCTCTTCCTTTGATGAAATTGACAAGATAGACTACAGCAGACCCTCGATGCTATACTCACAAACCACCCAAGGCCTCGAACAATACTACGAGCTCATCCGCCGCATACAGCAACGTTACGAGCGTGAAGGGCACGGCGACTTGTTCCGTTACGCCGACACCATCTGCCGCAAAGTGGCAAACCGCACCTTGGAAATCGCCGACTTCGCCAAGCAGCACGATGCCATCCTTTTCGTTTCGGGCGAGCAAAGCTCCAACGGACTCTATCTGTTCGGCATCTGCCATAAAAACAATCCTAACAGCTTCATGGTGTCCAAGGTGGAGCAAATCCGGAACCTCAACCTACAACACTACCAATCCATCGGTATCTGCGGGGCCACTTCTACACCCATGTGGCTGATGGAGCAGTGCAAACAAACGATTATCAACAAACATCAAACCAATATGAAAAGAGCCATTATCAGCGTAAGCGACAAAACCGGCATTATCCCATTCGCTGCCGGACTTATAGAAGCAGGTTATGAAATCATCTCCACAGGAGGTACCAAAAAGGCCTTGGATGCCGCGGGACTGAAGACCATCGGCATCAGCGAGGTCACCGGATTCCCCGAGATCATGGACGGGCGCGTGAAGACGCTCCACCCCAAGGTCCACGGAGGGCTTCTGGCCATCCGCGACAACGAGAAGCACCAGCAGGAGATGCACGAGAACGGCATTGAGCCCATCGACATGATTGTGGTGAACCTCTATCCGTTCAAGCAGACCATCGAGAAGCCGGATGTCACGTACGAAGATGCGATAGAGAACATTGACATTGGCGGACCCACGATGCTCCGGAGCGCGGCCAAGAACCACAAGTTCGTCACCGTGGTGGTGGATGCCGCAGACTACGACACGGTTTTGGCTGAAATCAAACAGAGCGGCGACACCACTTTCGAGACGCGCCGCCGACTGGCCGCCAAGGTATTCCGCCACACAGCCTCCTACGACACCTATATCTCACGCTACCTGACCGAGCAGGC
>CAJODA010000099.1 GCA_905233745.1 uncultured Bacteroidales bacterium
GAACAGGTATGTAATCTCGACCGCGTGTATCGCGCCAAGTTCGGGGGTTATCACCGGCTTCTTGATGAAATACATGTAGGTGTTGCCACCGGCGGCAGCATGCCTGATGGCCATATTGGTGTTGCCGGCGCGGAAGTTGATGTCGTTGCAGTATTGCTCCAACCTGCTCCCCTCGCTTTCGTTTGCGAGCGTTTTCATGAACTCGTCGTACATGGCTTTCTCCTGCTCGTTGAGCAGTGCACGGTCTCTCTTCGTAATCCACCTCAGCGTGTCGAGGAAGCCTTCTTCGCCGCCCTCGAACGGAACGAAGTATCTGATCTCATCTTGGTTAGACCCAATCATTAAATCGATTTTTGACCTCTTCTCGTCTCCCCACATCGGGTACATGTCCGCTCGATCCTCGGGCAGCGTGACGCCGTCTAAGAGCGGGAAGTTGGCACCGCCGAGGAGGCTGTTTTTGTCAATGGTGTACGCCTTCAGGTAGGCGTCCACAAGCTCCTCGGTGGTGAGCTTCATCAGCTCGTCCATGGTCTGGCAACCCGTCGCGGTCAGGAAGTTCTGCGTGACGTGGATGCCATGCTCCATCGTGTCGCAGTAGGCGATGTTGGCGCTCTGGGCGATGATTCTCTTGAAGAGTCCTTCGCTTCCGTCGATGAGCGGGAGGAACGTGACGCTTGCCGAGCCTGCCGACTCGCCGAAAATGGTCACGTTGTCTGGGTCGCCGCCGAAACCGGCGATGTTTTTCTGCACCCACCTGAGGGCCTCAAGCTGGTCGAGAAGACCGAGGTTGCCTGCCTCCTTGAAGTTCTCTCCGCCGGGAACCCGCTCGAAGTTCATGAATCCCATGAAGCCGAGCCTGTAGTCGATGGACACGAACACGATGTCAGGGCACTGCTTGGAGATGTTGGTAAGGTCGTAGAGGGGCGACGCTTGGGATTCGGCGCAGAACCCACCGCCGTGAATCCACACCATGACCGGCTTCTTGCTGTCGGTGCAGTTGGTATTGCAATAGACGTTCAGCACAAGGCAGTCCTCGCCAAACTCCGCCGTTCCCATCGTGTCGTTCACGGGTCCGATGGGAACGTGGCCGGGCTTTGTGGCTTCATACACGCCGTCATCGTCTGCGGCAGGAAGCGCCTTCTGCCAACGGAGCTTCCCCAACGGCTGCGTCGCATAGGGAATGCCCTTCCAGATAATCAGTTCGTCGGTCTTCTTGCCGACGAAGGTTCCGTTGTTGCACTTGACGGCCAATGATTTATCGTAATTACCGTCGGTAATCTTTTTGTTTTTGTTTTCGTTATTCATGTCTTTTTATTTTTTGTTTTTGTTTTTATAAGCTGCGATGCGCTTGTCCACGTTGTCTTTGATGTTGTTGTAGAAGATGGAATAGTCGTCCTGGTGGTAGCACTGCGGTCCGGCGAGGTCGGCCATTTCATTGGGGGTAGCTTTGGCGTTGGTTATTACCGTGCCACGGGCAAGACACAGCTGCGCATCGGCATCAATGTCACGGATTGTGGTTGCGCCGGTCTCGTCCATTACAATCGAGCCCAGGTTCATGCTGGCAGGTGCATACGCCTCGTCACGCTTCCAGTTCAGCGGGTTGATGGCTACTCCGTTCTTACCAATAATGAGGTTCGGGAGCGGTAAGTTTGCCTCCACATTCTTCGGGCCTTCAGCGTGCCAGCTGATGATGACACCCGTGTCTGTTTCGCCGGTCGCAAACTTAAAGTGCGGGTTGGCCTCCAGATCTTCCTTCGTGATGGAATAGCCTATGGCGTATGCCGCCACCATGCGCTTATAGTAGTCGGGGTGCTCCTTGAAGTAGCCTTTCAGCACCAGGCGGAGGATGGCTGCGCCTTGACTGTGTCCCGCGATGACGAACGGACGGCCGTTGTTATAGTGCTCAAAGTAGTAGTCCATTGCGGCGGTAATGTCGGTATAGGGTATGCCGGTAAGCGCTGCATCGATGTTTCCGTCCTTCTCAAAAGCTTCAAACGCATGTTTCAAACTGCTCTGACGGTAGAGCGGGATATACAAGTTGGTGGATTCCTCGAACACGCTCGATTTGATTGCGTGCTCGATCGGTATACCCGCCAGTAACTCGGCATTATCGAGCGTTGCGTAGTCGGGATCGCCTTCGTTTGCGCCCATAAATATCGTCGAGTAGATGTAGAACGTGTCGATTTCCTTGGTGATTTCCGGCATCTTGTACCAGCAGGCCTTCTGGGAATAGTCGGGTGTTTCCCCCACCAATTTCTTTCCGCCGAAATACACCTGGGCCGGCTTGTTAAAGCTGAATCCCTCGTGCGCTGCCGTGAGCAGGTCGTTGTCGAACACCAAGAAATCGGCGTCCTTACCAACTTCGATAGAGCCTTTTGTTTTCTCAATGCCGAGCTGTTTGGCACCGTTGATGGTATAGCCCAGCATCATTTCTTCAATGCTCATTCTCTCGCTCTCGGGTGGAAATGCCGCAACGGTTCTGCTGTATTCGTCGAAGCGGGTCTTCTCATTGATCCAGCGTGTCATTCCGATTTCCATAGCAAGATAGGGACTCCAGTTCCTGAAATCGCCATAGAAAACCTCATCGCTGGACCAAGTCACTAGGGCGCCGCTGTCCCACATCGTCTTGCAACGGAACATGGAATGGGCGCGTTTCTCTCCGATAAAGGTGGGCCAGTACTCGATAGGATTGCCACCTACGTTGCCGCTGTGCCACCACGGTGTAAAGTTGGCCGTTACGCCAAGTTTTGCAAAACGGTCCAAATCCGAGTCATCCTGGACCCACAGATGGGCGCAGGTAACCTTCACACGGTATTTGTCTCCCAGCGCCTTTCTGGCCAGCTCCACTCCGTCTAATACCACGCGGGACGAGGCTTCGCCGACAGTATGCACATGAAGATCCAGCCCAGCATCATTGAGCTCTTTCAGGATTTCGGCGACCTGCTCCGCATTGAAGGCTGTGGCTCCCGTCACACCGGTGTCCACGTAGGGCGTCACCATCGCCGCGGTCTCAATCTTCAGGGTGCCGTCCATGAAAATTTTCAGCGTGTGCACTTTCATGTGCTCCGTATTGAATTTTTCCCGGAAGCGCTTCACTCCCTCCAGAGCCTCTTTCATTTTTGCGGGCTGAGTAAGCACATAGCATCCGTCCACATAGACCGGCAGTTTTCCCTGCTTGTCCAAATCCTTTAGATATTCGTAAATGCGCTCATTCATCCCGTTATGCTCCGGGAAACCGGCATCGAAGACACAGTTCACGCCATACTTTATGGAACTGTCAAGCCAGCGCAAGACGGCCGTGCTGATTTGCTCGTCCGTCAGGTCATCTATGCCGTCGAAGAGCATGGGCCAACTGGCGGTCTCATACGAGTTTCCCGTCAGGTGCCCATCCTTGCGCACGAAATAGGCCAGCCCCGGCACGGGGTCTGGCGTGTCATCAGTAATACCATGTGCCGCAAGGATTTTGGAGTTCACCCAGTTGCTGTGTACTTCGCCCTCCAAAACCAGCATCTCCGCGTCTGGGCATATCGCATCCAGTTCTTCCTTCGTGAGATCTTCCCCAGCCAGACATGTACGTTCCATCATGAATCTGTAACGTTTCAGGCCAGGATTCTTCTGAATCCAATCCGCCATAAAGGCCAGACATTCTTTTTTTGTGGAACACATGACGGGTACACCCAAATCCAGGTACTCAAATCCAACGCCGGTGGTAATATGGACATGGCTGTCAATGAGGCTGGGCATGATGAACTTGCCGCCGAGGTCGGTGACATCACCCTCATACATCTTCAGGCCGGCTTCGTCGCCCACATAGGCAAATTTTCCGTCCTTCACCACCAGAGCTGTGGCACTGGGATGGTTCTTGTCTGCCGTGAAGATTTTTGCGTTTTTGATAATTTTGTCTGCTTTCATAGTCGCTCTTTTTCGTTACTTCCGGCTTGCCTTATAGGCTGCGATGCGCTTGGCCACGTTGTCCTTAATGTTGTTGTAGAAGAACGCGTAATCCTCGCCGTGACGGCCATCCGGGCCGAAGAATTCGGCGGACACCTTGGCGGAAGCTTCGTCCATCTTCTCGCCCTGGGCATGGGTCACCACCACGCCGCGGTCGGGGAACACCTGCGCATCGGCACCCAAGTCCTGAATCTCCAGTTCGCCGGTCTTTTCGTTCGACCAGAGCGAACCCAGGTTCAGGCTGGCCGGGGCGTATGTGTCGTCCAGCTTCCAGTTCAGCGGGTTGATGCTCATAGAGCCTGGCTGCAGCACGCACGTTTTGGCATTCACCTCCCTGTTTTTGGGACCTTCCGTGTTCCAGGTGATAATTACGCCCGTGTCGCACTCGCCCATCGCAAACTTCATGTGTGGGTAGGCCTTGAACTCGTCCTTCGTGAAAGCGTAGCCAATCGGGTAGGCGGCAATCATGCGCTTGTAGTAATCGGGGTGCTCCACAAAGTATTTTTTAAGCACCATCTTGACGATGGCCGATCCCTGGCTATGGCTGGCGATGATGAAGGGGCGGCCGTTGTTGTAGTGTTCGAAGTAATAGTCCAAGGCGGCTACGATGTCGTCATAGGGGCCATCGGCAATGGCGGCGTCGAAGATTCCGTCCCGTTTCCAGATCACCCCGGCATAGCGCAGGCCCACCTGGCGGTAGTACGGCATGAACACGTTGGTGGAGTCCGCGTAAGCAGAGGCGTGCAGCGCATATTCGCCAGCGGCGCCCTCCAGCATTTCGGTATTGTCCATGTCGGCATAATCGGGAGCGCCCTCCGCCATGCTGCCCATGATATACTCGGTTGCATACACATAGAATGTGTCGAATTCCTTGGTGATTTGAGGGATCTGATACCAATTGGCTTTATTGGAATAATCCAGAGGTTGATTCTTGTTCATGTTCATTTAGTTTAAAGATTATTTCATTTTCTTTCCGCCGAAATACACATCGCGCGGCAGGTTGTAGCTGAAGCCTTCATGTTCTGCCGTCAGCAGGTCTTTGTCGAACACCAGGAAGTCGGCGTCCTTGCCCACTTCGATAGAGCCTTTTTTGGCCTCGATGCCCAACTGTTTGGCACCGTTGATGGTAAAGCCTATCAGCATCTCTTCAATGCCCATTCTCTCGTTCTCAGGCGGGAATACTTTGGCGGCTACGGTGTACGGGTAGTTCCTGGTCTTTTCGGTAATCCAGCGGGTCATGCCCACTTCCATGCCCCATAAAGACGATATTGTCGCTGGACCAGGCCACCGTGGCGCCGCTGTCCCAAACCGATTTGCAGCGGAACTGCTTCTTCGAGCGTTCCTCTCCAAGCCAAGTAGCTGCGATAGCGGGATCTCCAGAGTGCCAGTGCGGCGTAAAGTTGGCGAATACGCCCAGCTTGGCGAAACGCTTCAGATCATCATCGCACTCAATCTCAAGATGGGCGCAGGTAACTCTCACGTGGAGGTTGTCACCCATCTCCTTTTTGGCCATCTCAACGCCATCCAATACCGTGCGTGACGCACGCTCACCCACGGTGTGAAGGTGCAAGTCCAGGTTGGCTTCGTTGAGTTCCTTCAAAACCTTTGCAATCCCCTCCGCGGAGAAAGCTGTAGATCCCGTAGTATGGACATCCACGTAGGGCGTGACCATGGCGGCGGTATGAATCTTCTGGGTACCGTCCATGAAAATCTTCATGGTATGAACCTTCAGGTGCTCTGAGTTATACTCACGCTGGATGCGCTTGAGCTCTTTCAAGCCTTCATCTGCGTCCCGCTCCGCGTTAACCACCAGACTGCCGTCCACATAAACGGGCAGTTTTCCCTGCTTGTCCAGTTCTACCAGACGCTTGTAGACCTTCTCGTGGAAGGCCATATCGCCCGGAAGTCCGGCGTCAAATACCGCAGAAACGCCATATTCGACGGAGAAATCAATCCAGCGCTGAAGGGCCGCATCCACCTGCTCATCGCTCAGTTCCATTCCGCTGTCCAGAATGATACGGACTTCCGTTGCGCCTTCATACATATTTCCGGTCACATGGCCGTCCTTGCGCACGTAATACGCGAGTCCGGGGATAGGATCCGGCGTTTCGTCTGTAATGCCGTGTTTCTCAAGGATCTTGGAGTTGACCCAGATGCTGTGTCCTTCGCCTTCCTGAATCTGAAGCTCGGCATCCGGACAGATGGCGTCCAGCTCCTCCTTGACAATATCCTCACCTCTCCATGTAGAACCTGTAGCGCTTCTCCCCAGGGTTCTTCTTGATATAGTCCGCCATCATGTCCAGCGCGGCCTGCTTGCCGTCCGGCTCAATGCGTTCTCCCATTGGCGCGTACTCAAAACCCACAGGAATGGTGATATGCACATGGCTGTCGATGATGCCGGGCATGATAAACTTGCCACCGAGGTCAGTGATCTCGCCTTCGTAATTCGCGAGACCCTTCTCGTCGCCCACATATATGAATTTGCCGTCCTTCACTACAAGTGAATTTGCCATCGGATTGTTTTTGTTTGATGTAAAGATTTTGGCGTTTTTAATGATTTTGTCTGCTTTCATGTTGGGTTTCCTTTCTTTATGTTATTGGTTAAACATCTGTTTACAGGCCTTGTCTCGAAGCTTGTTGCAAATTTACCCCTTTTTTATAAGAAAATCAAATATTACATAAAAAAAGGACGCGTCGTCGCCGCATCCCTAAATTTTTTCTCAAAAACACGTACAAATTAGGAAAAAATGTAATTTTGCAATGCAAATTATTATTGAAAAGTGTATTTTTTGACACTGAAAATTATTTGAAAAGTGTAAATAGCCATGCTGTACAGAAAGATCGCCTCATACATCGAAGACTATCTAAAGTCCAATACGGACAAGATTTTGATACTGGAAGGAGCCCGTCAGATAGGCAAGTCGTTCAGTATCCGCGAAGCAGGCACACGCTTGTATCCGAATTTCGTTGAAATCAACTTTGTGGAAGACGATGAAGGCAAGCAGTTGTTTAAAAACATTCACGGTAAGGAAGATTTCTATCTGACCCTCAGCATGGTGGCGGGCGACAAGCTCAAAGACCGCAATGAGACCTTGGTGTTTCTCGATGAAATACAGCATTATCCACAGTATCTGACAATGCTGAAATTTTTGCGGGAAGACGGCCGTTATCGCTATATCACCAGTGGCAGCCTGTTGGGAATAACACTGCAGGACACCACCTCCATCCCAGTAGGCAGCATCATCCGCAAGGAGATGTTCCAGCTCGATTTCGAGGAATTCCTCATTGCCAACGGTTTCGGCACAGAAGCTCTGAATAAGTTGCGCCAATCCTACGAAAACCGACAGGCATTGAGCAAAGAGCATCACAACCATGTGCTCAACCTATTCCGTCGCTATCTGTTGGTGGGTGGCCTGCCTGATGCCGTCAACACTTACCTGAGCACCCACAACATCGTGCATGTACGCGAAGTGCAGGAAGGCATCCGCAGCCTGTATGCCGCCGATGCTTCAAAATACGAGAAAGAACAAAACAAAAAGCTTCTTATCCGTCGCATCTACGAAATGATACCATCGCAGATGGAAAACAAGAAAAAACGCGTTGTGGCTCAAGAAATTCGCGGAAAGAAAGGCGATCGTTTCGAACAATATAAAGAAGAGTTCGAGTATCTGGTATCATCGGGCATTGCATTGGCGGTTCATGCCATCACCAACCCAAGTTTTCCAATTAACGAGTCGTTGCAGAAAAACTTACTAAAACTATATCTCAACGATGTTGGACTGCTTACCGGCGTGTTATATCACAACAACATCAGTCCGATTCTCGACGATGTGCGCAGCATCAACCTCGGTTCCGTTTATGAGAGCGTTGTCGCCCAAGAGTTGCGAGCACACGGTCACAAGCTATTCTACTATGACAACCGCAAGCAAGGTGAAGTTGACTTCATCGTTGATGATTACGATTCGATGAGTGCCCATCCGATAGAGGTCAAATCGGGTAAGGACTACAGTGTACATAGTGCGCTCGACAACCTCTTGAAGAACCCCGACTACCACATCGTTTCAGGCACTGTCATCTCCAATGAGCGCGAAATATATCAGAAAGACAAGGTAACCTACATGCCTGTCTATTTCATAATGTTCATGGAATCCGACACATCACAAAAAGACGAATCAAGATATATCTTTTAATCAGTTGATATGGTATCATTTTCTGTCACGATTTATTCAAGGACCTTGGTCAGGGTGCTGGTTTCGGTGTAAAGATTGCCATGACGCAGGACCACTTCCTTTGCGATCAACGTATCGTTGGAGTATGACACTAAAACGCTGTTCTCGCGTTCTTCTTCACATCCTGGATATTGCCAGCGCGTGCACAACAGGCTGCCGTCGACGAAATATTCGGCGTATTCCGTTTCTACTTCCACCCATTGCCCGTCTACGAGCTCATATTCGATGTTAGTGCCGTCGGCGAGGTATTTCTCGCAGATTGGATAAGGCGTGAAATCCGGTTCGTCGCTGGTGACGGTTCCTTCCCAGCGGCCAATGACGATTTGAGAGAAGTCGTCGTTAACCTTGACGTAGTGCTCCTGACAAGGGCCGTATGAAGCAATCTCCTCACCGTTAATATACAGCGTGGTCTTGCCTTTGTAATATAGGTCGTCGCCGTTAACGGTGATGTCGGTCATCTCTTCCACCGTTGTGATGTTGTCCACTTTCAAGGTTACCATGATGGTATTGCCATCAACCTTCACATCGGCCTGTTTCTTGTAAAACCACACATCGTAATCCGCCTCCGATATGCTGTAATAGCACTTGTATTAATGGTGGCGGCCAACACCAATGAAAAGAACTTTTTCATAATAGTTTGATTAAATTATTTAATAACAATCTTTTGTGTTTTAATATTATCGCCATTGACCAGTCGCAGCACGTAGACACCTGCTTTGAAGTTGGCAGTTGGGAGTTGGGAGTTTGTAGTTGACAGTTGCTTTGTAACAATTACTCGTCCCATCATGTCAATAATCTGCAACGTGCCTTCGCTGGTGATGATGAATTGACCGTTGCTGATGAAAGCGAAGTCATCGTTTCCTTCACCGCCGAGGTCGGCGTCGTTGGCCACGAACACCAAGCGGAAGCGGCTCTCGTAGTCATCATTGCGTGCCGTGAAGGTGTAGCTCGGCGTTTGCAGCAAGTTCACGTCCGATCCAGTGAGGTTGTCAATCAGGTGCAGATAGTCGAATTCCACGTTCTCAGGATTGACGGAAATGGTGTATTCGCCATTCTTCGAGGCCTTGAAATTGACGGGAATCTCGTTTGTAGAGACGTTGGCCACAGCATATTCCTTTCCGCCCTGCGGGATGCAGATGTTGGCGCTTGGATTACCGAAATGGAACTTGCCCAACTGTTGTCCCTCGCCGAAGCGCACGATGGCATTGTCGATGATGGTCGCCGGACCGCGTGTGTCAGCCTTTTGCTCCGAAACCGTGATGTTCAACATGCCTTGGTTGGCAGTGGCGGCAGCTTGCTGCTCGGCGCGGCTGAAAGTGACCGTTTCGTTTCCGTTCACTTCCACAATAACGCCATGGC
>CAJODA010000100.1:0-1284 GCA_905233745.1 uncultured Bacteroidales bacterium
TGCGCCCGCGACCTCCTCATACACCTTTATGAATGGCAGGTGCTGATGCGCGAATTTGTGAACAACATTCGCGAAGGCCATCAAAGGGACTATCTGCCCGACGAATATCGCAAAAACTACCACGAGATGGACAAGATGCTGGTGGAAAAACACCAGAACACCTCGTTCCAGGAGGCACAGCGGCTTCTGGAGCAGACCCATAACGAAATGATTCAGTTGGCGGACAGCTTTTCCGAGGAGGAACTCTTCACAAAAGGCTACTACAAGTGCACCTACACCACCGATATGGCCGCTTACTTCACGAGTGTCACCACGAGTCCCTACAAGCAGGCGTTGAAGATGTTGAAGACGCACCAAAAGAAGCTGAAGACTTCGTGTTAACAGTCACTCACCAACATTCACTTGAACGAATATCACCTGATAAAATAGAAACGATGACTATCCGACTTGAACAACCCGAAGATTATCGCGAGGGGGAGGACCTCACCCGCACGCCTTCCGCCGAGAAGGCCAAGCTGATGCTGCGGACCGAGAGGTTGACGCTTCGTCCCTGGTTTGAGAGCGACGCCGACTCCTTGTTCAAATACGCCTCCGATCCCGACGTGGGACCCCGGGCTGGCTGGCCACCGCATAACAGCGTGGAGGAAAGCCTGGAGATCATCCGCACGGTATTCCGCAACGACTCCAACTGGGCCATCGAACTCAACGCGACGGGAGAAGCCATCGGGGCCATTGGCTACGGTCCTTCGTGCGAGTGTAATCTCCCCGCCCGCGAGGGAGAGCCCCTCTGCGGCTATTGGGTGGCCAAACCGTATTGGAACCAAGGCATCTGCACGGAAGCGCTGCAAGCGATGTTAGACTATATCCGCCGAACGACGGACATCCAATCGCTCATCAGCGGGCATTTCGTTGACAATCCCGCCTCCGGCCGAGTGATGGAGAAATGCGGATTCCAACCCACCGGGGAAACCTGCATCGACGAGACCCAGTATCAAGGCAAAGACAGACCTATCAGGGTGCTGAGGTTAGAACTGAAATGACTTCATGTTGGTGAGCTTCGGCTGTTGATTAGCTTCGGCTGTTAATTACTTCGTGTTAACATGAAATAACCAACATGAAGTCACCAACACAAAGTCACTAACACGAAGTAATAAACACGAAGTAATAAACATTCACTTAAAGAGTATGAAAGCACTCCTTATCAACGGCAGTCCCAACGCGAAGGGCTGCACCTTCACCGCCCTGAGCCTTGTGGCGGAAGAATTACAGAAAAACGGCGTGGAA
>CAJODA010000100.1:1334-6428 GCA_905233745.1 uncultured Bacteroidales bacterium
GAAACAGGCAGATGCGTCTTTGATGACATCGTGAACGAAGTCGCCCCGAAATTCGAGCAAGCCGACGCGCTAGTCATCGGTTCGCCGGTCTATTACGCGGGCATTGCCGGCACGATGAAGTCCTTCCTCGACCGCCTCTTCTTCAGCACGCACTTCCGGAAGTGTATGAAAGTGGGCGCAGCGGTCTGCTCGGCCCGCCGTGCCGGCACCACCGCCACCTTCGACCAGCTGAACAAGTACTTCACCATCAGCGAGATGCCCATCGCGAGCACCCGCTACTGGAATATGGTGCACGGTCACAGCGCCGAGGACGTGATGCAGGATGCGGAGGGCTTGCAGTGCATGCGCATCCTCGGCCGCAACATCGCCTTCCTCGTCAAGGCCATCGCCGCCGAGAAGGAACGCAACGGTCTGCCCGAAGCGGAGGAAGCGGTATTCACGAATTTCATCCGGTAAAATGATGAACGACAAGCCCACAGGAAAAGACTTCGTCGGCAGCGACGACCTCTATGCCGACGTGCAGCGCACGATGCGGCTCTGCGCCGAGATGAACACGGGCTACCACACGGAGGCCGAGGTGCGCGATTGTCTGCGCGAGATCACCCGCAGCGAGGTGCCCGACACCGTGCGCGTATTCCCGCCGCTGAACATCAACTACGGACCGGGCGTGCGCTTCGGCAACGACTGCTTCCTCAACTTCGGTTGCACGCTATTAGCCATCGGCGGCATCACCATCGAGGATGACGTTTTCATCGGGCCGCACTGCGTGTTAGCCACCGAATACCATCCCGAGGACCCCGCCACGCGTCACACGCTGCTTACCAAGCCCATCGTGGTGAAACGCAACGCATGGCTCGGTGCCGACGTGAAAGTGCTGGCGGGCGTCACCATCGGCGAGAACGCCATTGTGGCCGCTGGCAGCGTGGTCACCAAGGACGTACCCGATAATATGGTGGTGGCGGGAACGCCGGCGAAGGTGATAAGGGAAATTCATATTACGGTTGACTAAGTTATGGCATCAAAAAAAGAGACAAACCATTTGTTGAAAAACATCCTTGGGATGGAGGTGTTCTCGGCAGAGACGATCTACGAGATCATGACCTGCATCCCTGAAGGCAAGGTGGTAACCTACGGCGAGATTGCCACGCTGATGGGCCATCCCGATAAGGCCCGACAGGTGGGATGCGCCATGAAAGCCGCATGGGAACGTGGTCTGCCCTGCCACCGTGTGGTGTTTGCCGACGGCGGCCTCGTCGCTGGCTGGCCCGAACAAACCCGGCTGCTCGAAGCCGAGGGCGTGATCTTGAAAAAGAGTGGCAAGGTCGACATGGAGAAAAGTGCCTGGCGGCCGTTGGATACCGTAGAATTGTAACATAAATCAACAAGAAACAATGAAAAAAATAATGATTATCGACGGCGGTCCGCGCCGCAATATGAACACCGCCGCCATGCTGGAATCCTTTGCCAACGGCGCCAAAGAAGGCGGGGCAGAAGTGAAACTTGTCCGCCTCTACGACTTTGACTACAAGGGCTGCATGTCGTGCATGGCCTGCAAATTCAAAGGCAAGGCCTCGAACATCTGCAAATACAAGGATGCCCTGACTCCCGTTCTGGAGGAGATTGCCGAAGCCGACGGCCTCGTGCTCGGTTCCCCGATCTATTTCGGCGATGTGACCGGACAGATGCGCACCTTCCTGGAGCGGCTGGCTTTCCCGTGGCTCTCTTACAACGACTACAGCATGACGGCACCCAAGAAGATGCCCGTTGTACTGTTGGAGACCATGAATGGCACTCCCGCCCGCAACAACAGCAACGGCTACGGCTCGATGGAGCACTGCATCTCCGCCGCGCTCGGCAAGCCCGAACGCCTGATCGCCTACAACACCTACCAGGTGAAAAACTACGACCGCTACGAACTCGCCGGCTTCTCCGAGGAGGCCAAGCGGAAATACCGCGAGGAACATTGGGAAGAGGACCTGCAAAAGGCCTTCGACGCTGGAAAACGGATGGCGGAGAAGAAAGACTGAACATCTTCTCCCCCTTCGTCTCATACGGAGGTGCGCACCATTCTGCCGCGAACGCAGTGAACAAGCGGAATCTTTTTTTTAAAAACATCGCGCACGATATAAATATTTTTTGTATTTTTGCATCGTGAACGATATAAATCTGCAAGTAATGGAATACGAGCAACTTAAGCTAAATAACCAACTCTGTTTCCGCCTTTATACAGCGGCACGGCTGACCGTGGGTGCGTATCACCCGTACCTCGACCCATTGGGCATCACCTATCCGCAGTACCTCGTGCTGCTCGTGTTGTGGGAGCAGGACAAACAACCGGTGTGCGACATCGCCGCGCGTCTTATGCTTGACACGAACACCGTCACTCCCCTACTCCAGCGCATGGAGAAGTCGGGGCTGCTCCTGCGCACAAAGGGCAAAACAGACACGCGCCAGCGCATCGTGTCGCTGACCGAAAAGGGCTTGACAATGCGCGAGCAGGCGAAGCACATCCCCGAATGCCTGAGTGCGAGCATCTTAGAGAAAATGGATTCTGTGGAGGAGTTAGCGACCTTAGTACCTGCCCTCGACAAGCTCATCGAAGGATTGAGTGAACGATAAATCGGTTAAAACCCAAAAATCCCAAGTCTTAAGTCTCAAGTCTCACATCTCAAGTCTCAAATCACAGATAATTCGAATAAGTTAAATAAATGTATCACTTAAAAAAACAAAAAAATGGCTACTATTTATGATTTCAAGGCCCAAAATAACAAGGGCGTAGAGGTGGACATGGCGCAATATAGCGGCAATGTCCTCTTGATTGTCAACACTGCTTCCAAATGCGGTTTCACCCCTCAATACGATGGCTTGGAAGCGCTGTATAAAAAGTACAAAGACCAAGGTTTCGTGATTCTCGGTTTCCCGTGTGACCAGTTCGCCAACCAGGAACCCGGCTCCGACGCGGAGATTGCGGAATTCTGCCGCCTCAACCACGGCGTCACCTTCCCGCTGATGAAAAAAATCGATGTCAATGGCAAGGAAGCACATCCCATCTATGAATACCTGAAGTCAATGGCCCCGACTGAGGAGTACAAAGGATTGAAGGCCAAAGCTTCGGCGGCATTATTCAAAACCATCAGCAAGAGCGTGGAGAAGGAGAGCGACATCAAGTGGAATTTCACCAAGTTCCTCGTTTCAAAGGACGGTGCCATCATCAAACGTTTCCCGCCCACCACGACACCCGAAGAGATGGAGGCAGACATCGAATCTATGTTGAAATAAAAAGGAAAATTATGGCACACGCTTGTGAAAACTGTAAGATTCGCGCACACTACGACGCGAAACCGAAATCACTGATGGGGCGCTTTTGGCGCTGGCACATCAACTTCTGTCCAGGTTGGAAGTCCTACTTCACCTCACAGTCACCTGAAAAACAAGCCGAGCTGCGGGAGAAGTACCAATTCACCAAATACCAATCCGAAAATCACGAATAATGACAACAACATGTTGGTAGTAAGCGTTATACACGAAACACAATGTTTACTACCAACATTATTTTAAGACCTATGAACACTGACAGGATTCTGCCCGTTAACCGGGAGCATCTGCTGCTGATGCAGGTTTTGTGCTGGCTTGGCCCCGGCATCAAAATCTTCACAACCGGCGCGAAAGCCATGACGGAGGTATCCAGCCACCACCCCAATCGCGTATGGTGGCTGGTCTTGATTGCCAACGCTGTTGCCGTTGCTTTCTCGCTGATGTTCAACAACTTCGTCAAGCGATACACCCGGCGCATCCTCGATTTTCCCGAACGGAAGAAGTCGCTGTTCGCCTTTTTCGACCTGCACGGCTATATCCTCATATTCTTCATGATGGGATTGGGCATCAGTCTGAAATTCATCCCCGGAATGCCAGCGGAATTCTTTGCCGGATTCTACCCAGGCCTCGGTACCGCTCTCATTATTGCAGGGTTCCGATTCTTTTCTAGTTGGATAGCAAATTTTAATCGGAAAACATCTTGAAAAATTGTATTATTGCACCCTAAAAAAATCGAATAATGAAATACATCACCTCTATCATCGCCGCATGCTGCCTGATGATGACCGCATGCGCACAGTCGCCCAAAGGCACTGAAAACCAAAACAATCCACAAACCAATCAGAAAGAGATGAAAAAGACCCTGATCGTTTATTTCTCAGCTACCGGCAACACCAAGGCCGCTGCACAGAAACTCGCCAAAGAGTTTAATGCCGACCTCTACGAAATCACTCCTGAGGTGCCTTACACCGCCGCCGACCTCAACTGGCGCGACAAGAAGTCCCGCTCCACATTAGAGATGACAGACAAGAGTTCCCGCCCCGCCATCAAGGGCAAATGCGAGAACATCGCCGACTACGAGACCGTGTGGATCGGCTTCCCCGTATGGTGGTACACTGCTCCCACCATCGTCAACACCTTCATCGAGGCACACGACCTCAGCGGCAAGGTGCTCAATGTATTCGCCACCAGCGGCGGCAGCACCGTTGATGGCTCCTACAACGACCTCAAAAATGCGTATCCGCAGTACACTTGGGGAGAGAGCCGGCTGATGAACTGAAAATTGAGAATTGAAAGTTAAAAGTTTTTATAGAATGAGAAAAACAGTATTATTGGCAATTACGGCATTGATGCTTGCCGCCTGCGGAAACAAAAATCAAGAACAAAAACAGGATAATATGAATCAGGAATTGACGCACACACAGGAATGGGACAAGGTGTTCCCGCAAAGCGACAAAGTGGACCACAAGAAGGTCACCTTCAAGAACCGCTTCGGCATCACGCTGGCGGCGGATATGTACACACCGAAGAATGCCACAGGCAAACTGCCTGCTATCGCCGTAAGCGGTCCATTCGGAGCCGTGAAGGAACAGTCAAGCGGTCTCTATGCCCAGACGCTGGCCGAGCGAGGCTTCGTGACCATCGCCTTCGACCCGTCATATACTGGTGAGAGCGGCGGCAAACCGCGCTATGTGTCGTCGCCCGACATCAACACGGAGGATTTCAGCGCCGCCGTCGACTTCCTGTCTTTGCAGAACAATGTTGACCCTGATCGCATCG
>CAJODA010000101.1 GCA_905233745.1 uncultured Bacteroidales bacterium
GAGACTGAACACAGCAAACGGTCCTGCCGTTTACAAAGTTCACATCAACAGATAGTCGCAAACGGGTTATCTGATACGATACCAAAAAGAGACGCGGATCCCGCGTCTCTTTTTTATTGCTGCGCGGAATCCCTGTTTTTCTCCGAAATCTGCGCAAACGCTTTAACAATAGGTTGTTAAATTAGCACGCTCGTTTTTTGTATGTTGCTGTTCTTCTAGCCAGTAAAAATTTCCGGATTCCCATTGCCGGAACAGAACTACGTGTTACCTTTGCATCGTCGCGAGGTGGTGAAATTCAGATTATGAACTTCAACCGGTGCGTATAAACATTAAAACAATTTATTTTTTCACATTATGGCAACCATAAACCAAAACATCAACCTGTTGACCGACTTCGGGTTCAAGCGTTTCTTCGGCACTGAACAGTATAAGAAGAATCTCATCCATTTCCTCAATGCATTTCTCTCGGACCATATCGGTCCGGTTACCGATATCGCGTACCGCCAGACTGAGCAGCTCGGATTAAGCGATAAGGAGAAAAGACTGGTCTTTGATGTTTTCTGTTCCAATCAGGACAACGACCACATCATCGTGGAAATGCAGAAGGCCAGTCAGGAGTTTCTCAAGAACAGGATAATTGCTTATACATCCAGGATTATCAGCAATTCGCTTGGTCGTGGCGACAGGAGGTACAATATTCCGACGGTGGTATCCATCATTTTAGTGGATTTTAGTGTTCCTGAGCTTGGTACCGAAGGTGATTTCGTGCAGCACGTCCAGCTCAAGGATGACAGAAACAACATTTTTTCAGAGAAAATAGCATTTCTTTTGATAGATTTAACTAAATTTGCAGCGCGAAAACAATTCGGGCAGCTTACAGATGACCGACAGAAATGGTGTTATGCCATAAAGAACATGTGGAGGCTGGAAGAGGATGACATACCGGAAGAGTATGACATCTTCCATGAATTGTATGAGGAATGTAAATTGTCAAAACTCACAACTATGGAGAAACAAGAGTATGAAAAAAGTGTTTTGGAGTACGAGGACGTGAAGGAAGCCATGGACTACCATCATCGGATGGGGAGGGCCGAGGGATACGATGAGGGTTATGAGCAAGGAATAGAGCAAGGAATAGAGCAAGGAATAGAGCAAGGAATTGAGAAAGGTCGGGTGGAAGGTGTCTGCTCCGTAATCAAGAGGATGTTGGAGAATAACATGGATATGTCCGTCATAGCGAAAGTCACCGGCTTGTCCGATGATGAGATATTAGCACAAATGCGCTGTTAGCTATTGGTCTTTGGCAGTTGGCCTTCGAATTCTGAACTCTGAATTTTGAATTTATTCTTCCTGTCGTGCTGCGTTCTTTTTTTGTATATTTGCACCCCTTTCCACTATTGACAATTATAAATTCTAAAAATATACGATATGAAAGAAAACGTAACAATGAGCATGAACCCTTTGGTTAATTTTTTAAAGAAAACCCCTAAAGAATTCACCAAAGCCGACATGATTAAATTTGTGGAAGAGAACGAGATAAGAATGATCAATTTCCACTATGTAGCAGGAGACGGCAGAATGAAGACGCTGGGCTTCGTATTGCACAGCCGTGAATATCTGGAGCAGATTCTTTCCAATGGCGAGCGTGTGGATGGTTCCAACATCTTCCCCGCATTCATTCACGCCGGTTCTTCCGACCTGTATGTGATTCCTCGTTTTTCCACCGCTTTCATGAATCCTTTTGCTGAGATTCCGACCCTGTCATTCCTTTGTGCCTACTATAACAAGGATGGTCAGCCGCTGGAAAATTCTCCTGAATATATTTTGCGCAAGGCTGCAAAATCCTTCACTGAGGTTACGGGCATGTATTTTGAGGCTATGGGCGAGTTGGAATACTACGTCATCGGCGATGCCGAAGAGCTGTACACCATTCCCGACCAGCGCGGTTACCATGAATCCTCCCCCTTCACGAAGTTTGAGTCCTTCCGCGCCGAGTGTATGTACAACATCGCCAAGGCTGGCGGTCTGATCAAATACGGTCACTCCGAAGTGGGCAACTTCACGCTGGACGGCAAGATCTATGAGCAGAATGAAATCGAATTCCTGGTTACGAATGTTCAAGATGCCGCTGACCAGTTGGTTATAGCCAAATGGATTATCCGCAACCTGGCCTATCAATATGGTTTGGATGTAACTTTCTCACCCAAAATCACGACGGGCAAGGCTGGTAGCGGTCTCCATATCCACACCCGCATCGTGAATGCCGAGGGTAAGAACCAGTATGTGACAAAGGGCAAGCTGAATTCCATCGCGAAAACGGCCATTGCCGGATACATGACCTGTGCCAGTTCCCTGACCGCTTTCGGTAATACCAACCCGACCTCCTATTTCCGTTTGGTTCCTCATCAGGAGGCGCCCACGTCCATCTGCTGGGGCGACCGCAACCGCTCCGTGCTTGTGCGCGTGCCGCTGGGATGGAACTACAAGAATGATATCTTGGCCGAACTCAATCCACTGGAGAAAGCCGTGAAGAAAGACCGTACCCAAAAGCAGACGGTGGAATTCCGTTGCCCGGACGGTTCCGCTGACATCTATCTCCTGCTGGCCGGCTTGGTGTGCGCCGCTCGTCACGGTTTTGAAATGGAGGGAGCTCTCGATTTTGCCGAGAAGACATACGTGGATGTGGACATCCATCGTCCGGAGAACAAAGCCCTTGTGGAAAGCCTTGCCCAACTCCCGACTTCTTGCTGGGAATCTGCCGACGAATTGAGCCGTCACCGTGCCATTTTCGAAAACCACGGTGTTTTCAACGCTGAAATGATTGATGACATCGTGAAACAACTGAAATCCTTCAAGGATCAGAAAATCCGTAAGGAGATTGAGAAGAATCCGGATCTGATGACTCAAATGGTGAACGAATATTTCTATTGCGGATAATGAATTATACTGTAATTATTGTAGCATGTTTGGCTTTGGTGGCCATCGTCTTCGTGTCAAAATTGTTCACAGAACGCACGTTGAAGATACAGGCGCTTGACAACGGCAAGGCTGCCAAGAGCATTGTGCTGCCATTGCGTTTGCAGGCGTACGAGCGTATGGCCCTCTATCTGGAGCGTATTGAACCCAACCAGTTGGTGATGCGCATCCATGCTCCAGGACTGACAGTGGCCCAGGAGCAGAATCTCCTGCTCACCGCCATCCGTTCCGAGTTCGAACACAACCTTTCGCAGCAGATCTATATTTCCAATGAAGTGTGGAGAAAGATCTGCGATGCCAAGGATGACATTATAGAGATCATCAATACGGTGGCAGCCCAGATGGAGGATGACAGCGACAACCAGCAGTTTGCCGAATCTTTGTTGATCGCCGCCGCCCAAAAACCCGTTGTAGACCAGGCTTTGATGTTTCTGAAAACAGATGTCCAGAAATTATTTTAAACAAACCTTTTTTGTATATTTGCCCGCTTTTACAAAGCAAATTTAAAATCATAAACCCAAATTTTTAAACTCCATTCTATGAACAACGCAAATTTCGTATTCAGAGAACCCCAAAACGAACCGGTGTATTCATACGCACCCGGAACCCCCGAAAGAAAATTATTACAGGAAGAACTTGACAGACAATACAATCAGGTTATAGAAATACCTTTGATTATTGGTGGAAAAGAGGTTAAAACCGGTAATATGGGCCAAGTGGTCATGCCGACCGAGCACAGTCATGTGCTGGCCAACTACCACAAAGTAGGCGAGAAAGAGGTTCAAATGGCCATTGATGCGGCCATGGCAGCCAAGAAGGACTGGGAAGAGATGCCCTGGATTCAGCGCGCTTCCATCATGATGAAAGCCGGTGAACTGCTGGCAACCAAATACAGATACATTCTCAATGCATCCTGTATGCTTGGTCAGGGAAAAAGCCCCATGCAGGCTGAGATAGACTGCCCTTGCGAAGCTATTGACTTTTTGCGTTTCAACACCTATTTCGCATCCCAGCTGTACGGTCAGCAACCCATTTCCGACCACGCCACCCTTAACCGCAACGAATATCGTGGCATGGAAGGTTTTGTGTATGCCATCACCCCGTTCAACTTCACTTCTATTGCCTTGAACTTGAACGTGGCTCCGGCGCTGATGGGTAACGTTACGATTTGGAAGCCCTCCACCACGGCCATCCTGTCCAATTACTACCTGATGAAACTGCTTCAGGAAGCAGGACTTCCCGATGGTGTCATCAACTTCCTGCCCGGCAGTGGCTCCGTCATCAGCAAAGTGGCCTTCAAGTCACCGCATCTTGCGGGTATCCATTTCACGGGTAGCACCTCCACCTTCAAGAGCTTCTGGAAGCTGATCGGAGAGAATATCGACATCTACAACACCTATCCGAAGATTGTGGGTGAAACTGGCGGCAAGGACTTCATCTTTGCACACAAGACAGCCCGTGCCCGCGAGTTGGCCGTGGCTATTCTCCGTGGTGCTTTCGAGTATCAGGGCCAGAAATGCTCTGCCGCTTCCCGTGCATACGTGCCGAAATCCCTGTGGGATGAGACACTGAACCACGTTAAGGATATGATGACCACCGTGAAGATGGGTGATGTCCGCGACTTCTCCAACTTCGTGAATGCCGTCATTGATGAGAAATCCTTCGACAACATCGCAGGTTACATTGACCGCGCCAAAGAATCCAACGATGCCGAAATCGTACTCGGCGGTCACTACGACAAGTCTGTGGGCTATTTCGTGGAGCCGACCATCATTTTGGCCAAGACACCCGACTATGAGTCCATCCGTGAGGAAATCTTCGGACCTGTCATCACCGTTTACGTGTATGAGGATGACAAATACGAAGAGATGTTGCGTGTTTGTGACGAGACCTCCCCGTATGCGCTTACCGGTTCCATCTTCGCACAGGACCGCTATGCCATCGAGAAGGCTGAGCAGATGCTCCGTCACTCTGCCGGCAACTTCTACATCAACGACAAGCCGACAGGCGC
>CAJODA010000102.1:0-965 GCA_905233745.1 uncultured Bacteroidales bacterium
CAGCCAGCTTCGTGTGGCGAATGAGGTCAAATATCCTGCACATGGTGATTTTCTGGTGAACGAAAAATATCTCTTCGAGGTGGGCGGCAGCAGGAAGACTTTCGATCAGATTGCCGATGTGCCTGACAGCTTCTTGGTCGTGGATGACACGGAAGTCGGCCACGGCAACCGCATTCCCCTTTGGATGTTCGGGTTGCTGTATTAGCTGGTCACTCCCGACGGAACAAGGAGACTCCCACAGATGCAAAATTTTACGGAATCGAAATTTATCCTATCTTTGCACGGCTTTTTTGAATATGATGAAAGACATCCAAATGGTTGACCTGCAGGGTCAATATGCAAACATACGCGAAGAGGTTGATGAGGCGGTGTGCCGCGTGCTCGCGGAGTCCCGCTACATCAACGGGCCGGAGGTGGACGCTTTCCAGCAGGAGCTGGCCGCATACACGGGCGCGGCGCACGCGCTCACCTGCGCCAGCGGCACCGACGCCCTCCAGCTTGCCCTCATGGCCCTCGGCCTGCAACCCGGCGATGAGGTGCTCACCGTACCCTTCACCTTCGTGGCCACGGCTGAGGTTATAGCCCTGCTCGGCCTCCGCCCCGTGTTCGTGGATGTCCGCCCCGACACCTTCTGCATGGATGCCGCCCAAATCGAGGCGGCCATCACCCCCCGCACCCGCGCCATCCTGCCCGTGCACCTGTTCGGCCAGTGCGCCGACATGGAACGCATCCTGGCCATCGCACGCCAACACAACCTCTGCGTGGTCGAGGACGCCTGCCAGGCCCTCGGCGCCCAGGTCACCTTCTCCGATGGCTCCGTGCACCAGGCCGGCACCATGGGCGATGCGGGCTGCACCTCCTTCTTCCCCACCAAGAACCTGGGCTGCTTCGGCGACGGCGGCGCACTCTTCACCAACGACGACACCTTGGCCGCCCGTATCCGCAGCATCGCCAACCACGGCATG
>CAJODA010000102.1:1158-5894 GCA_905233745.1 uncultured Bacteroidales bacterium
GTGGCTCCGGAGCACCGCGACGCCCTGCGCCGCCAGCTGGCCGACGCACATATCCCTACGATGATCTACTACCCTTGCCCCCTCCACCTGCAAACCGCTTACCAGTACCTCGGCTACCACGAAGGCGACTTCCCCGTCTCCGAACAACTCTCCCGAGAAGTACTCTCCCTCCCCATGCACACCGAACTCACCAACGCACAAATCCAATACATAACCGAACAATTGAGGGTTTAGAGTTTAAAGTTTAGAGTTTAAAGTTCAAGGTTCAAGGTTCAAAGTTCAAGGTTCAAAGTTCAAAGTTCACCCCCCTAATTCCCATTCCAAATTCCCCCTTCACCCCCTTCACCCCTTTCACCCTTCACCCTTCACCTTTCACCCCTTTCACCCCATTCACCCCCTTCACCCCATGTCCCCCATCCATCCCACCGCTGTTATAGATCCCGGTTGCCAAATTGGTGACGGCACCAGAATTTGGCATTTTTCTCATTTGATGCCCCGTTGTGTGCTGGGCAAGAACTGCAATCTCGGCCAGAATGTGTTCGTGGCGGAGGGTGTGGTCCTGGGCGATAATGTCAAGGTGCAGAACAATGTCTCCATCTATGCCGGCGTGGTGTGTGAGGACGACGTCTTCCTGGGCCCCTCCATGGTGTTCACCAACGTGCTGAACCCCAGGAGCTTCATTGAACGGAAATCGGAATTCAAAAAGACAATCGTGCGCAAGGGGGCGACTATCGGTGCCAATGCCACCGTGGTTTGCGGCAATGACATCGGCCGCTACGCCCTCGTCGGTGCCGGCGCAGTGGTGACCAAGCCGGTGCCCGACTACGCCCTGGTGGTCGGCAACCCCGCCGTGCAGATCGGCTGGGTGAGCGAGTGCGGACACACCCTGTCGTTCGATGAACAGGGCAGGGCAGTCTGCCCCGAAAGCGGCGACCAGTACCAGTTAACCGAAAACACCCTGATAAAACTGACAAAATGAAAGAGGCTGTGCTCCATTGGTTACGCCCGCTTGCGGTTGCGCTGCTCCTGCTGCTCCCGGTGGCCCTCTTTGCCACCCACCAGCGCGCAGGTGAGATCAGCTATACCTACGTGTCCGGCCTGACCTACGAGTTCACCATCGTCACCTATACCTATACCCCCAGCCCCGCCGACCGGCCCGAAATCGAGGTCAGCTGGGGCGACGGCACCTCCACCGTCATCAGCCGGTTGCAGAAAATCAACCTCGACAACAACATCAGCAAGAATGTCTATGTCTCGCGGCACACGTTTTCCGCCGCGGGCACGTTCCATGTCACCTTCGAGGACCCCAACCGTAACGCGGGAATCATCAACATCCCCAGCTCCGTGGAGGTGCCCTTCTTCATTGAAACCATCGTGGTTATCAACCCCTTCATCGGCGGCAACTCCTCGCCGCAGCTCATGACGGAGCCCATCGACAACGGATGTACCAATGTCATCTACTACCACAACCCCGGCGCATACGATCCCGACGGCGACAGCCTGTCGTACAGTCTCATCAGCTGTCGGGGCTACGATGGCGAGGATATCCCCGGATACTCGCTGCCCAATGCCTCCAACAGCATCTCCATTGATCCGGTGACCGGCGACCTGATTTGGGATTCGCCCACCATGGCTGGCGAGTACAACATCGCCATCTTGATCCAGGAGTGGCGCAACGGGGTGATGGTGAGCAGTATGGTGCGCGACATGCAGATTACCATTGCGCCGTGCAACAACCTGCCGCCGGAGATTCTGGTGGACGACACGTGCGTGCTCGCGGGCACGCGCCTGGTGCTGCCCGTCACGGTGATCGACACCACCTCGTCCTTTGTCACGCTTACCGCCACCGGCGAGCTACTGTTGCTGGAAAACTCGCCCGTGCAGTTCATGTCCATCACCGACAGCACGCCCTATACCACCAATCTGGTGTGGAACACCAATTGCGGGCATGTCCGCATCGCGCCCTACACGCTATTGTTCAAGGCGCAGGACGACGGGCCGCAGGTGCCGCTGGTGGCGTTCAAGACCCTGCACGTGCGCGTGGTGGCTCCGGCGCCCAAGAACCTGCAGGCCCAGCCCGTGGGCAATCGCGTGCGCCTGACCTGGTCGCCCGACTCCTGCCCCAACGCGGTGGGCTACGACGTCTATCGTCGCGACGGCAGCAATCCCTTTGAGCCTGAGCACTGCGAAACGGGAATGCCCGCCGGCGAGGGCTACTACCTGATCGGGAGCACCGCCGCGTGGGACGCTACCACCTTCGTGGACGACGGCTCCGCAGCGCCCCTATACCACGCCAACGACTACTGCTACCGCGTGGTGGCCCGCTTCCCCGATGGCGCCGAAAGCTATGTCTCCGATGAGGTCTGCGTGCACATCATCGCGGATGCCCCGCTCATCATCAACGCCGATGTGGTCACTACCGACAGCGCCAACGGAACCCTCAAGGTGCGCTGGATCGCGCCGCCGGAGATTGACTCCACAGCCTTTCCGCCACCCTACTATTACAACCTCTATCGCTTTGACGCTGATGGCGTGGACTCCCTTTTGCTGAATGCCTCGCCCATCCCCGCCACCCTCGATACGATGGAGTATCTCGATCACGACCTGAACACCCGTGACACGGCTTACACCTACCGCGTGCAGTTCTTCAATGCGGATACGCTGATCGAGACCTCCGACCCGGCCACCTCCATCTTTCTGCGCATTGTGCCTGCCGACAAGCGGCTGCTGCTCTCCTGGTCGGTGCGGCAGCCCTGGACCAATGTGGAGTATGTGGTCTATCGGCTGGACGAGCACGGACAGGTCTGGGACTCTATATGCACTACGCCCGCCACCAGCTACACAGACGGAGGCTTGGTCAACGGTGAAGAATACTGCTATTATGTGCGTGCGCGCGGCTACTACTGGGTTCCCGACACCATTGGCCCGCTCTTCAACCGCTCGCAGCGCGTCTGCGCCTCGCCCATCGACAACGAGCCGCCCGAACTGCCGGTGCTGTCGGTCTCCACCGACTGCGATGTGGTGACCTACAGTTGGACATTCTCCTCCGACTCGGCGGCGCACGATGCCTATTGGTACTATATCTATTACAAACCCACCATGCAAGGCTCCTTTGTGTGCGTGGATTCCTTTGCCCATGGCGATGTATGTTGGCCATATCCTTGTGAGTATCAATTGGATGGCATGGAAACAGTGGTCGGTTGTTTTGCCATGAAGGTGGCGGACTCCAACCGGAATGTTTCGGCACTGTCCGATACGGTATGCATGGATATTTACGATTGTCTGGACTATAGTCTGCCCAATGTCTTTACGCCCAACGGGGATGGAATCAATGATGTATATCAGCCCATTCCGCCCTACCGGGGTGTGGAGAAGTTGGATATGAAGATTTACAACCGCTGGGGCCGGAGGGTGTTCTATACGGAAAACCCTGATATTCTGTGGGACGGCACCGATGAGAACTCGCACCAGCCCTGCTCCGAAGGCGTTTTCTATTACAGTTGCGAGGTCTATGTGAGGACCTTGACCGGGGAGTACAGCTACCCGCTTCACGGCTCTATCACGCTCATTCGGTAGGAAATGCCGGCGGCTGTAAGTGAAAATAATCATATACAATGAATTGTATTAAAAAAAGTGTATCTTTGCCGCCCAATTAAAATTACATTATTAACCCAAAAAGAAAGAGGTATTATTTATGATTATTGTTCCCATTAAAGAAGGCGATTCAATCGACAAAGCGCTCAAGAAACTGAAAAAGAAATTCGACAAGATTGGTGTGAAGAAAGAGATCCGTCAAAGACAGGAATTCACCAAGAAGAGCGTCATCAGACGGGAGCAATTGCGCAAGGCCATCTACGTGCAGCATCTTCGCGAAGCTGAAAACGAATAACGGCTTTGCCAATCGGAAGAAAACAGGGCGCGACCCTGTTTTTTTTTGACATTAATGTTTAAACATTAATATATATACTATAAAAATATATTATGATTCCATACAACTCCTTCATCGATCATCTCCGGTATGAGCGGCGTTCTTCGGCGCATACGGTGGCCGCCTACGAGGGCGACCTGCGCCAGTTTGCAAACTACATGGCGGAGAATATGGACGACCCGGAGCTCTCGGAGATCGGGGTGGCGGATTTGCGCACCTGGGTGCTTACCCTGCTGGAGGACCGGGAGCTCTCCCCCCGTAGCGTGAACCGCAAGCTCAGCGCCTTGCGCGACTTTTTCCGCTTTGAGATGAAGGCGGGGCGTCTGCAGCACAACCCCATGGACGGGCTCCGGGGGCCCAAGTTCCGCGGGAAGCTGCCAGAGTATGTGGAGCTGGGCGACATGGAGCGGCTCTTCAGGCCGGAGATGTTCGAGGACAGCTTCGAGGGGTGGCGCGACCAGACCATCCTGGAACTGTTCTATGCCACGGGCATGCGGCTTTCGGAACTGCTGAACATCCGGCGGCAGGATATAGACTTCTATGAGAACAGCGTCAAAGTGCTCGGCAAACGCAATAAAGAGCGCATCATTCCGTTTGGTAGTCGGATGCGCGATTTATTAACAAAGCACTTGGAAAATTATGCTGAAAAATTTGCGCCGGAGAACGATAATTTTTATATCTTTGTTGCAGCCAACGGGCGACAACTTTACCCGAAGGCCGTCTATAGGATTGTACGCAAATACCTGGATATGGTGACCACTATCGACAAACGGAGCCCGCACGTCATCAGGCACACCTTTGCGACGCA
>CAJODA010000102.1:5981-6600 GCA_905233745.1 uncultured Bacteroidales bacterium
CAACTTAAATCCATTTATAAACAAGCCCATCCAAGGGCATAAAAAAGGAGGTCATTATGACAATCAACATCACTTCCGTTCATTTCAAGACGGATCAAAAGTTAGAGGAATTCATCAACGAGAAGGTTGAGAAACTGAACAAGGTGCACGACGGCATCATCGGCTCGGACGTGACTTTGAAGCTCGAGAACACTGACACCCCTGAGAACAAGACCGTGGACATCCGCATGAAGATCCGTGGCAACGATGCCATTGCCAGCAAAACCGCAAAGAGTTTTGAAGAGGCCACCGACATGGCCGTGGATGCCTTGAAAAGGCAGTTGGCCAAAGTGAAAGATAAAGAGCAGACCAAGCGATAAAATGGTTGAAAAATGCAATCCCGCCGGAAGGCGGGATTTTTTTTTGAAAAGTATTGCATTATTTGTTAAAAAATGTATTTTTGGAAGTTTGAAGAAATTACATATACTGCACTATGCGCATACTCATAAACTCGAGAATCTTCACAAGTCCTTGAATCCTGCATGGTTAGAGGGTTTGACGAAACATTAAACAGCACAATATGGTGAGAAGAAACAGGAAAATCTGCCACATTGGGACCGTTCATTTTGCGGTCCCCGCT
>CAJODA010000103.1 GCA_905233745.1 uncultured Bacteroidales bacterium
ATCTGATGCTGTATTCCATATTCGGTGAGAATCTGTTTCACGCGGTTCTCGTCGGTGTCGGAGATGAACACTTGGCCGAAATGGTCCTTGCCCACCATGCCAAGCAGTTCGGAGATGCGGGTGCGGTCCAGCTTGTCGAAAATATCGTCCAACAACAGAATAGGTTTAATCTTCTTGCGCTCGAACGAATAGTCGAACTGGGCGAGGCGCAGAGCTAAGGAAAAGGACTTCTGCTGCCCTTGTGAGCCATACCGTTTCACGGGCTGCCCGTTGATGAGGAACAGGAAATCATCCTTATGCACGCCAAAGTTGGAGAAGCCGCTCCGCGCGTCGGCCACCGAAGCACTCTGCAAGCCTTCCGGATAGGTGCTGGTAAGCAATCCCGACTGATACTGGATTTCCACTTCCTCCTGACCGTCGGACAATTGGCGATAGTGTTTTTGGAATATCGGAGAGATGTTCTGGATGAAATCCTGCCGGCGGGTGAAGATGAAATTGCCCAGCGGAATCATCTGTTCATCAATAATCTGGCAAATGGAGGCATCCATCCTGCGGCTCTCGAACATCTGCTTCAACAACGCGTTGCGCTGCATGAGCAGCTTGCGGTACGAGATGAGCTGCTGCAAATACTCGGCATCGAACTGCGAGATGATGGTGTCGAAGAACTTGCGGCGCACCTCACTGCCCCCGTGGATGATTTCGCTGTCGTATGGCGAGACCATCACTACGGGAAAAAGGCCGATGTGGGCACTCAGACGGGAATACTCCTTCTTGTTGGCCCGCATCGACTTGTGTCCGTTCTTGTAGGTGCAACTCACCTGCGTGCTATTCCGGGTCTCTCGATTGTAAAACTCCCCGTGAATGGCGAAAAAATCCGTGTCGAAGCGCACAGAAAAGACATCCTGCGCGGAGAAATAGCTCTTGCAGAACGACAGGTAATAGATGGCGTCCAGCAGGTTGGTCTTGCCACTGCCGTTGCGCCCGACGATGCCGTTCACATTCTCGTCAAACGAGAACTCAGCCTCCTCGTAGCTTTTGAAATTGGTAATATGTATGTGTTTTAGATACAATGGCAATGGTAATATTGTAGAGACGTACTGCCGTACGTCTCTACAACAATTAAAATATTATTTCAGTCCCAAAACATCCAGTCCCTGGTTGAAACGGATATCGCGCGGGATGCCGGCCTTGTTGATTTTGTCAAGGTCCTTCTGGAGCTCCGAGCCGATGGTGCCGTTCTCTTTGCTGTATTTCGAAGCAAAGGCGAAGTCGCCGGTGGCTTGTGTTTTGAGAATCAGCGCAATCCACCCCTCCATAGCCTTGCGAGCCTTATCATAGTTAATATGGTAAGTTCCGTTGCCATTGCGGGTGAAGGCACCGTTCTCAAAGAAATAGTTATAACACATCATGTTGGCAATACCATGGGCCTCCGCCGCTCCGAAGCGAACGCTGCGCAGCAACCCGACGATATAGGTCGTAATAGCCTCTTCAACAGTAATGTCCGTAATCTCACCCTTGTCAATGAGATTGCACACAAGGTTCAGTCCGATAATATCAGCCTTAGCCTCCTCCCAGCTGGAATTCTCGGTCTGCATGGCCTCATCCACACTACCCTTGCCGTTGATGGTCTGCTTCACGCCCAAACCGTGGGCCACCTCGTGGAATGTTACATTCCAGAAGAAAGCATCGAATTTCAGGTTGGCTTGTTCAGAGGGTTCTATGATGATTTCACCGATGGGCTTCATAATCTTGTCAAACTTGGCCTGCATGGCATTGCGCAACTGGAAGCGTCTTGACCCTTTCTTGGCCTGCACCTTGTCATCGTTAGGCAGGTTGATGGCGATGGTCTTGCCGCCGGCGTTGCAGTCACCTCCGTAGAACACCACATCGTAGAGGTTCATGTCGGAAGAGGTGCCAGGCACGTAGTTCTTATGCTCGGGGGCACAAGGCAGCTCTTTCTGAAGCTGGGGCAACATTTTCACAAACTTGGCCAGTTTGGTGCTGGCGTCCACGTCTTTCACCAGAACGAACGCCTCCCAGGAAGTCTTTACAGAGTTGAAAGCGTCGTCGTAGTTCTCAATGGGGCCGAACACGAAGTCAAGGTTGGAATCGCGAAGGTCCATCCACGCCATGTCACTGGGATAGTAGTCGTTGGTCTGCAGCGACTTCTTGCGTTCGGTGAGATATTTCTTCATACTGGGGTTGTCCGTAATGTCTATGGCCTGGTCGAGGAGTTCGCACACGCGGTCGAGTTTCGCTTTATAAGCCTCGTAATAGCCCACGGTTTTCAGTTTGCCGTCCGCTCCGCGGGTGAGGATGGTGTAGTGCGAAGATTTGAGCGGGTCAGCAAAGGCATCGTATTCGGCACGGGTGATGTCATGAGGATAGTAATTGGCCATCGCGGGGCGCGGGCCGTAACCGGGCACAAAGGGTTTCCCCTCATCGAGACGGTCCCACGGGCCGTAGTTGATGAGGGCGAATTCCTTCATCCATGGATCGGAAATGGTGTCGAGGAGACTCTTGTCGCCAAAGGTCTGTTCCCAGAACAAATCATCCATTATTTGGCCGATCTCAAAAAAGATGGGCAGGAGTTTCCGCTCGCTCTCAGTGAGTTTGGAAAGGTCAGCAGTGAGGTCGAAATAGGCGTATTCCTCCACCTTTTGTTGGAGTTCACTTTTCTGGGAGTCCTCAGCAGTCTGGTTTTTCTTCTCTTTGCAGGAGGTTGTAATCAGAGCCAGGCAGGCGAATGCGATTAGCATACAAGTCAGTTTTTTCATAATTAATGGGATTTAACAATATTCTTAAAATAGGGTGCACAAAAATAATCAAAAAACTCTTCGGCAGAGAGTGTTTTCTCCGTGAGTTTTTGTTGCTCGTCCCAGTCGAAAACGCGAGCAGCGTGCGGCAGGTCCCGTTCGGGGAGGAAGCCGCTGTCGATGCGGCAGATGGCGTCCTCATAAGCCATCCAGGAGTAGTAGAACATGCTTTCCTTGTACAGGACATGCCGCACATCAGCGGCAGTCATCACCTCCTTGCGGCGTTCGTCTGGCCAATCGACAGGTATGGGCACAATGGTTTTGCCGCATAGCATACAGGCGATAGCAGCAGCATACGTGAGCGGTTCCTGCTCCATCAGGAGCGCTACGGTTTCATCCGGGAAAGTATCCAGCTCATTCATAACGGGTGCCACCAGCATAGCGAAATGGCGGTTATCGCAATTCATTTCATTAACGCAAACAGCGGGTTCGTCGGGGCGGTGGCGCAAGGCATTGACGAGCGGGTAATAGATCTGGTCAGCAAACATTGTTCAAGAAATAGGAAGGCAAAAATAGGAAAAAAAATTCCACAAACGATACAGGTAACGAAAAAAAATGTATTTTTGCAGCCGTCTTTCTGAGACACCAAACATGGCGGTTGTAGCTCAGTTGGTTAGAGTACCGGATTGTGGTTCCGTGGGTCGTCGGTTCGAATCCGACCTGCCGCCCGAAAGCAAAGCAGCGACAAGAGATTGCCGCTGCTTTGCTTTTATTGTTCTACGGCAGGCCAACCGAAGTCCTGATAATAACGGGCCTTACTGTTGAAAACGCACCAATACTTCAGCTGTTCTTTCCGGACGGCCTCGCGGACATTCTCATTCGAGTGCATATTTTGGTACACATCGTAATGTTCGCCAAAGACACGCTTGGCGCTGGCCTCGTAGCCGGCACCGTCCTCGGTCTGCTCGAACGATGTCACCGCATATCCGTTGCCTTCCTTGTGCAAGGTCATCAGGCCCGGGTGGTTGCCGCCGGATACGGTCTTGAGGGTGTCGTGGGAAAGATTGTAGTTGAACACCCAGAAGTCACCCCACACCAACGTGTTGTCGGCATCTTTTTCCTCCGTGGAAACGATCATCAATACCGGGACGCAGACATCACCCGGTGAATACTGGGAACCAATCTCTTTCGCAAGGTAGTCACTGATGGCGTTACGCAAAGCCTGTTCCTCGCGATTGATGGCGATATGGTCGATACAGTCCTGCTTGTGCCCGTCGAAATCGGACATCAGCCATTGGCCGTTCACTTTCTCCATAAAGAGTTCATGTTCCTCCACGTCGGAAGATTCGTCGAATGAGCCATCCTCCCATTTTTGGCGCACCTTGATGGTCGCAACCGCGTGGGTGCCATCGGTTTTCTCCACGCCGACCACCTCGTAATCTGCGATGGGTCCGCCGTTGCCCGTCACAAAATAGTAGAGCCACTCGTGGTCCATCGCCTCGAACTCCGGCAAATGGTTGAACATCGTGTCCAAAACAGCGTAAAAATCCGCCGTCATGTAGTCTTTGGACTTCTCCAGCAGTTCATGGTCGGGGACATACTTGCACAGCTCGGCCGCACGCTTTTTCAGCTGTTTTTCAGAATCACTACACGCCGC
>CAJODA010000104.1 GCA_905233745.1 uncultured Bacteroidales bacterium
CACAGTCACTTGCATCATCTTGGAGAACTCTCCGATTTTTAACTTTGTTTTGTTGCTCATCGTACGATTTTTATGCTTAAGCGGCTGCAAAGTTAAATCTTGCCCCAAGGGACGAGTCAAGGGAAATGAAGATTTTAACATGGATTTAACATATCGTTCTTATATAATGCCCCTCATGAATTGCGGCAAATGTGGCGATAGAGGCTACAATGGTGATGGGGATGACGGTGTAAAATGTCATGGGGACTGCAATGAAGAGTAAGAATCCTGTTATTTTGTTCGCTTTTGTGTGAGGGAAGCAGCAACGCCCGTCCATCACGAGTGCCGAAAGCTGATTCACGACTTTGATCATGACGATTACCCCAGCCCATAGCCATAGCCATTGTGGCAGTTCAAGTATCGGCAGTAACTTCCAAACACAACATGCCACGAAGCAGAGGTCTGCCAAGCTATCCAGTAATGCTCCCGTCTTGCTGATACGCATCAGCTTCCTGGCCAGCCATCCGTCGGCTATGTCGGTGATGCCGCAGAAACCATAGATTATCCAAAACACCACACCCGTCACATCACAAAGGAGTAGAACTAAAGAGCCTGCAATCCTGACCGCTGATATGATGTTCGGCAACTGTTTCATTGGTACTTGGCAAGTTTCTTCACCTCACAGCCTTTTCTCTCGTAATAGGCCAGCATCTCTGGTAACTTCTTCAGATCATAACTGGTGACACAGTCGGAGAGGACATGCACCATGAAGCCTGCCTTGGTCATGTTGAAACACGTCGATTTCACACAGCCCGTAGCGTCTGCACCAGCCACGTAGAATTCATTGATGCCGTTCGCTGCAATGAAAGCAGAAAACGCCTCGCTTGTAAGGGCATTGCTCTTCGTCTTCACGAAGATATTGTCTGACACGACTCTCATCTCAGGCACCAGTTCTTCGCCCTTGCTGCCAGGCTTGAACGTTCGCATAGCAGCGGTGATATTGTTATGCTTAATATACACAATGTGCATTTCCTCTGCCACAGCCCATTCGATGGCGGCATTGATGTTATCAATGATATCGCGGTAGTGTTTGGTGATGTCGTTCTGGATGTCGATAACGACAAGTGCTTTATTGTTCATTCTTTTCAATACGGTTTGTGGTCCAACGGTCGAGTGCAGCCCCAACACTGGGCGAAGTCTTCAAAACTCTTGTTCACTTTCTTCATGAACAGCAGACTCACCATCTTGCGTAGCAGCCAGGGATATTGCTCCGGGCCGGTGAACCGCTTGGCTTCGGGGGTGTTGAACGTGCCTTTCTGTGCATACACACGGCCCATTTCCTGGAAAGGAGTCACCATCTTGGCCCGCTCTTCACCTTCGGATGTGCGGATGCGGAAACTGCCACCACGAACCAACGTTCCGCCATAACTGCAGCCTAACTGCGCAGGCAGTCCTTGTAGAAAACGCTCACCCAAGCGGAATTCATTTCCTTCGTCCATGCCTCCATGAAGCAGGAAAGAAAGCTCGCCCGGGGTCTGACGTTCTTTTGGCAGCGTCTCTATAAATTCCAACAGCAGGCCTGGTACACATTCCACATAGAGCGGAAGAGCGATAAGGGTGCGCGGATGCGTGAGAAAAGCCTCACGCGCCGCATCCCATTCGCTACGATTGGAAATATTGTGCAGTTCCCAAGTGGTGTCAGTCTCTTCCAAGCCTTTGGCAAAAGAGTGAATGATTTTGTCCGTGTTGCTGAATTTCGCCGTGCGTGGACTGCCGTTAATGATCACCAGATGGTCGATGGCGCCATTCATGGCGGGGATGGTTTCTTTGTTGGCAAAGGCAGAACTCTGTGTCCCATCAAGGGCAATCGCACCCAACGAATGTCCACCAATGTTGGCGGCGGTACGTTTGCACCAATCTTCCATCATCGCTTGGTCTGCATCACCTTTATATAAAAGTCCGATGTTGAGCGCGTGGTAGCGCAACTCATGGCGCATCCAGCCGTCGCGGAAGCCGATGGACATGTTCAGCATGGGCATGATACGGTCCATCACGCGCTTACCTTTGTAGTCCAAGAAGCCGAACTGTGTGTTGGAAACAAGCCATAGGCTGTCGGCCTTGACCAGCTTTTTAAGGATGTTCTCGTAATCATCCTTAATGGCGCAGATGCCCGGCGTTTTGAGCCAGCACTGGTTGCAGCCCATACAATGCGCAATTTTCATCTCCGAGGTGTCAATGATTTTCGCCTCTTGGTCTTTGATTAACGTGCGAATTTGTTCGGATGTCTCTTCAAGTCCTATTGTGTTTAATACTATTGTCATACTCAATGTCCCTTATGTTGGCTGCAAAATTAGCGTATTATCCGTTCCGAAATGGAAACAAGATATGGACAAAAATGTGGACATTAGGGCATTTCAGGCTGGACATATAAGTGTTTTACCTACTTTTGCAGCATACAATAACGGAACAACAATTTTATTATGGCAAGACCAGTAAGCATTACAAAAGACAAGATTCTTGCAGCCGCTTTGGATGTGGTGAGAAAAGGGGGCACCTCTGCCCTCACAGCCAGAAGCCTCTCGTCGGCATTAGGGTGCGGTGTCAATCCCATTTTCTCGGCATACAGCTCCATGGAGGGTGTTTTGGAAGCTGTACGAGCCCAAGCCCGCAATATGTTTAAGGAACGTGTAGGTGCAGGATTTGCCCTAAATCCTCCCTTCAAAGGTTTTGGAATGGCTCTTCTGTGGTTTGCTATGGACGAGCCTGAGCTTTTTAAATTAGTGATGGGCGGTGAGTCTTCGGTGACATCTTTCGAGGAGTACATCGACACTCACATAGGTTTCAAACAGGAGTCACTTGCAGCCATAGCCCAGTCCTTCGATCTTCATGGCAAAGACGCCGAAATGCTTTATTATCAACTGCTTCTGGTCGGTCTTGGTCTGGCCCATACCTGCGTAGAAGGTCACGCTCCACTGAGCATTTTCCAAGCATCAGAAATCATTGGCAAGAATGTGCGGGCTTTTTTGATGGTCATCCGCGCCGGAGGTGATGAGCGCGAATCTTTCATGCCCAGCAAAGGTAACGGGCCAGAAGGCGACGTAAGTTCCTATCTCCTAATGCATACCCTTGCAAGCCAAAACCACTTGCTGCAAGAACTTCATGCCAATCCCCGATATATTCAGGACAGCGAATGGACAGAAATGGAACGTGTGTTCCGAAACAGTTTTTCCCTCACCCCGGAATCCCTCAGGGAGGAGCACCCCAATCTCACTCGGGGCGATGTCCGCATGTTCATCCTCTCCCGTCTCCAGTTTTCCGTGACCGAGCAAGCCCTCCTCTTAGGCATTTCGCCCGCTTCGGTCACCAAAGCCCGGCAACGACTTAAGAGCAAGATAGGAACGGGGGGCTGCTTTGCAGCAGTCCGTAATAGTAGATAGATTTTTCTAATACTTTTCTCCCTGGAAATCTACAAAAGTCACCAAGGACATTTCGGATTGTACTCTTCGGCAGCGGCGAGACAAAGATTCTACGCCAAAACGTATTGGAAAACTTTGATTTTGGCGATTTATCGAATTTATTTTTGACCATTTTTAATAATTTTTAATTGTTTTGGCGATTTATCCAAATGAAATACATATCTTTGCCATCACAATCAAACAGTATCATTATGGACAAGGATTTTATCGGAAGAGAGCAGGAAATAAAGCTATTGCTGGACATCAAGGATTCCGGGAAAGCTGAATTCGTTGCGGTTTACGGACGACGACGCGTAGGCAAAACCTATTTGATACAGCAGTTCTTCAACAACAGTTTCGCATTCACCGCAACCGGCATCATCGAAGGCTCACGAGAGGAAGAACTTTTTGCTTTCACAAGCGCCATGATTGGCATCGGCTATTCGGGTCGCCAACCCAAAACGTGGCTTGAGGCTTTCGAAGCGCTTAAATCAGTTTTGGACAAGCAGCCACGCAAGGGCCGACAGGTCATCTATATCGACGAACTCCCCTGTTTCGACACCCCGAAGTCGGGCTTTGTCCGGGCTCTGGGGCATTTCTGGAACACCTGGGCTTCGTTGCGGAAGGATGTCATCCTCGTCGTCTGTGGATCCGCCACCTCGTGGATGATTGA
>CAJODA010000105.1 GCA_905233745.1 uncultured Bacteroidales bacterium
ATGATGTGCCGAATTTGTCCGAAGAGAGTTTCAGGATTTATCCCAATCCCGCAATCGACAAGCTCAATATAGATTGTCCGCCGGAATTTCTCGGAGCGGCTTATGAAATATACAATCTTAGGGGCCGGAAAGTGGCGGAAGGTATCTTAAATGATAAAACTATCTCATTGGGTAACAGAAATATGCCCGCAGGACAGTATATTTTAGCTGTATGGAAAAACGGGATCCTGAAGAATTTTTCTTTTATCAAAAATGAGTAAAAATGGTAAATAACCATCTGAATATCAGATTTGTAAATACTGATTGATTGTTAAAATCGCAGATTTTATTATAAAGAATCGGAGATTTTTATGAAAAGATTTGAAGATTTTATTATGAAAAATCGGGCTTTCGGAATCGCTTGCGGGCCGCTTCGAAATGCTGCAAATGGGACATTGGTCTTATCAGGAAATGCACGAGGCATTTGGATGGAATATTGACCAATATGTCTATTTCGGCGGTTATCCGGGCAGTGCATCTTATCTACCTGATGAAAAAAGATGGCGGAAATATGTGCGTGATGCCATTGTGGCACCCGCCATTGAAAAGGATGTGCTGCAAACCACCTACATTTACAAGCCTGCGTTGATGCACCAGCTCTTCCACCTCGGTTGCGCCTATTCGGGCGAATTGCTCTCCTTCAACAAGATGCTTGGTATGCTTCAAGATGCAGGAAATGCCACCACTTTGGCCAATTATTTGGAAATATTGGGAGAAAGCAAACTTCTTATCGGATTGCAGAAATATGCGATGGACAATGCCCGCAAGTATAATTCTATCCCCAAACTGCAAGTGTTCAACAATGCCTTGCTCACTGTGATGAGTGACGGTATGACTTTTGAGAAAGCCTATACCCATCCAGAACTATGGGGCCGTTGGGTGGAATCTGCCGTGGGTTGCTATTTGCTTGACCAAGCGGACGAATTGGAATATCAACTTTATTATTGGCGTGAAAACAACGAAGAAGTTGATTTTATGATTGTTCGTGGTGATAAGTTGGTAGCCATTGAGGTGAAGAGCGGAAGACGTCAACAAAATAGCGGTCTGAACACCTTTAACCAAAAGTATCATTCTCAATACTCTTTAGTGGTGGGTGGAAACGCAATGCCTCTCGAACAGTTTTTCAGCGGCAATCTTTCCAGACTGTTGGAATAATGAAAGACAGGGAAATTTCATTTAAACTCCACTAAATCAATATAATATTCTACATTTAGCATTGAGTTCACAATTTTGTGGTCCACAAAATTGTGAACCGTCGTTTTTCATTTGGGAAAGAAGAGACAAATCTCCCCACGTTAAGGGTGTTGAATGTAAACGAAAGCAGAACACACTATCTAAAAAGACATAACTATTCACATTGCGTGGTGATGAAAAAAATGTATATTTGCACATCCTATTGAATAATGAAAACATGCCCGAAATCTCTCACTTTTACGGAATCATCATCAATAATATGATACCCCGAATTAAATCCATAACGCCCCTTGACAATTATATTCTTCGTGTTGTTTTTGATAACGGAGAAACAGTATTATATAATGTGAAAGAGGATATTGATACTATTCCTGTATTCAAAATGTTGGAAACAAATCCATCTTTGTGGCCAAATGTTTCTATTGACACCAGTCGTACTTGCATCTATTGGAATGACCAGATAGATCTCCCCAGTGATACACTTTATGAATACGGTCAGTTGGAAACTTATGTTGAAGAAGCGGCAGAATCGTCACCGACCTATAATGGTAAACCCTTAGAAAACCTGAAACAATAGACTTTCATGAAAAGAAAGCTTCTGCTTATTCTGTTTTTTTTCGTTTCCCTCGGCCTCTCCGCGCAGACCTTCACCGAGTGGCAGGACCCCAAAGTGTTCGAGGTGAATAAACTGTACCCGCGGGCCAACATTCCGCAGAATAACGAATATTTTTCCCACGGTCTTTTCTTTGAGAATCTTGACGGCCAGTGGACGTTCCACTATGTGCCCAACGCCGATGAACGTCCTATGGACTTTTTCCGCACTGACTACGACGACAGCGGTTGGGACTCCATTCCCGTGCCCGGCAACTGGGAGCTGAACGGCTACGGCGTGCCCGTGTATGTGAATACCACCAACGACTTTGATAACAGCCAGTTGCCGAAGGTGCCCGTGAAAGGCAACGCCGTGGGCAGCTACCGCAAATGGGTGGAAATTGGCAAAATCAGTGAGGGGCAGCAGGTTGTCCTCAATATCGGGGGTGCGAAATCCTGCTTCTACCTTTGGGTGAACGGCGAGTTTGTGGGCTACAGCGAGGATGCCAAGACCAACTCCGAGTTCGACATCACCCAGTTCGTGAAGTTCGGGGAGCGCAACCTCATCGCCCTACAGGTCTTCAAATGGAGCGACGGCTCCTATTTCGAATGCCAGGATTTCTGGCGGCTGAGCGGCATCGAGCGTGGCATCACCCTCTACACCCAACCAAAAACGCACATTCTGGATTACAAGGTGGTGGCGGATTTGGATTCGACGTACAAGAACGGGGTTTTGGATGTGGAGGTGACGGTGGAGAATTTGGCGGACAATTTGCCCGAAAATTCGGAATTTTCATTGTCCGTCAATGTAGAGACATGCCATGGCGCGTCTCTACAAATGTCACCATTACCATCCACCATCCGCCAAACCCAAAACGTCACATTTGCCAATCCCGGCAAACAAACCCTCCATTTTCATTTCACCATCCCCGATGTGCAAACCTGGACGGCGGAACACCCGAACCTGCATCGTGTAAAAATTTATTTGGAAGACAACAAGGTTAATCAAAAGGGCGAATTCCGCATATACGATTGGATTGAGGTGGAGGTCGGTTTCCGCAACATCCGCATCGAGAACGGGCAATTGTTGGTAAACGGGGTGCCCGTGACCATCCGCGGGGTGAACCGTCACGAGCACGACCCGCAGACGGGCCATGTGGCCGACAAACGCATTGAGGAGGACATCCTGCTGATGAAGGCCAACAACATCAACACGATACGCACGAGCCACTATCCCAACTCGCCGGAGCTGTACCGGCTGTGCGACTACTACGGTCTCTACGTCATCGACGAGGCCAATGCCGAGTCGCACGCGCAGGGTTACGGCGAAAAATCGTTGGCAAAACGTGAGGATTTCAAAGAGGCCACAATCGCTCGCACTCGTAACATGTACGAGCGCGACAAGAACCACCCCTGCATCATCTCGTGGTCGTTGGGCAACGAGTCGGGCAACGGCATCTGTTACGAGGCGGCCTACGACTGGCTGAAAGCGAAGGACAGCACCCGTCCCATCCAGTACGAGCGCGCCCTCTACGACCGCAACACCGACATCGTGACGATTATGTACCCCTCGGCGGACTACCTTGCCAACTATGCGCGGAAGCCGCAGACCCGCCCTTTCATCATGTGCGAGTACGCGCACGCGATGGGCAACAGCTGCGGCGGTCTCCAGAACTACTGGGACACCATCTACAAGTACCCGCAACTGCAAGGCGGCTGCATCTGGGACTGGGTGGATCAGGGTCTGCTGATGAAGGACGCGCAAGGCAAGGAGTATTTCGCTTATGGCGGCGATTTCGGGGAGAACATGCCCTCCGACGGCAACTTCTGCATCAACGGCTTGGTGGGTCCCGACCGTCAACCGCATCCGCAATTGGCAGAGGTGCGGAAAGTGTATCAGCCCGTCAAGATTGAAATGATTGACCCGGATTCATTGAGGTTTCGCATTATCAACCGCTTCGATTTCAGTAACTTGGAAGAATATACGTTGCTGTATCGCCTGCGTCCGGATGTGGCGCACGAGCCCGCCGTGCTTCCTGATAGCTTTTTGCGGCCACCATGGCCGGGAGAGCCGCTTTCTGGCTTTATCCCGATGGTGCCGATGAAGCTTGCCCCACACGACACGGGCTATTTCACGATACCGCAGGAGATTGTAGAAGCTGTATGGAATTTGGACACCGTTGCGCCAGGAAGGGATGTGATGCTGGATTTCTATTTGGTTAACACAAAGGGTGCAAGGGGTGAATGGGGTTCAAGAGGTGAAGGAGGTGAAA
>CAJODA010000106.1 GCA_905233745.1 uncultured Bacteroidales bacterium
GCCTCCAACAAGGCCAAGTTCGGACAGCCGGAGGTCGGCCTGGGCATCATCCCCGGATTCTCAGGAACTTACCGCTTGGCCAAACTCGTGGGCATGGGCATGGCCAAAGAGCTGATATATTCAGGTCGCGCCATCCGTGCCGACGAAGCACTGCGCATCGGACTGGTGAACGCCATCTACGAGCCCGAACAGCTCATGGAAGAGGCTATGAGCCTGGCAAACCGCATTGTGGTCAACGCCCCCATCGCCATCCGCTACGCCAAACAGTGCATCAACGAGGAGTACGACCTTGCCGCTGATGACGCCATCGCGTTCGAGAACCAGATGTTCGGCAAATGCTTCGCCACGAAGGACCAGAAAGAGGGCATGTCGGCGTTTTTGAACAAGGTAAAACCGGAATTTAAGAATCGATGAGCTATGAACTATGAACTTTGACAATGAACTATGAACATTGACTTATTTTTTATTAATTATACACTTTAAAAAAATCGAGATATGAAAATTTGTGTTATCGGAACAGGTACAATGGCCAAGGGCATTGTGAAGGCTTTCGCCGCCAAGATGCCGGTTGTTATGAAAAGTAGAACCCAGGCCAGCCTTGACAAGGCTATGGGCTCATTCGCCAAAGGTTACGGCAAGCTCGTGGAGAAAGGCAAACTCACGCAGGAAGCCGTTGACGCTATCCTCGCCAACATCACCACCACCACGGATTATGCCGCATTTGCCGATGCCGACCTCGTGATTGAGGCCGCAGTCGAGGATATGCAGTTGAAGAAAGATGTGTTCACCGAACTGGACAAGATCTGCAAGCCGGAGACCATCTTCGCCACCAACTCATCCTCTTTGTCCATCACGGAAATCGCCGCCTGCACCAGCCGTCCCACCCAATTCATCGGCATGCACTTCTTCAACCCCGCCGACAGAATGGCATTGGTGGAAGTCATCAAGGGGCAGGTAACCTCTGACGAGGTGTGCAAGCTGATTGTGGATCTGGCCACCTCCATTGGCAAGACTCCGGTGCTCGTGAACGAGGCTCCCGGTTTCGTCGTGAACCGCATCCTCATCCCGATGATCAACGAGGCTGTAGGCATCTTGGCCGACGGCATTGCAAGTGCTGAGGACATTGACAAGTGCATGATGCTGGGTGCCAACCATCCGATGGGCCCGCTCGCATTGGCCGACCTTATCGGCAACGATGTGAACCTCGCCATCATGGAAGTGCTCTACAACGAATTCGGCGATCCCAAGTACCGTCCGCACCCGCTGTTGCGCAAGATGGTGCGTGCCGGCCTGCTCGGACGCAAAACCGGCGAAGGATTCTACAAATACTAACAGTTGGAATAAAAACAAAGAGAAAGGATGGTCGCAAGGCCATCCTTTTTTTATGAAGGCAATATGTGATGTTCAGAGGTTCCGCCATGCACAATTAACGGACAACGATGGTGGTTCCGCCACTTGCGCAATTAATGGTTAACGTTGGATGTTCCGCTCGCTCACTACGTTCGCGGCGGAATGGTGCGTGGTATAGAGCGAGAGAGGGGGTTGAGGGCTATGGGTTGTGCGTGGGCGCACGCCGTAGGCGTGCATGGCTTGGTAGCCGGGGATGGCAATCCCCGGGGTGGGTTGCGTGTCGGATAATGATCGCGGCGCGCATGTTCCGTGCGATGCAATACACACGCGCCGCCGCGAAATCGGAACATATTGCAATGACCCCACCACCATTCCGCCAACGTTAACCCCGTAATCTTGCAGGCGGCGGAACCCCCACCGTTGACCGTGTCACTTTGATTTTTTATTATCTTTGCCCCGTCAATCCGATTTTCAGGATTGAGACGTTTTTTTTGAATCTAACGAAGCGTTATGCTCGTCTTGTAAGTGAGAACGTGAGAAATTTTCAACTATGGCAAGAGAGTGTAATAGTTCGCGTTTATAGCGTGGGCTGGTTGCAATTTCTTCCATAAAGGGTAATTCTCACGACCTTCACTTAAAGAAAGTGGTATATCAGTGCCACGCTTCTTTTTGTGTTAATGCTCTCGGGGTGCTGGGGAGCGCTAAATATTCTGAAATATGAAAAGAAAGATGATTTTGATGATTGCAGCCTTTGCAGTTGTTGCGCTCAGTTTAACCGCTTGCGGCCACGAAGGGGGCAATGAGGAGGAAGGCGGCGGTGGCTCCGGCAGCCAGGAGTACCCCTCCACTGCGGATGTGATCCGCAATGCCGTGAAGGACATTGACGGCAACAAGTACGATGCCGTGAAAATCGGCAACCAGGTGTGGATGGCCTCCAACCTGCGCACCACGCGCTACGCCGACGGAACAGCGATTCCGTTGGGAGAGACAACAAGTTCCACAGAACCCTATCGCTATGCACCAGGTACCTACCAAAACAATGAGGAGAACATGGTCAATGTTCCCGCGTACGGCTATCTGTACAACTGGGCAGCTGTGATGCACGGGGCAGCCTCCTCCGATGCCAATCCCAGCAGGGTGCAGGGCATCTGCCCCAAGGGCTGGCACGTGCCGAGTGATGCGGAGTGGACGCAATTGACGGACTACATGGCAACACGTCCCGAATATATGTCCAGTGGCAATAGAGACCACTTAGCCAAAGCTTTGGCTGCGACATGGGGATGGGAGAGCAGTTCGGATCCAGATGCTGTCGGCTACGAACCCAGTACGACCAACAACGCCACCGGCTTTTCGGCCTTTCCCGCTGGCTACTACGGCGGAGGTTACTACGTTTTCGGCTACTACGCCGGCTTTTGGTCTTCTACGGAGTACAATAGCAACGACGCGTGGGGACGGGGCTTGGGCTGCAACTACGCAGACGTGGGCAGGTACAACTACTACAAGGACTACGGGTTTTCTGTCCGTTGCGTACGCGATTAGAGCAGACCGCAACGGCGCGAAGCGCAAAAGCGGTCTGTCATAAAAACCGCCTTACGGCGGTCGAATATTTTTGAGTTTTTTGACAAATCATTTTGCCGGAGTTCCGGGAACTACGGTTCTGGGAAGTGTGCAATTATATTCATCGGGCAGTCCACTCGGTAAAATCCGAGTTGTAAAAGATGTAGTCTCAAACTATTACGTGTGAGGGATTCCACAGTGCAGAGACTGCGTGTTTCGGCCTTTCCCGCTGGCAACTACAACGGAAATTACAACAATTTCGGCAACAACGCCAACTTTTGGTCTTCTACGGAGAACAATAGCAACAACGCGTGGAAACGGAACTTGAACTACAACAACGCAAACGTGAACAGGAACAACAACAACAAGAACAACGGGTTTTCTGTCCGTTGCGTACGCGATGGATATACGATTTTGTTTATTTGCAGGGATGATGTTTGCACCATCCCTGCATTTTTTTAACGTTATGAAAATTGAAGAAATATTAACTTTGGAATCTGTAAATCAGGATTCCATCCTTTTATTCAAAGAGGGTATTTTCCTCCGTGCATACGAGCGTAGTGCCATGCGTTTTACCGAATATGTGGCCGATTTCAAAGTGTTCAAGAAACATTACAAAATTGTGAATGCAGATGTTTGCTACCTTGGTTTCCCTTATGCAAACTATAAGATTTTGTTTGAAAAGCATCATATAGAAGATTTTTCAGAGAGTGACCGACAGGTGGTGGTATTCAATTGTCCGTCAAAAGGGGATTACGAGGATTGGAAAAACAGAATTTCGCTTCCAACAGTAAATGATATAAGTCCACAGGTCCTTTTCCGTCCAGATGTCCAACAGAAGAATTTGAAAAACCTTCAGATATTCAAAAGCGGCTATGATGTTATGGTGGAACTTCATCGGTATGCGGATATTATGCCACGTGCGCACCGCTATACCATAGGAGAACGTATCAAGAACGAATCCATCAATTTAGCAGTGAATACATATCGTATCGGTCAGAACAAGGATGTTCCTCAAAACAAAGCCAAATCCGTTGAGAACATTGAAATTATCCGTTTGCTTTTACGTCTTTTGATGGATCTAAAACAAATTTCACAAAGTTATTTTACAATGCTCAATCAGCGGATGGAATATTTGTATCTATCGTTATTGTAATAATTGTAAACATACCATGCAGACTGACTTGTTTGACGATAATTCGCTTTTCAATGATCTTTGGGATTCGTATTTCGAAGCCAGAAAACATAAACGCAATACTTTGAATGAACTCGCTTTTGAGCAAAATCTCGAGCATAATATATTTCTGTTGTATAAAGAGCTGACGAGTCGATGTTACAAATTGTCCCCTTCGATTTGTTTCATTGTGAATGAGCCAGTGAAGCGTGAAATATTCGCTGCACATTTTCGGGACCGTATCATCCATCACTATATCATCCAAAAACTGATGCCAATATTTGAGAACCAGTTTATATACGACTGCTATTCGTGCCGCGAGGGGAAGGGGACGCTTTTTGGAATCAAACGATTAGAGCATTTTATGCGCAGTGCTACAGAAAATTATACCAAGGAGGCTTATATAATGAAGTTGGATTTGAGCGGTTTCTTCATGAGTATCAATAAACACATTCTTTGGAAAATGATTGGCGGACTCATTGACCGGAAATATAATGGGGATGATAAGGATTTATTGCGGTATCTTTCGGAAATCGTGATTATGAATAATCCGACTGAAGATTGTATTATCAAGGGTAAATCTGGGGATTGGGATGGATTGCCTGCAAATAAAAGCTTGTTCCGAGCCAAGTCTGGATGCGGATTGCCAATTGGCAATCTAACTTCACAAGTTTTTGCTAATTATTACCTTACTCCTTTTGACCGTTTCGTAAAAGAGACATTGAAAATGAGGTGTTACGGCAGATATGTTGACGATTTCTTCATCATTCATCAGGATAAACAACTATTGCAAAGTCTGAAACCTGTCATCTGTCAATATTTGCGAGAAACGGTTCAAGTGGCCTTGCATCCTAAAAAAATGTATCTACAATCATGCTCGCGCGGCGTTGCATATTTGGGCTGTCATATCAAACCATGGGGAAAATATCTTACTTTTCGTGTGCAAAAAAATATTGCAGCATTGGTAAAAAGATTGAATATGACTGATTTTGAGAGTCTTCATTATGATGAAGTAGATTTGGAACACTCACGAGTGAATTCGTATTTGGGCCAGCGTGTGCATTATGATATATATCGATATTGTCATGGAATGGCTTTGCATTTGCCGGATGCCATTTTCAGTGTATAGGATTTTTATTCGCCATAATTTAATTTGGAATCGTGGTTGCTCGATGTTTTTTTCCTGATATTGCACGATATCACAATCCGCGGCGGCACGCAACTTGCTCCGCGCAAACAACAACTGCGCCGCGATACCATCGCACACGACCGCCATCCCGGGGGTTAACACCCCCGGCTACCAAGCCCGGCAGACCTACGGCCTGCCAT
>CAJODA010000107.1 GCA_905233745.1 uncultured Bacteroidales bacterium
CTGTCGCGCCGGATGCTCCACGCTACCAGACCGGGTGCCTTGCTGAAAAAAACACCCTGCCGTTTTTGTCGGAACATCTGGTTTACCGTGATGGTTTTTGAACTGTCATTATCATCAATAAATTCCTCGGCTGCCTGAAAGAACCAGTCATCAAACTCGGCGAGCGAGATTTGATAGTCCAGGTTTTCGCGTGTGAAGTAAGACCGTTTCTTGTCTGCGAGGAGATTAATGGCGTTCGGCTTGTAATCGGAAAGATATAGGTGCTGGGATACTTTTGTCACCAGATTGTTGAGATTCTCGGTGGTGGTGTTCCCAAGGACCACCATGATGTCTGTCATTCGTCCGTCATAGCCGGTTTTTATCTGTTTGCTTATGGTTTCGTGGGTGAACTTGGAACAGATGCTTTCCAGACTGTCCATCTCGAAGAAGGGAGCCGGTTCAGAGATGAGTAGGATGCGGCTGCTGTCTGGGAAGGTGGCGGTGCCCAGTGTTTGGTAATGCATCCGGAAGTGCTTTCGAAACTGCTCATGCACGGAGTCCGCCTGCTGGAAGGCCAAGGTCTGCCCCAAGTCGATATGCTGACTGGGAATATATTCCCGCTTCATGATGGAGGCAGTCTGTTTCTTGATGCCTTCCACCACCTTGGTGCGTTTTCCAAAGGTGAACAGGCAAACCGCCAGCGCCAAAATGGCGCCAACCACCGCAAATGTGATGTTTCTGCCCCGTAATGTCATAATAATCAATAAGGCCGCAAAAATACTCTTTTTTCCTATTCCCCCTTCACCCTGTACCCCATGTACCCTTTACCCCATGTACCCTTTACCCCATGTACCCTTTACCCCATGTACCCTTTACCCCTTGTACCCTTTACCCCATGTACCCTTTACCCCATGTACCCTTTACCCCGTGTACCCCATTCACCTATTTTTTTGTATCTTTGCACCCAACATAAAATTAGCAAAACGATGAATTTGGAACAAAGAATCAATGAAGACATCAAGGCCGCCATGCTGGCTAAAGAAAAGGAAAAACTCAATGCTTTGAGGGCTATTAAGTCGGCCATATTGTTGGCTAAAACCCAGAAAGGCGCGACTGACGAGATTGGTGAAGAGGGTGAGATCAAGATCTTGAAGCAGCTGGTAAAGCAACGTCAGGATTCTGCCGATATGTACAAGCAGCAGAATCGGGAAGACTTGTATCAGGAGGAAAAATTCCAGTTGGATGTCATATCCACCTATCTTCCGAAGATGATGTCCGAGGAGGAGGTGGAAGCCACTTTGAAGCAGATTATCGCGGATAATGGTTTCTCCGGAATGAAGGATATGGGCAAGGTGATGGGGCAGGCCACGAAAGCTTTTGCGGGCAAAGCCGACAACAAGATGGTGTCAGACATTGTAAAACGCCTGTTGTCATAGCATGAAATACTACATCATTGCGGGTGAGGCTTCCGGCGATCTCCATGCCTCCAATTTGATGAAAGCCATCCGGCAACGTGACCCCGAGGCGGATTTTCGCTGTTGGGGGGGCGACCTCATGGAGGCCGCAGGCGGCGAGATTGTCAAACATTACAAGGAACTGGCTTTTATGGGTTTTTGGGAGGTGTTCACTCATCTGGATACGATTCTTCGGAACCTGAAAATATGCCAGACGGATATGCTCTTGTTCGAACCCGATGCCGTGATTCTGGTGGACTATCCGGGTTTCAACCTCCGTATGGCCAAATTTGCCAAGGAACAGGGCATGAAAGTCATCTACTATATTTCACCACAGATTTGGGCTTGGAAGAAGGGTAGAATTAAGAAAATCAAGAAGTATGTGGATGAGATGATGGTAATTCTGCCGTTTGAAGAACAATTCTATGCTAAAAACGGCATGAAGGTGCATTATGTGGGACACCCGTTGTTGGATGCGGTGAGTAAGGATTTGCATGACAGTGATGAGGTGCGCGAGTTTCGCAGCAGGTATGCTCTCGACGACCGTGAAATCATTGCACTGTTGCCCGGGAGCCGCAAACAGGAAATCACCGCAATCCTTCCGCAGATGCTGGAGATGGTGCCGTTGTTCCCTCAATACCAGTTTGTGGTTTCAGTGGTTGGCTGGCAGCCAGAATCCTTGTATGAGAAGTACTTGAAAAAATATCCCGTGAAAACGGTGAGTGGAAGTGTCTATCCGTTATTGGCCAATGCCAAAGCCGCCATTGTGGCTTCTGGCACAGCCACCCTCGAGACGGCCATGATAGGGACACCGGAGGTGGTTTGCTATGCAGCTAGTGAGCTGTCCTACATTATTGCCAAACAGCTGGTTACAGGAATACGTTTCATCTCGCTTGTCAATCTGATTATGGATAAGAAAGTGGTGACCGAGCTCATTCAGCACGATTACAATACCCGACATTTGAAAGAGGAATTGCTTTTGATTACGGAGGATGAAGACTATATCGCCGCTATGAAGGAGGATTATCGCCAGCTATACAATTTATTAGGCGATGGTTCGGCGTCTGCTAAAGCTGCCGAAGTTGTGCTGTCTGCGACGGGTATTTAAAAATTCATTATTTTTGCAACATTAAAGAATCAGTTTCGTTATTATTATATAAAGTGTTAAGAAAAATATGAAAAAGTTTATCTTTTTATCTGCAGTGGTATTGATGTTTGTGTGTTGTGAAGCCGCACCAGAAGCCGCAATCCAGCAATCCGCCCCCGAAGATATGCTCATAATCTCCAGCGACACCGTTCCGTTCTATATTCCTAATGCCTTTACTCCCAATAGTGACGGCATTAACGAGAAGTTTATGTTAAAGTATGAACTGACACCGGAGGAGACATTCTCTGTCTTTTTCATGATGATTACCGATCGTTATGGAAATGTGCTGTTCAAGACTTACAATCCCGCAGCATATTGGGATGGTAAGGATAAGAATGGCGCACTTTGCCCCGCAGGTGTTTACACGTATGTCATCAAATATAAACTCCGTAAGGAAGCCAAGTCTGAAAATATCAGCAAGGACGCCTTGGAAGTACGAACCGGCAATGTTGTTCTGATCCGATAATTGAATTTGACTTTTTTAGAAGATGAAAAAAAAATTCCTGTTGTTATTTTTGTTGGCAGTGGCGGGAGTGTACTGTTCCTTTGCACAGCCTATTATCATGACCAATACTACCGTGGTGCAGGGTATCTCCGAGGATGTCCGTAATTTTTATGATCCGGGCGGAGAGTTTGGGGATTTTGGTCTTGGCATCCGTGACACATTGACCATGCGCTATACGTTGAGTAGCCCCGGTCTGCTGGTTGTATCCTTCGATGATTTCGCCATGGGTTATGGTGACACGCTCTTTATATTTGAAGGGAATACCTGTGACAGCAACACGCTTATTGGAGCCTACAATTCTGTTTACTCACCGGAAGAGATCTCAACCAGCGGGAATTTTTTCACGTTTGTCTTCCACTCTGACAGTATTAATGACTATGGTATCTTGAAATCCGGTTGGAAAGCAAGAGCCTATGTGGTTCCCAATGCGGCGGAAGTCCTGTCCCTTTCTGAGGACTGGTCGGGCACCACCGTGCTGTCATGCAACGCGTTGTTTTATGATTCGGGAGGCCCGAATGGCAATATGACTTCCAACAGCAGTACCCTATGGTGTGAGTTCTCATCCCCCGTGTCACATGTGAAGATGGAATTCCAGACTTTTAATGTGAGTGGTGTGATGAAAGTGTACGACGGACAATATAATGACCCGAACAAACGACTTATCGGTCAGTTCCA
>CAJODA010000108.1:0-3516 GCA_905233745.1 uncultured Bacteroidales bacterium
CAACTATAACGATATATTTAATAATGTTACAAATACCGCCTTCGACGAAGAGGGGAATATCTATGTCTATGGCACGATGGGCGGCAACGTCAGGTTGGACGGGGAAATGCTCATGTTCTCGAACAATTCTGACGTGATTACCACTTCAGAGCAGTCCATCCTATTGGCAAAATTTGACACATTGGGGACAATGCAGTGGTACAGGGTGATAAAATGCAATAGAGACTACTTGTCAGTTCCCAAATGGATGACCGTGAAAAACGACAGAATATACATTACCGGAATGACAGGCATGTGGGGAGACCGTAACTACTGGTTGTATTACATAGACACTTTGATAACGAAAGAGGATGTGTTGAATCTGCCGGAATCGGAAAGGAAACCACCCTATAAACGTAGTTGTTGGACATTCTTTTCCCAATTGGATCTGGACGGGAACCGAATAGAAGACCATTTTGCGGAAGGATATTCAAGACAATATTATCCACATGGTAATGACTCCATACGAAGTGTTGATCCTATATACAGTCCTGAGCGATATACCCCAACTCCAATGCACGTGGACGAAGTCGGTTGTGTTTATCTGTTTGCGCGATTTGATTATAAGGGAGAAGAGGAAGATCCATACACTATTGTCATAGACGGGGATTCCTCCAGAACGTATGACCTGTATCTTCCGGGGAGCGGCTGTGGCAATAGTTATTTACACAATGCCATGTTTTACAAATTCTCACCGAATTGGGAGTTGGAATTTGCCAAGCTGATGGTGCAAAATACGGAAGGCATTGCCACCCCATGGGATCTTGCCGGGGATAGCATTAACCCTCAATATTTTATATATCCTGAATGGTTGTCATACGATCAGGAAGACAACATGTATGTATCCGGTTATGTGAATCTTCTTCTGTCTGTTTCTGGTGCATCATTACACCAGTATCCCGTTCACATTTATTTTGACAGTTTGCATTATGCAACCATAGATGACCAAAGCGGTACACGGAGGTTGAACTTTGTTCTAAAGTATAATACAGATGGTGACATACTATGGTGCAACCAAATTTATACGAAAGGACATCCAACTAATTTTGAGCAGCTTTCACACGGAGAGTTATATGGTAATTGTTATCACAATAATTCAATGTATGTAACAGGACGCGGATGTAGCGCCCTGGATGAGAATGTTGGTATTTTCTTTGATAGCACATGTACGATCCGGCTTCATGGTCCACAAGACATTGATCGGACAAATGTTGGTTTTTTTGTCAGATATGATGCAACTACGGGAAGTTATGTTAATCATGGAGTTGTTCCTGTTATAGAAGGCAATTCATCTGCCACCCCAGGACCTGTACCGGCAGTCATAAATGACAGGGTTTTTGCGCTGTCCTTATATAAACAGTATTCTTGGGATCCAGCAATTATTCAATGGAGTACCGACGGGGACTTCATCAGCCATATTCCTTTTTCGACAGGGCAGTCACAATTGGGCGCCGTCAATGCCAACCAAAATGGAAAGCTTTTGGTTGATTTTGCCGCATTTTCTCCCGTAACATTCAGCGATGATGTGGCCGCCGAATGCGACAATCCAGGCAGAAGCCATGCGGTGTTTGCCCTCTATCACGACCCGAGTTTTGCCGAACCGTATGTGGGGATTAACCATTATGCTGAAGATGTTGCCAGCATTAAAGTATGGCCAAATCCGACAAACAACATTCTGTATGTGGAAAGTGACAGTTCGCCCATAGACTGCGTCACCATTATGAATTTGAACGGCAGAATAATCATGAAGGAGAAAGTGGGAGACAACAGCTTTGTGGTGAATGCCGCTCGATTGCCTGCGGGATTGTATTTTCTGGAGACGGTTTGCAAAGGGGCAAGAACTGTTGAGAAGTTTGTCAAAGTTGACGATTGATTTCTATGTTATGTCGTCACAAAATACTGTGACGCTTGCGGTGACGGACACATTCGGGCGCACCTCTCGCTTTTTGGGATGCAATAAATTCAACATATAATCGTTAAAATGATTTAGTAGTCAATCGAATACATAAAGAAAATACAATGAAACAGATAATTCTACGACAAAAAAAAATTGGGATTATTCCTCGTGGACCGTATGATGTTTATGTTAACAATGTTTACGTTGGTTCTATTGGGCGTTATTCTTCATTATCCATCCCTGTGGAAAACGACAATTTTGTTTTAACATTGAAACATAGATCATTTTTCTCAAGTTCAAAGGAGTGTCAAATCTCTAAAGACAGTACAATCGTTGAATACGAACCTGTAGATGCAAGACTGCTTGTTGCAACAGTGGTCTGGGATGTAATAGCCATTTTTGCGATGTTATTTCATTTGAAGTTTGTTCCTAATTATGTATGGCTATGTGGTATATTTGGTTTGCCAATTCTCACAATGCTATGGGGACTAATCAGAAGAAAGAGGTATTTCAAAATTAATGTTGATGATCAATAATTGACTGTAAAGACAAACACCTTCTTGCGTCAGCAAGCTGCCGCCGAAGTCACTCAAAACAAAAAGGAGCACGCTATGGCGTGCTCCTGGGAGTTCTCAGTTGCGGAAAGTGAGGGATTCGAACCCCCGGTAGCTGTGACACTACGGCGGTTTTCGAAACCGCTGCCTTAAGCCACTCGGCCAACTTTCCGTGTCCTTTTTTGAGGCCGCAAAAATACAAAAAAATCACAACAAATGTCCGACTCCAGCCAAAATGGAGAAAAGGAATGAGGAGATGACGAGCATGGGCAGGTATTTGTCCAACGCGCTGCCATGATTTTTCCAAACGCCCGCCAGATGCGCGATGAATAGCGGCAAGGTAAGCATATACAAGAGATTCCACGGCGAAGAGTAGGTGAGTAGTGTGAAGGGCACCATGCACACCCACCCGCCAACGATGAGTGCGGTTTGGTAAATCTTGGCGTTGCGCTCCCCGATTTTCAACGGAACCGTGACGCGCGTGTCCGCATCCGACTCCATGTCGCGGATGTTGTTGGTGTTGAGCACGCCCACGCTGAAGCAGCCTATGGTCGTGGCCGGCAATATGACAGCCCAGGAATCCAAGGTTCCGGCAACAACGAAGTATCCACCCATCGCGGATACCAACCCGAAGAAGATGAACACGAAGATGTCGCCCAGCCCGCGGTAGCCGTAGGGACGCTTACCCAGCGTGTAGTGCGTGGCAGCCCACACGGCGCACGCGCCGAGCACGACAAGCGCCAGCCCCTTTGCGCAAAATAATTTGCCGAACGCCGTCAAAATCATGGCACTCCCGAAGAAGCAGCACAGGAAGACAAACAGGACGATGAGTCGCTTGAAGTCCTCCACGCTGATTTTGCCCTCGGCCAAGCTGTACATCGGCCCCTCGCGCGTGCCTCCGTCGGTGCCGCTCAGATAGTCGCCCAGCTCATTGGAGAGGTTCGACAAAATCTGCAGGCTCACAGTGGTGAGCAGCAGGAATACAATCACCCACGAGGAAACGGGATGGCTGGCGGCCGCCAGAAA
>CAJODA010000108.1:3526-6934 GCA_905233745.1 uncultured Bacteroidales bacterium
CCCCCCCCGCCAATGACAGGGGCAGGGTGCGCAGACGCATGGAATGGATTATGGGACGGATTTTCATGTTGGATAAAATTTGTAGAGACGCGATGCATCGCGTCTCTACATTGGTTTGTGTAAAGGCGCACGGCCGTGCGCCTTTCCTACAATGTCGGTCCGAAAGGAATCAGGGCGCGGCCCTGTTCGGTATCGCTGAAATTTTCGAAATTCTTGATGAACGAGGCGGCCAGTTGTTTGGCGTTCTCGGCGTAGGCAGCCTTGTCGGCCCAGCTGTTCTCAGGGTTCAGGATGCTGTCGTCTACGCCCTCCACATGTTTGGGAATGTAGAGGTTGAAGGGTTTCACAATCTCCGTTTCGCAGTTCAGCAGGTCGCCGTTGAGGATGGCGGTGATGATGGCGCGTGTGGCCTTGAGGCTGATGCGTTCGCCCACGCCGTAGCCGCCGCCGGTCCAGCCGGTGTTCACCAAATAGGCGGTGGCGTTGTGCTGGTCGAGTTTCTTGGCCAGTTCCTCGGCGTATTTGGTGGGGTGCAGCAGCAGGAAGGCTGCGCCGAAGCAGGACGAGAAGGTGGGCTGCGGGGTCACGATGCCGCGCTCGGTGCCGGCCAGCTTGGCGGTGTAGCCGCTCAGATAGTAGTACATCGTCTGCTCGCGGTTCAAGACGGCCACCGGAGGCAACACGCCGAAGGCGTCAGCCGACAGGAAGATGATCTTGCTGGGGTGCGTGCCGCGCGAAACGGGCTTCACGATGTTGTTGATGTGGTAGATAGGGTAGGAGACGCGCGTGTTCTCGGTCTTGGCGGCGGAATCGAAGTCGATGTTGCCTTCAGCGTCCACCACGAGGTTCTCGAGCAGGGCGTCGCGCTTGATGGCGTGGAAGATGTCGGGTTCCTTGGCCTCGCTCAAGTTGATGCACTTGGCGTAGCAGCCGCCCTCGAAGTTGAACACGGAGTCGTCGGCCCAGCCGTGCTCGTCGTCACCGATAAGGGCGCGGTTCGGGTCGGTGGAAAGCGTGGTCTTGCCAGTGCCGGAGAGACCGAAGAAAATAGCCGTGTCGCCGTCCTTGCCCTGGTTGGCGGAGCAGTGCATGGCGGCCATGCCCTGCAGCGGCAGGAAGTAGTTCATCACGGAGAAGATACCCTTCTTCATCTCGCCACCGTACCAGGTGCCGCCGATGAGGGCCATGCGCTCGGTGAGGTTGAAAGCCACGTACACCTCGCTGTGCAAGCCCATCTCCTTCCAGTCTGGATTGGTGGTCTTGCCGGCGTTCAGCACCACGAAATCGGGTTCGAAGGTCTTGAGTTCCTCGTCGGTGGGGCGGATGAACATGTTCTTCACGAAATGGGCCTGCCAAGCCACTTCGGACACGAAGCGCACTTTCATGCGGGAGTTCTCGTTGGCGCCGCAGAAGCCGTCCATCACGTACACTTTCTTGCCGGTGAGCTGCTTTTGGGTGATGGTCTTCAGGTGTTCCCAGGTCTTCTGGTCGATGGGCTTGTTGTCGGAACCCTTCTTGTTGGGGTCGGCCCACCACACATTGTCCTTGGTGTTTTCGTCCATGACGATGTATTTGTCTTTGGGCGAGCGGCCGGTGAAGATGCCGGTATCCACGGAAAGGGCGCCGGATTTGGTCAGGTAGGCCTTCTCATAGCCGGTAAGGGCAGGGTTGGTTTCGTGTTGGTACAGTTCGTCGTAGGACAAGTTGTGGTAAATTTCAACGGGTTCGAGGACACCGAGGTCCTTCAATTGTTCTTTGAGGTCTTTCATGATAGTGTGTTTTTATTATTGAATATTGATAATCAATGTGATGTTGCATGATTGCCGGAGTTGTCGGGGGCTCCGCTTCCAAGGGAGCGGAACGGAGATGCAAAATTACAAAAAAAGCGGGTATTTTTTTGATGGTTTAAAAGATATTCAACTAATGCTAATATACAATATGTTTTTAAGGGCCGTCTCAATATTTTTTGTACTTTTGCTAATCTTTAAAGTGTTATCTTAAACGATTATAATTATTTGTAAAACAATATTGTAAAATGCGTATTAGCAGTTTTGATAGTAATAACAATATTGAAACTATGAAAACGAAAATTGATATGAACGGACAATCACAACCACCACATGAGGAACGGATAAAGATTTTGCAATCGCTTATGCCTGAAGTGTTTGATGAGGGTAAGATTGATTGGGAGAAGTTGAAGGCGACGTTGGGTGAAGCTGTGAACTTCGCCAACGAGCGTTATGTGCTGAACTGGGCAGGTAAAAGCGACGCATTCCGCATTATGCAGCAGCCTTCATCGGCCACATTGGTGCCTTGTCGGGAAGAGTCGGTTGATTTCGACCAAACAGAAAACATTTTCATTGAGGGCGAGAATATGGAAGTACTGAAAGTACTTCAAAAAAGTTATTTTGGCAAGGTGAAGATGATATACATTGATCCACCCTATAATACTGGTAATGACTCGTTTATCTATCCAGACAAGTTTTCCGAAACAAAGGAAGAGTATTTGCGGCGAGTTGGCGACAAGGATGAGGAAGGCTACATGACCCGCGAAGGCATGTTCCGCAAAAACAGCAAGGAGAATGGACAATACCACAGCAATTGGCTCAATATGATGATGCCGCGACTCTATTTGGCTAAGAGCCTTCTGCGCGAGGACGGCGTGATTTTCGTTTCCATCGACGACAACGAAGTACATAATCTTCGTTTGTTGATGAATGAGATTTTTGGGGAGGAGAATTTTGTGGCAAGTATTGTTTGGCAGAAAAAATATGCTGCCACTAATGATTCAAAAGGATTTTCCACCACTCATGATTATGTAATCGTATATCAGAAATCAGAATCTTTTTCAAGAAACCTTCTTCCAAGAACAGAAGAACAAAACCAACCATATAAAAATGATGATAATGATGGGAAAGGGTTATGGAGAAGTGATAATTTATTAGTAAAATCGTTTTCAGAGTCTGGTGTTTATCCAATAATAAACCCAAATACAGGTAAAGAATATTACCCTCCAAAAGGGAGTAGTTGGCGAGCTAGTCAAGATACAATGAAACAATGGCTATCTGACAACAGAATTTTCTTTGGAAAAGACGGAAATGGCGCACCACAATTAAAGAGGTATTTAAATGAAGTGCAACAAGGAAGAGTTCCAATTACATGGTGGTCATTTGATGAAGTGGGACATAATGATGAAGCAAACAAAGAAGTTGCTGCATTATTTGAGACTAAAACACCGTTTGACACACCTAAACCTGTTCGTCTTCTAAAACAAATGATACAAATTGGAACAGCCCCGAATTCTATTGTTCTTGATTTCTTTGCAGGAAGTGCCACTACCGCCCACGCTGTAATGCAACTCAACAAAGAGGATGGAGGGCACCGCAAATACATTTGTGTGCAGTTGCC
>CAJODA010000109.1:0-3458 GCA_905233745.1 uncultured Bacteroidales bacterium
TGATTCGGTTGGGTTGTTTGCGCCCTTGGGCGACTGCGCGCACGCCGTCATCATCAGACAGCAGGCGGCGAGGATAAGGGTGAAATTTTTCATTAATATTCTTTTTTTTAAGCTGCAAAAAACATCTTTTTGTTATAATTTCGGTTCATCGAAAGAGAATGATATCTCTACAATCTCAAAGTCACGCTGGATTGTGAGAGTGATTTCCGTCATATCATCGAAAAAGTTCTTCCGTTCCTCAAGAGAAATCCCCTTCACATCCCGTCCGTTAATAGCCACTATATGGTCGCCGCTTCTCAAACCGGCTTTCTCGGCGTTGGATTCCTCTGCCAGACTGTTGACTATCCAGCACCCGAGGGTTCGGCTTCGGTCGATATAGGAGAATCCCACCACGGGACTGTTGAATGGGTCTTTGAATTTCGTATTCGGCTTAAGGAAAAGGCGCTCTCCCGGAAGGTCTATGATCATATTGAAACGTTCCCAAAACTCATTGCCAACAATGCCGATGTATTCCTTGCTGGCAAGTGCCCCGCCCGTATTGCTACTGAACCCCATCACAATGTCATTCAAGGTAAAACTGCCCACCGAGGCGTTTTTAGCCCTGAAGTAGCTGCCGGAAGATTCCCCGCCAATACCACCGACAGCCGTGGAGTATCTTATCTGCGGCGTGATATCCTTCAAGGCATATTCTTCAGCCACCAAGCTCGTCAACTCCACCGAGCCACCGCTGCCAAGATCCATAAGACCCTTACCCTCAATGGTTTTCCCTTCAGCGATATTGACGGTTAACGGTACGTAGATGCGGTTTTTCGCGTAGCGAATGGGAATCGAGGTATAACCTTCGGTGTTGCCCAATCGGTCTTCAAAGGCCATCTGTTCGCCCAAGTAGTCTATCGTGATGACTTTTTCGCCCATATTGTCAATTCCCAGAATGCCGTCGGCATAGTCGCCCACAATGGACTTGAGCTGAATGATGGGCGAGATTTCGCTTACATACTCCTGTCCCGAAACGGTGTAAGTCAGTTCGTTGAGGATGACCCGTATCGTTTCCTGGTTGTTTCCAGCGCCGCCCATCCTGCCTTCAACTATCCGATTGTATTGGAGATTGCTGTCGGCGACGAAAGTGCTGTCGATGCATGTGTAGGGGGATCCAGTGTCAAAGACCAGCCGGGCATTTTTCCCGTTGATTCTCGATTCCAAATAAAGGTGACTATAATAGAGAATTTTGTTCATCTGCTGCCCCATAAGGGTGGAGAAGCAGAAAACAGCCATCAAGAAAAACAGTGCCTTTCTCATTTGCAACAATCAATTTTCAAACGGCAAATGTACGATTTTTCACTATGGGCGGCGAAAAAAAAACGCCGCAAAGGCGCAAACCTCTGCGGTGGTCAAATGTTGACAGGTTGATACGTAATCAGAACCCCTCTTTTAAGAATTTCCTCAATGAGAGGTGTGTAATGCCGTTCTCGTCGCGTTGCGTCAGGAGCGGAGTGGCACTGATGACGTATTTCGGGTGGTTGTCGCGAATCTTTTCCAGTGGGCCAAACTCGCGATTACGGGTGGACTCTTCGGCAATGATGTAGCTCGCCTGCACATAAACGGTCTTGCCGGGTTTAGTGCAGACGAAGTCCACCTCGCCGGCATTCAGCACGCCCACCTTTACATCGTAGCCGAGAAAGCGCAGATGTTTATAGACGGCGTTCTCGATGACCTTTTCGATATAGGAATCCATCGCCCCTTCGGCCTTTAGATTGCGGAGCCCCAGATCGTCCCAGTAGATTTTCTCGTTCGACTGGAAGATTTTCTTTCCGTGGATGTCGTAACGCGGCACCACATCTATGAGAAAGGCTTCGGCATAGAAACCTCGATAGAGGAGAACAATGTTTGAGGAGACATCTTCCTGCTGCGACTTCATGTATTTTGAGATACTGTTGGCCGAGGTGAGCTTGCCAGTGGTGTCGGCGTAGAAGGCGATAAGATTGTTCAAGAACGGAATGTTGCGGATGTCGTGCCGCTCGATGATGTCCTTGAGCATGATGGTGTTGAAAACGCTGGTGAGGTAGGCCCACACCTGCTCGTCGCTGTCGAGCCCCACCTTCCTAAGGCCTGGAAGACCGCCGTAGTTCAGGTAGGTCATCAGGCCCTCGTCGCTGTCCGCGAGGTTGTGGAACTCCAGGAATTCCGAGTAGGTGAGCGGATGGATGCGTACCTCCACATGACGGCCGGAAATCAAGGTGGCCAGCTCGCCGGAGAGCATCTTGGAGTTGCTGCCGGTGATGATGACATCGGTGTCTTCCTCTGTGTACCAGTTGCATAGACTCTCCTCGAAACGCTCAATCTCCTGCACTTCGTCGATAAGGATGTAATTGTGTTTGCCTTGGATGAAACGCTCCTCAATCCAAATATCAAGGTCGTCCTTGGTCTTGATATCCTTGAAGGCTTTCTTCTCCTTGTCAATGTAAATGATGTTGGCATCTGGATCGTCATTGTGCCGCTGGATGAAGTCCTTCACCACATAGCTTTTGCCTACACGACGGGCCCCGACGACGGCTATGATATTGCCTTTCCCCATCCAAGAATCCACAATATCAGCGTAATACCTTCTTGTTAGTATTTCCATATCTTTACTTTTTCAAAGTGCAAAGATAGTAAATTTTATTATCTTAGCGCAATAAAAATTATTTTTCTTTAATTTTCATTGTGTATAAACAATGAAATTTACCGGTGCGAGGGTCACGAAAAAAACCGATGGCACATTGTCTCTTTCCTCAAAAGTGACAAATCATGCCCGTTTGCTCATCTCGCAGTAGTAGATTCATTTCAAATTCTCCTTGTAGAAATTTTCAATGTAATCGAACGGAATATAATTGCCCTCACCACCGTCGTATAGGTCGCTGTGGGTGGCATTCGGGACGATATACAACTGCTTGTTGCCACGAGTGACGATGAACGGCTCTGCCAGCGGTTTGTTCAACGGTTGCAGGTTTTCGTCTTGTCCTTGCAGTTCGACTTTCGCGCCCGTCATGTTCTCGTAGGCAGTGATGCCGAAATAGCGGCTGTGTGCTTTTTCGCCATGCAGAATCAGCACGGCATTGTCAATTTCGTTGATGAACTTGAGGAAACCGGCATTGAGCCATGGAAGGGCGGAGGTTTTGTTCCAGCCCTCGTTGCTGTTGAGCGAACGGGCGTGATAGCCACGCGGAGTCTTGTAGTAGGCATGGTACTGCTGTATGAACCACGGCGCATCAGTCGGGTCTTCCACCACGCCACCTGCACGTTCATACGATCCGTTGCGGCAGTCGATGAGCCGTTGTTCGGCCATAGCTTTGCGCATTGCGTTGCGAGTCTCTTTGCTGTCACCGTCATCGTGATAACCGTTCTGCATTACACGGCTCATGTCGTACATTGTGGAGGCCACGGTGGCTTTGATACGTGGGTCGAGGGCGGCGGCGTTGAGG
>CAJODA010000109.1:3477-4226 GCA_905233745.1 uncultured Bacteroidales bacterium
CGATGCGATCAGGGTCAACATTGTTCTGCAAAGACAGGAAGTCGACGGCGGCGCTGAAATCCTCCGTGTTGATGTCGGGCGACGACACATAGCGCGGTTCGCCGCCGCTCTCACCAGTATATGACGGGTCGAAGGCGATGGTCACGAAGCCTCGCTCGGCCAGCGTCTGGGCATAGAGACCGCTTGACTGCTCTTTCACGGCACCAAAAGGACCGCTGCAAGCGATGGCGGGCAGTTTGCCTGCGGCATTCTTCGGCGTGTACATATCGGCCGCCAGCGTGATACCGAAGCGGTTCTTGAAGGTGACCTTCTTGTGATCAACCTTGTCGCTCTGCGGGAACACCTTGTCCCATTCCTGAGTCAATTGCAATTCCTGTTTCATATTATCCTGTTTTTGTTCTTGATTTTTGTTTCCGCAGGCGGCAAGCATCAATGCCGCAACTACCAATAATGCTGCTTTTCTCATTTCTCTTCAATATCTTGAAACTTGAAACTAATTCATCAATCGGCTTTCGCCCCATGTGTACTGCGGATACGCTTTTTTGAGGTCGCTGGCGGATCCTTCCACGCCGCTGCCGCCGCTGGTGGCGAAAACGTTGAGCACCTTGCCGCTGAGGTCGTGGGCTTCGATGAAGGTGTTGACGATGGTGGGGGCGGTGTACCACCACACGGGGAAACCGATCCACACGGTGTCGTAATCGGCGATGTTCTCGCACTTGCCTTTGATGGCGGGACGCGAGCTCTTGTCC
>CAJODA010000110.1 GCA_905233745.1 uncultured Bacteroidales bacterium
CCGGATGACCGCCCAAAAGTCCTTCAGGCCACCGCCAAACAGGAACTTGATAGCCGCCACCCAATCGAGAAGAATGCGGTAGGCCACAATCCACGACACATGTTTCGAAGGCAAGTTCTTGTAAATCAACGATAGATTATTCCTGAAGTTCAGATAAGTCTTGCGTGACGAGCTCTTAGGCAAAGTGCCTCCACCGATATGATACACCTTCGACTGGGGACAGCAATAGATCGAATAACCCAGATTCTTCATCCTCCAGCAGAAGTCTATCTCCTCCATATGGGCGAAAAACGAATCGTCAAGGCCGCCATGCTTGAGATACAGGTCAGCACGGACAAACATGCATGCCCCAGTAGCCCAAAAAACCTCACAATGGTCATCGTATTGGGCGAGATCCTCTTCCAAATGCTGGAAGAGCCGTCCTCGACAGAACGGATAGCCATACCTGTCGATGAATCCACCTGAAGCGCCAGCGTACTCAAACTTCTGCTTTTCAAAATAGGACAGGATCTTTGGCTGGCAAGCGGCGATGTTTCGGTCGGCATCCATCAACTCTACGACAGGTTCAATCCAATGCGGAGTCACCTCAATATCTGAGTTCAGCAGCACGAAATATTCCGCTTCAATTTGCCCGAGCGCCATGTTGTAACCCGTGGCGAACCCTCCATTATAGCCATTTTCGATGAGTCTAATCTCGGGAAAACGTTCACGCATGAAGTCAACCGAGCCATCCGTGGAGGCATTGTCGGCAACCACAATGTCGGCCAAGTCGGCATTAGTGTTCTCAATGACGTTAGGCAGGAACTGTCCAAGGAACTTCTTGCCGTTATAGTTCAATATGACAACCGCTACCTTTTTCATGCCTGTTGATCCCTGCTGTGTTTCCACCGGCGGTGCGACCACAGCCAGTTGTCAGGATTGGATTGGATGAAACGTTCCACGCTACGCACATAACGTTCCATGATTTCACCGTCATTCATCTCCTTTGGATTGTCAACGATCAGCTCAAAACGCACCTCATAATGGCCTCTGCTTGTCCGTCTCATGTCAACGAATACAATTGAATAGTCCAATTTCTTGGCAAGGCGTTCGATACCTGTAAACCAACAAGTGTCCTGATGGAGGAACTCCGTCCAGTAGTCGTATGACTTGCCCAGTGAGGTTTGGTCACCCATCAAGAGCACGGCATTTTTGCTGTCGCACATTTCCGCCAATCGCTGCATCACCGTTTTCGATTCCATCATCTCCAACCCACAGTCACACGTGCGAAGGTAATACATCAGCTGCTCAAAGGTGGGATTTTGCACCATCTTGTATATGGCGATGCTTCTATGGGGAGTGAGCTTGGGCATCATTTTGGCGAACCACTCCCAATTCCCTGAATGCGGAAGTGCATAGAATACGTTCCTGCCCTGTTCGTAAAGCTGTTGCACCAGTTCCACATTGGTAAAGGCAATACGGCTTTGATAGCCATGATCGCCCTTGCGCATCATCTTCGGAGCCTCCACAACCAAGTCGCAGAGATTATGGTAAAAACGATGCTCTATGCTTTTGATTTCCTTGGCATCCTTCTCCGGAAATGAGCGTAATAAATTCTGTCTGACCACCTTACGGCGATAGCGCAACAGATGATAGATCAAAAAGCAATAACAATCGGACTTCAGATACAAAAGCCAATAGGGATGGATCGAAAGGAAAGCCATCCACAACCTTATGATATGAAATCCGAGTTTCGCCATCGCTTATCTGGGATTTCTGTACAAGTCGCCAGCACGAGAACCCCAGGCACCCGGAGCCTCCGTCTGATCGATGATATCGCCCGTGTAGTCAGGTCCATAGAAGCGGGAATAGATCATCATTTGCCAACGGGGATTGTTCACCTCGCCGATGATGTCGGAATGGATCAGCTGGTAGTCGTTGGTAACCATATCCTGCGACATGAACACGCAATGCTTGTTGCGCTGTCCAGCCACCTCATAGTAGTGCCATATCTCGTATGGATAGGCACCCGGCTCAAACGGCTCTTCGCAAATCTTATCGGGGGTGCCATATTTCAGATAGATGTAACCACGGTCAGTCAAGTAGCCTTTCTTGTTTCTGGTATTATAGGACGCATTGACTCTCAGGACTTGGGCATAGTATTCTTGCCATGCGTCACGAGGGTTGAGTGGTGAACGCGTCGCCCAGAAAGTATAAAGGAATTGCTGCATGGTCTTCAGGTCGTCGGTTTTCACGAGATTCCCAATGTAATTGTTTTCAGCCTCGGAGCAACGGGGGAACAAGCATCGGAGATACTCTCGGATGGTATCGAGGTTTTTGATTTCAGCAGTGAAGGTATTGTTGGCATCCATCGAAGCGATGTCCTCCATGTCGACCTCGCAACCGGGGTTGTAACGCTGAACAAAGGCACTGTTTGAGGCCAACAGTTGGTTGTCCCTATCACGCATCTCCACCACGAGGTAATAGTTGCCAGACGGCAGTTCGCTGATATCGATTGTGTTGAGCAGAACGTTGACGTTGCTGACATCCATACGCTTCACAAAGTCAAAGCCCTTCATCTTCTTGGAGGTCTCGTATGACTTGATGTAATAATTCACCAAGTATTTGCCTTCGGTGGGATAGACCTTGTCTATGTTGTACAATTCGGCATAGAAGGTGAGTGATTTTGCGTTTGCCAGATAGGAGGAATAGAACCTCGGCATGATGTCATAGCCGTTTTTCGTGAACTCCGAAGGGGTTGAGGCCTTACTATAGCTATCGACCATCAGGATGTCTGAGACCGCAGGCTTATCCTTGGGGTAATCGATCACGATGGTTTGTTCTGACGTGAAGTGCATTTGCTTGAGGTTGTTCAGGTCCTTCACGGTAATCTCCATAAGGTATTCGCCATTGTCAAGGGCGAAGCGCTGCTGGTCGATGAAAGCGCCGAAGTTATTGACAGTGTCGGAGATGATGGGACTATCGAGGGCGATTTTCGAGAAGTTGCACACTTTTTCACCCTGTTTGAAGATGATTTGCACTTCAACGGTGGCTTGATATCGGAGTGTTTCAATCTCTTTGTAAACAAGACTTGAGCAATCGAAAGCAAGGGCGGTTTCGATATAGGGTTTGTCGCCCGGCACATTGAAAGTGGTGTATGACAACACGGACTGGATGGCTTTTTTCTGGGCCATGCCCGTAGCGGCGATGGTCAATAGGGCAAAAAATAGAACTAGTTTTTTCATAATTAAGAGTATTGATGCTGCAAAAATACACAAAAAAAATTTTTTTTGCCCAAAATGCTTGTGTGAAAGTAAAAAGTTGTACTTTTGCAGCGGAGATATGGCTGAGTGGTCGATAGCGGCGGTCTTGAAAACCGTTAAACCGAAAGGTTTCGGGGGTTCGA
>CAJODA010000111.1 GCA_905233745.1 uncultured Bacteroidales bacterium
GCCGGACCCAAGATTCTAGAGCATATTGTGGATACCGTGCTACAGTTCGAGGGCGACCAGCACTACGGCTACCGCATCGTGCGCTGCATCAAGAACCGCTTCGGATCCACCTCCGAGATGGGCATCTTCGAGATGACACAAAGCGGGCTCAATGAAATCCACAATCCTTCAGAGATATTGCTCTCGCAACACGAGGAAGACTATAGCGGCAACGCCGTGGCCTGCATCCTGGAGGGCAACCGCCCGATGATGATCGAGACGCAGGCACTGGTCAGTTCCGCCGTTTATGGCGTGCCGCAACGTTCCGCCACAGGCTACGACATCCGCCGGATGAACATGCTGCTGGCCGTGTTGGAGAAGCGATGCCACTTCAAGCTCGGGGCCAAGGACGTGTTCCTCAACATCGCGGGCGGCGTGCGCGTGGAGGACCCCGCCATCAACCTGGCCATCGTGGCCGCCATTCTCTCCTCCGCCACCGACATCGCCATTGACGCCAAGACCTGCTTCGCGGGCGAGATGGGCCTCAGCGGCGAGGTGCGCCCCGTGACCCGCATCGTCCAGCGCATCGCCGAGGCCGACAAGCTCGGATTCACCCGCATGTTCGTCTCCAAATACAACCTCAAAGGAATCAACATCCAAGATTATCATATCCGCATCATCCCCATCACCAAAGTGGAGGAGATGTTTCGAATGTTATTTGAATAAGAAAACAAAATATCCAATGAATAAGAAATCAATCCGATTCTACAAAGACCATGAAGTGCGAGCCGTTTGGGATGAGATCAACAACAAATGGTGGTTTTCAGCCATTGACATTATCCGAGCCATTAACGATGAAACCGACTATGTGAAAGCAGGTAACTACTGGCGCTGGCTGAAAAAAAAACTATTTTCTGAAGGCATCCAACTCGTGAGTGTCACTCACGAATTCAAATTCGAGGCTCCCGATGGGAAACAACGCTCTGCAGACGCACTTGATCTGGATTGTGTCCAGACATTATCCAAACATTATCCTAATAACAAAGCCATCCTATTCCTGGACTGGTTTACGTACAGCGACAACACGATTGACGGGCAGAGCCGCAAGAAAGCGTACACCTTCATGGAAAGCAACCTGGTAGCCAATCAGGATGTGGGTACCATCAAAGCACTCCAACAAATACATGCCTACCTCTTTGGAGGACTTTACGATTTTGCTGGCAAACTTCGCACCAAAAACATTTCCAAGGGAAATACACTGTTTTGTCTCGCAGAGCATCTGCATCAAAACTTGAAAACCATTGAACAGATGCCAGAAACGACCTTCGATGAGATTGTGGACAAATATGTGGAAATGAATGTAGCACACCCTTTCATGGAGGGAAACGGACGGAGCACCCGTATCTGGCTCGATCTTATTTTCAAGAAACGTCTGGGTTTATGCGTGGATTGGAGCAAGATTAACAAACGTGAATACCTGGATGCCATGATAGATAGCCATTTGAACAGCAGCAAAATCCGTACATTGCTAAAACAGTCAATGACGGACCAAATCAATGATCGCGAAATCTTTATGAAAGGCATTGATTATTCCTATTATTACGAACAAGAAGAATAGATTGAAGGAGTCAAAATTTTTGAATGTTGAATAATATGACCGAAGACACCATTTGCAAAGAGGGCATTGTCCGGGCCGTGAACGGGGACAACATCGAAGTGGAAATCATCGTCAGTTCGGCGTGCAGCGAATGCCACGCCAAGAGCATCTGCATCCCCACCGACCACAGGCGGGAGACCGTTACCGCGCAAAGTCTTTACGGAGAGCAATTCAAGCCAGGTGAAAAAGTGCAACTGGTCCTTAAGGGTTCAGCGGGCAACAAGGCCGTTGTTTTAGCTTATCTCCTGCCCTTCCTGATACTGATGATTGCCCTGTTCGGCACCTACGCCATCACCAAAAACGAGCTTGCCGGTGTCATCGTCAGCATCGCATTCGTCGTCATCTACTACATTGTTCTGAAAACACAGAACAAAAAAATCGAACAAAAATTCCAGTTTTTCGTGAAAAGGATGCCAGAATAAACCTTAGCCATTTTTCACTACTTTTGCAACCATAAAAAAACTATACCACCTATGGAAGAAACCAATCGTTTTCATGAACTCAGCGAAGAATTATATAACGCTGTGAAAGAATATCTTGCGCACCACACTCAATATCCTACCGATGTGGTAATGGCCATCAACTGGGAAACCAAGGAGATCAAAATGGACAGTCCGGGCAAGATTGCGCCGGAGTTCAGCCAGTATTCCATGGCCGATTTCATCAAAATCAACGAGCAGGGACTGTATGAGCCCATGGAATTTTAAAACATCCTGTCATGAAACGGGGTGTATGTAAAGTTATCTTGCTTTCGCTGGCATTTTTATTGTCAGCGGCATCGGTGCTTGCGCAGTCGCGTGCCGAATCAATGCTCTCCAAGATGACGTTGGAGGAGAAAATCGCGCAGCTGATGATTGTGCGCGTGAGTTCCACGGGCACGGCGGCGGAGACCAAGGCCATGCTGGACGACATCGCACGCTACCAGCCGGGAGGCGTGTGCTTCTTCAAGGGCGGGCCCGTGCGCGAGGCCGCCCTCACCAACCAGATGCAGGCGCTCAGCAAAGTGCCGATGTTCGTGTCCATTGATGGCGAATGGGGACCCGCCATGCGACTTGACAGCTGTACGGCATTCCCGCGACAGATGACACTCGGCGCTCTCTCGCCAAAAAACGACTCCCTGATCTACCAAATGGGACTTGAAGTGGCGGCCCAGTGCAAAGCCGTCGGTATAAATCTCAACTTCGCACCCTGCGTCGACATCAACAACAACGCCCGCAACCCTGTCATCAACAGCCGTTCGTTTGGAGAAAGCCGAGACAAGGTGACAGCCAAGGCAGCCCTCTATCTCAAAGGTATGCAAGATGGGGGTGTCATCGGATGCCTCAAGCACTTTCCGGGTCATGGCGACACGGAGACCGACTCACATCTGGGTTTACCGGTCATCAACAAAAGCCGTATTGAACTGGACGAATTGGAACTCTATCCCTACCGCCAGCTCATCAACCAGGATGTGGACATGATTATGGTAGCGCACCTCAACATTCCCGCCCTCGACAGCACCCAGGGAGCCGTGTCCTCCCTCTCCTTCCCCATCGTGTCCGAACTGCTGAAACGCGATTATGGCTACACTGGCATGATTATCACCGACGGAATGGAGATGCAAGGCGTTCGCAAACAGAACCAGTTTGAAGGAGATGTAGAAATAAAGGCTTTACTGGCCGGCGTGGACATTTTGCTGCTGCC
>CAJODA010000112.1:0-2654 GCA_905233745.1 uncultured Bacteroidales bacterium
CGGATTTTGGCTTCCAATTCATCGCAAAGTTCAGGATTGTCGGCCAGCAGTTGCTTCACGCCCTCGCGGCCCTGTGCCAGCTTGGTGTCGCCGTAGGAGAACCAGGAACCGGCCTTCTTGATGATGCCGTATTCCACGCCGAGGTCAATGATTTCGCCGCGTTTGGAGATGCCCTCGCCGAACATGATGTCAAATTCGGCCGTGCGGAATGGGGGAGCGACTTTGTTCTTCACAATTTTCACCTTGACGTGGTTGCCGATGGAGGTGTCTCCGTCTTTGATCTGGGCTTGGCGGCGGATGTCAAGACGCACGGAAGCGTAGAACTTCAGCGCGTTACCACCCGTTGTGGTCTCAGGATTCCCAAACAGAATGCCGATCTTCTCACGCAACTGGTTTATGAAAATGCAGCAGCAACCGGTCTTGTTGATGGTCGCTGTCAGCTTACGCAGGGCTTGTGACATCAAACGTGCCTGAAGGCCAACCTTTGAATCACCCATGTCGCCCTCAATCTCGCTCTTTGGGGTAAGGGCAGCCACAGAGTCGATGACAATGATGTCGATGGCGCCGGAACGGATGAGGTTATCCGCAATCTCCAAAGCTTGCTCACCGTTGTCGGGCTGGGAAATCAGCAGGTCGGAAGTGTTCACGCCCAGTTTTTCAGCATAGAAGCGGTCGAAGGCGTGCTCCGCGTCGATGAATGCGGCAATGCCGCCGTTCTTCTGCGCTTCGGCAATGGCATGGATTGCAAGGGTGGTCTTACCAGAAGATTCAGGTCCGTAAATTTCAATGATTCGTCCCTTCGGAAGTCCTCCAACACCCAGTGCGGCGTCCAGTCCGATGGAGCCGGTAGAGATGACGTCCATATCTTCAACTTTGGTGTCGCCCATGCGCATGATGGAGCCTTTCCCAAATTGTTTTTCCAATTTTTCCAGCGTGGAATTCAGTACTTTCAACTTTTCGGCATTCACGCTGCTTTGTAATTCTTCTTTTTCCATAGGTTAGTTTTTTAGAGTTATGTGAGCGCAAAGATACGTTTTTTTACCATACGAAAAAACGGTATTTTTTAACATCCATATCTTAAAAAGAAAAAGATATCTTATTCATAATCAATATCAGTGAGGTTTTTTAAGAATTGATTGTTAAATGAAAAATGGAAGAAATCAGGCTCAAAGTCCTTCCCTTCTGTTGACTTTGATTTTTTTCGCATCTTTGCATCCTCACAATCTGCTGCACCCCTTTCACCTCTTGTACCCACTTTACCCTTCACCTCATGAACCTAACCACCATCGCATACGCACACAGTGAATTCCCCTCCAAGTTCGGCATCCCGCGGCAGAGCGGGCTGGTGCCGTCGTTGCGCACGCGTATCGTTTTTGAGCCGGAGTACCGCAACGCGGAGGCACTGCGCGGCATGGAAGCGTTCTCGCACATTTGGCTGATTTGGGGTTTCTCGGAGGTTCGTCAGGGACAGTGGTCGCCTACTGTGCGTCCCCCGCGGCTCGGGGGCAACAAGCGGATGGGTGTGTTTGCCACGCGCTCGCCCTTCCGTCCCAATCCCATCGGGCTCTCTTGTGTGGAGCTCATTGAGGTTGACCTGTCGCCCAAGAATCCGACGCTCCTTGTGGGTGGTGCGGACCTCATGGACGGCACGCCGATTTACGACATCAAGCCCTATCTGCTCACCACCGACTGCCACCCGGAGGCCACCAAAGGGTTCACGCAGGAGCACGAGGATTATCTGGTGGAAGTGGAGATTCCGGAGGAGATAGCCAAAAAGATGCCCAAAGCCACAATGGAGAAGTTGAGGCAGGTGCTTGCGCAGGACCCGCGCCCCGCCTACCACGACGATGAAACCCGCGTGTATGGGTTCCCGTTCGAGGGTTACGAGGTGAAATTTTGTGTGATGGAAGGAAGAGTGGTGGTGAAGGAGGTGAGGAAAGGATGAAAAATGTATTTTTGCCGAGCAAAAAATTCAAAGATGACAGCGGATAAGAACGATATACATTATTCTAACGAACAGGAGCATAAGAATGTTTGCCTTGCTATGAAGGGTTTTATGGACAACGGAAAACCCAAGGTAGGCATTTTCTGGTACGACATAATGAGCGATACTTTGTTCGGGGTTGAGAAGAAGGATGCTGAAATGGCTGTTTTTATAAATGGGAAGGCCACAATTGACAAGTTGCATAAAACCTATTGGCAAAAACAGCACCATCGTGCACGATCAAAAAATGATGAGACATCCATTTTTTACGGAGAGCACAACTACACAATGATACCCCGTGGCCGTATTTTTTTGGATGAGGAGACCGGAAAATTTCAGGTTTATGTGGGGCATTGGTTGATTGAGGGTGTTCAGGGACAGCTGGTTGATCAGCAGCAATTCCGTGAGACATTAGAGGATGAATTCAACCTCCCGGAGGATTTTGATTTTGTAGTAGATGTTCACTGGGACATCGGCCATGGATGGTCGGAAGAGATGTGGTGAGCCGACAGGTTCGGAGATTTGTGGCAAGCATTTGACTTAGCGACATCCTTTCGCGGCGGCGAAATGTTTGCTTCGGTGCACGTGTGTCCTACGCCGCGATTATGCGGCGGGGCCGCATATCCCCAGGGTGGCGGCACCCGTACCGTGTGCCTTACCCTGGGCTACC
>CAJODA010000112.1:2676-8437 GCA_905233745.1 uncultured Bacteroidales bacterium
GGTCATGCGTTTGGAAAATTCCCCGCATTGAGGCAAATGCTGGGAAAGGGCAGGCCGTAGGTCTGCCGGGCTTGGTAGTCAGGGGCGTCGGCCCCTGGGAAGGGTTGTGCGGTGGAAGAAAATTGCGGCGTAGGAGAAATTTGCGATGGAACACGACGCGCGCCGCCGCGAAATTCAGTCGTTGGAAGAGTGGAGCGTTATTTTAGAAGTCAAATGTTCACGTATTCTTTATCAATTCCATTACGGATTATGATAGTTAAGAATTATGATTATCCAATGGTGTTTTTCCTTTTTTTTTCGCCTAAAACAACTTTTCCGTATTCTTTTATTATTTGGTTGCATTTATTTAAATCATTTTGAAAACAACATTTGTTTTGGCGACAAGAGATATACCTACGATATCTAGATCTTACCCATAGACCATGTTTACAAACAATATGATTGGGAATTATAATGTCAGTCCCACTTTGATTGCATAATGCTGCAAATAGAATATTTTCTTCATCATTTTTCAATATAGGATCTATTATTACCTCATAAATACTATCATTATCATAAGTAAGACCATCAGAACAACAGCATTCTTTGCTTTCCCGCTTAGGCACGTTGTCGTTTTTAACGACTTTAATATGTTTAAGTAAGTGTGATGGCTCTGTTAAAACGGATTTTTTGAATTTAAAAAAACGAATAGGCAATTCTTCATCATCACTTTCAATTATCGGGCGAAATGCGTCTTTTTCTTTCAGAATTTTAATTTCGATGATTCGACCTGCATTTTGTTTTTTATCATCTGTACATTCATGTGTGACCCAAACCTCAATGCAAATTTGTTTGTTTTCAGGTTTTTGACTGTGCTTTAAAAGAAGATCAGCAACATATCGTTTCCTTCCATCGGGCAAGTCTTCATAAAAACCTTTTTCGGGTGTGCATGTGTCGTAGAATTTTTTCAAGTCGATTTCGTAAAGCCCATCCCGCTCACATTCAGGCCAATGATATTTTTGGAAAAAAACACATTCATCGGATTTCTTGCATTTTTGATATGCATTATATTTCACAACAAATGTATCATTCTCGTCAAATTTTTTCTTTATTGTTGCTTTGGCAAATTCATGTAGATATCGATTGGGGTCACAAGTACACCCTTTTTCGTGTCGAAAATGATGTTTTCGTTTTTTTCCGAGTACTGGAAATAATTCTGCTTCACAACCATAACAATGATAATGGTGGTCATGTCTGTTCTCTATTGAAATGTCTTCAATATGAACAGGTACTCCGTTCTCATTGATGGCGTAGGGATAGGTGTAAATATCGTTTTTCATGGAAAAAATGTTTTAAATATAAACTCTCAATGCAGTTTTTTGTTTGACGTGACAAATATACAAATTATTGAAACCCGTTTTGGTGGCTGGACTTTATTTAATCATAACTTGATAATAATCCTGACCGATGTTGATGACAAAAAATCCTATTTTTGCCGTATGAAAAAGTATTGCCAATACATTCTCGCTCTCGCTCTGGTTGTGGCAACCGTTCAGGTGTGTGCCGCCCAGGTGTGCGGGTGCACCGACCCGATGGCCCGGAACTACAATGGCAAGGCCACGGTTAACGATGGGACATGCAAGTATGCTCACTCAGTCATCAAGGCTGAGGTGTCGGGTATGCTGGACTCCCTGATACAAGGAACCTCCTCGCTGTTCTATTGGAACAATAACTATTGGACATACAATGATCACAATGCCCCTTGTCTCTATCGGATTGACAGCACAAATGCAGCCACAGCGGAGAATGTTTGTATGAATAAAATACGGAATTGCGACACCGAAGAAATTTCACAAGATGATCAGTATCTGTATTTTGGCGATATAGGCAATAATAGCGGGAAAAGAAAGGATCTCCAAATCCTGCGTGTCAGAAAGGATGCCATTCAGAATAAAGTTTATAAGGTTGATACCATCCGGTTCTCATACGAAGATCAAACCGATTTCACGGCCCGGCTGAATGCCACTGACTTTGATTGTGAGGCGTTTGTGGTTACGAAAGACAGTATCTATCTCTTTACCAAGCAATGGGTTTCCCGTAAGACCACCATTTACAGTCTCCCCAAAACGCCTGGCACCCATATTGCGCATCGGCGTGAGACCTATGACGTGAAAGGGCTGATTACGGGTGCTGCATACATTCCTGAACATCAATTGGTTGTCCTTTGTGGCTACGATTATGACAAGCGGAACATTTTGTCGGCATTGCACCCTTTTATTGTATTGCTTTATGATTATAAGGATGGTTTTTTCTTTTCGGGCAACAAGCGGCGCTTGGACTTCGGCTCCGGAGTCAAGGCTCAGATTGAGGGCATAGCCACCTCAAACGGACTGGATTTCTACCTCACTTGCGAGCATTTCACCACCACCAAGATGGGGATTACCTTCGATTTTCCGGCACAGCTGTACCGGTTGGATTTGCGAAAATATTTGCTACCGTATATAAAGGCTGGATGTAAATAATCGTTTTAATATCAGATTGGTAAATATCTCCCTTTCGCGGCGGCGAAATGGTTGCTTCGGTGCACGTGTGTCCTACGCCGCGATTATGCGGCGGGGCCGCATATCCCCAGGGTGGCGGCACCCGTACCGTGTGCCTTACCCTGGGCTACCGCGTGCATTTGTACGGTCATGCGTTTGGAAAATTCCCCGCATTGAGGCAAATGCTGGGAAAGGGCAGGCCGTAGGTCTGCCGGGCTTGGTAGTCAGGGGCGTTGGCCCCTGGGAAGGGTTGTGCGGTGGAAGAAAATTGCGGCGTAGGAGTAATTTGTGATGGAACACGATGCGTGCCGCCGCGAAATTCAATCGTTGGCAATGAACAAAATAGGTTTAATCCTGCCGCAGCGGACGAAAAGACTCGAGGCATTAGTGGAGCTCAGATCGTCGTCGCCCAGTGATATTTGTCACTTGAACAGCTCATCCATTGTTACTACGCGCTGGACTCGGCCGCTATACATGTTCGTTTTCAGCCCGTAGGTGGTCACTAAAGTCACCACCACATTCCGCTTGCCGCCTGTCATTTCTAACAGAACCGAAATCTTTGTCCGCAGCCGATCGTCGTATTCCTTCGAAATCGTATAGTTACTCTGTGTGAACTTCATCTCGCACAGGTTCACCACCCGGTCAGCCCTGTCAATGAGCATGTCGATCTGCGCTCCTGGGCTTGCGGCATCACCTGTTGTATGCCAAGGATACACCTCAGCCTGTACCCCTTCGATTCCCACAGCCCGTTTCACCTGCTGCTGATGCACAAAGCACACGTCCTCAAATGCCCTTCCCCGCCACGAGATCAGTCGCGGGCTGTTCTGATTGTCGTTCCAGAAGGTGCGGTTGGTGGTGGGGTTGCGCTGCACGAAGCCCAGATAAAACAGGCAAAACATGTCAGTCAGTTTGTAATATTGCGTCTTCTTCGATTCGCCGAAGTTCCAATAGGTGCTCACCAAGTCGCTTTGCACCAAAGATTTCAGCATGTTGCTCAGTGTGCCGCCCAGCGACACACCCGCTTTCTCCGAGATGACTTCGCGCGTCAGCCCATATCTATTGCAACCCAGCACCTCCACAATGCGCCTATAACCTTCATTATCGGCAAACAACGAGGTGAACAGCCGGTCGTATTCCTTTTGCATGAATCCGTCAGCCGAAAAGAAAACCTCATCGACATTCTGTGCCAGCGACTTTCCTGGTTTGAAGTACGACAGATAATAGGCCACTCCGCCCGTCAGCATATACGCTTGTACCGTGTCATAACGGTCGAATGTCAGTCCTCTCCATTGCAAATACCGTTCTGTTTCATTCAACGTAAACGGATGGATATGCATCTCGCAGTTTGAGCGACCGTAGAGGCCACCTTTGTTATTGACCAAATTGTCAAGCATCCAGCTGGTTGCTGATCCGCACACAATAAACAATAGGTTGTGTTTCCCCGAGCCCCAGTCGTTCCAGAAATGTTCGAAAGCTGACAGGAATCCCGCCCTGGGAGTGTCGAGCCAAGGTAGTTCATCGATGAAGACCACCAACTTCCCTTTCTTGCGCTTGCTGTCCAATAGGGCTTCCAGACGATGGAAGGCCTCGAACCAATCTTTGATAGGCGTGTCGTCCTTGCTGCCATACTTTCGGAGCGAAACCGCGAATTCGTTTAGTTGTATGCGGTATATCAGTTCCCCGTCATCCCGTTCCTGCAGCTCCAATGGTGATACGGCGGTATGCTTAAAGGTGAAAGTATCGTTGAAATATTCTCTTACAAGGAACGTTTTTCCCGTTCTTCGACGACCATACACAGCTAGCAGTTGTGCCGTAGGCTCGTCTATAAGCCGCTTAAGTTCAGCTTGTTCCTTTTCTCTTGCAACAATAAGACTCTTCATAAATACAAAAATTATTCAGCCGCAAAGATACGATTTTACCTTTATTCGGCTGAATAATTTTTGATGTGGGGACAACTGCGTTTCGTCCCACGCCGCGAAATTCAATCGTTGGCAATAAACAAAACAGATTTAATCTTTCACGCAGCGGACGGAAAGGACAATGAAGCAAAAGTAGCAAATAATTTCATAAATGCCACAATGATGAAAAAAATGTACCTTTGCACCTGCTATTGTTTGCTATGCGAAATGTCGTTGCTCTCTGTCTACTCCTTGCCGCCACCGCCTTTTGCGTCCAGGCCCAGGTGTGCGGATGCACCGATTCGCTGGCAGTCAATTACAATCCCAATGCCACTAGCAACGACGGGGGATGCGTGTATGCCACGACCATCATAACAGCGGATGGGGTGGGTTTGCTGGATTCACTAATGCAGGGATCCTCGTCTCTGCTCTACTGGGACAATGGTTATTGGACCTTTAACGATCACAAAGACAGTTGCCTTTATCACATTGACTCCACCAGCGCGTACCTCATGGAAACCTTCTGTATCAACGGCCTCCGAAATGATGATGTGGAGGAAATCTCCCAAGACAGTCTCTACTTGTATTTCGGTGATGTGGGCAATAACAACGGTAACCGGCAGGATCTCCATATTTTGAGAATCTGTAAGGAATCCATTCTGAATCAATCTGTTGAGATGGATACGATAGCGTTTTCATACCAAGACCAAACGGATTTTACACCCAATCCCCAGGCCACCGACTTTGATTGCGAGGCGTTTATCGTTTCCGACGACAGCATCTATATGTTCACCAAGGAATGGGGCTCCACGCAAACCACGATTTACAGTATCCCCAAGACCCTCGGCACCCACATCGCGCGCCGGCAAGAAAGCTATAATGTGGGTGGACTGGTTACGGGAGCAGCATACATGCCTGAATATCGACTGGTTGTTCTCTGTGGCTATGATTATGACTCATTGAATTTATTGTCGTCGCTTCATCCGTTTATGATATTATTGTATGATTTTCAAGGAAATAGATTCTTTTCGGGTAATAAACGGCGACTGGATTTCGATTTCTCGACCCGGGCTCAGATTGAAGCTGTTGCTACACACAATGCCTTGGATTACTACATCACTAACGAGAGCACTTCGGTTCCCATGATGGGTTTTACAATTGACATTCCACCAGTACTCCAGCGGTTGGATTTGCGCGAATATCTTCTTCCCTACTTGAGCCAGTTTGGCATCTCTGACAATCCTGATGATGTGCCGAATTTGTCCGAAGAGAGTTTCAGGATTTATCCCAATCCCGCAATCGACAAGCTCAATATAGATTGTCCGCCGGAATTTCTCGGAGCGG
>CAJODA010000113.1 GCA_905233745.1 uncultured Bacteroidales bacterium
TATATTTTTGCAATTTTTTTGGAAAAAATAAAACAACTATGACAGGCTTAATCACCATCACCATGGATCTTAAGTGCGATAATGTCGGTTAAAAATCTAATATTTAAAATATATGGCGAATAGAATTTACATTTTTCTTTTGGCACTATGCCTTGTAGGTTGTGCTGGAAATCAGCAGCAAAAAGAAATGCACTCGGAGGCTGACCTTGCGGGGCTGACGGTGGGAGTGGTGACTGGCAATGCCCACGACGTGCGTCTGTCCACGCGTACTGACCTCACTATAAAACAGTTTAACGTAACAAGCGATGCCTTGATGGCTCTCTCGCAGGGCAAAGTGGATGTATTCGTTGAAGACGAAAGCAGCATCATGCCCGATAAGATGAAACAGCTCGGAATCCGCGTAGCCTTTTATGGAGACGAAGCGATACCTTGCGGATTCCCCCTGAGAAAAGAAGATACAGGGTTGCGCGACTCGCTGAGTCATTTTATCGACTCGCTTATCGCCACCGGAGAGATGCAGGAAATCCATGACCGTTGGTTCCTGTGCAAGGACTATACCGGGACAACAATACCAGACATAGGGCCGGTGCCCACAGGCAAGCCGATCCGCATCGGCGCTGCAGCGGAATTGCCGCCTATGGATTATCAGGTGGGGGGCGAATGGCGCGGCTTCGAACCGGAACTGCTCCAACGTTTCAGCCGTTATGCAGGACGTCCGGTGTTGATTGAGTTCTATCCCATATCCTCGGCCGTTACGGCACTGTTGACGCACAAGATAGACATTTTTACCGGCGGTGTCTTCATCACTGAAGAACGCCAGAAGACTATGGATTTCACATCCAGCCATGTCAATATCCGTGCAGGATATTATGTAAGAGACGAGAAATCAAATGCCTCCACGGGCTTTTTCACCCGTATGAAAGAGATGGTCTATGACAACCTCATTGTCGAGAGCCGTTGGAAGTATATCACAGACGGACTGTGGGAGACGGTGAAGATCTCTGTGCTTGCCATCCTGCTGGGTTCGCTCATCGGTGCCGGTATCTGCTGGATGCGCATGAGCCGCCGCCATTGGGTCGCTGGCACGGCCAAGGTGTACATCGACCTCATGCGTGGCATTCCAATGCTGGTATTCCTGATGATTATGTTCTATGTGGTGCTGGCACCGACGGGCATGGGCGGTACGGCCGTGGCTGTGATAGCCTTTGCGATGAATTTCGCCGCCTATGTGAGCGAGATGTTCCGCACGGCCATCGGTGCCGTGGGGAAGGGACAGAGCGAGGCGGGGCTGGCCTTGGGACTTTCCAAATGGCAGACTTTCCGCCATGTGGTGGCCCCGCAGGCATTGCACAACGTGATGCCCGTTTATAAGGGCGAGGCCATCTCGCTGGTGAAAACCACTTCCATCGTGGGTTACATCGCCATCCAGGACCTCACCCGCGCCAGCGACATCATCCGCACCCGCACCTTCGACGCCCTTTTCCCGCTGCTCATCGTTACGGTCCTCTACTTCCTCCTGGCATGGCTGCTGGGAAAGGTTTTGGACTTGATTGTAAAACCAAAGAAAAAATAAGCGATAATGATTACGATAAACCATCTTTCCAAGACATTCACCAACCCTGACGGCACGAAGCTGCAGGTGTTGAAAGATATCAACTGCGAGATTTCCAAGGGCGAAGTCATCAGCATCATCGGGCCTTCCGGTACAGGCAAGAGCACCCTCCTGCGCGCCTTCAACATGCTGGATGCGCCGACGAGTGGCGAGATTATCATTGACGGCGAAAACATCCTCGCCAAAGGCTACCCGCTCAACAAGCTGCGCCAGAAGGTGGGCATGGTGTTCCAGAGCTTCAACCTCTTCGAGCACCTCTCCATCCTCGACAATATCACCATGGTGCCGCTGTTGCTGCGTAACATCACCAAGCAGGAAGCCGAAGAGGAGGCCATGACGCTGCTGCGCAAGGTAGGTCTGGCTGAGAAGGCCCATGCGATGCCTTCCGACCTCTCCGGCGGGCAGAAACAGCGTGTGGCCATCGCCCGCTGCCTGGCCATGCACCCCGAGGTGATTCTCTTCGACGAGCCCACGTCTGCCCTTGACCCGACGATGGTGGGCGAGGTGCTGAGCGTCATCCGCCAGCTGGCCAAAGAAGGGATGACCATGCTCATCGTCACCCACGAAATGAAGTTTGCCCGCGATGTCAGCACCCGCATCTTCTTCATGTACGACGGCTACATCCACGAGGATGGCACACCGCAGCAGATCTTCGAAAATCCCGTGCACAGTGCCACCAAGGCTTTTGTGCAGCGCATTCACAAACTGGTGTATGAAGTGGAGAATTCCGATTTCGACCTGCTGGGCATGCACACCGGCATGGCGCAGTTCTGCATCAAATACAACATCGCGCAGAAGTACGAAGCTGTGGATGTCATCGTTGACCAGATGCTGCAGCAAGTGCTGCCCGGTTATCGCCCCATAACCGTGCGCCTCACCCATAGCGAGCAGCTGGAGGTTACCGCTCTCGACTTCATGATCCGCGATCTCACCGAATCGCCGATAGCTCCTGCCGACCGCGAGAAATTGTCAACTATCAAATATCCATTTTCATTGGTTGAGGAACCCACCAAGTTGGGATTCAGAATCAAAGTTGTTCTCTAACATGCCGCTCTCCGTTAAGTGGGGGTGTAATTCCGTCTGTTACAAACTGATATTAACAGTTTTCTGCATGTGTTTTTGACCGGAAAAATTGCTTTTGGACGTTAATGTCGCTTTTTTTCTTGTCAAAAACTTTTGCGAAACGGTTTCGTTTTCGCTAATTTAAATCATAACTAATTGATTTTCAGAGTAAAAAAATAATTTTCTGTTTTCTGCCGAGGTTATTATAATTATTGTATAACTTTACCGTGCGGGATATATAATCCTTATTGGTCAAGAATTCATTAACATAAAAAATGCAATATGAAACAGATCAAATTATTTTTTCAGATATTGGCGACAACCGCCCTGTTTGCGATTTCCTCATCCATCTCCGCCCAAGGCGAGTGGAAGTGGGCGCATTACTGGACGGGCAGCGGTGGCAACTATAACGATATATTTAATAATGTTACAAATACCGCCTTCGACGAAGAGGGGAATATCTATGTCTATGGCACGATGGGCGGCAACGTCAGGTTGGA
>CAJODA010000114.1 GCA_905233745.1 uncultured Bacteroidales bacterium
GAGTTCTTAGATGCTATGCTTGGATGGATTCCGACGGTTGGTCTCCATGAAACGCTTGATTTCTAGGTATTTTGTTTTTCGAGGGTTGTGGTGGGGTATGATTTGTTCAATATATCTTCTTTACTATCGCCACTCAAATCCGTTCTTTCCACCGGTCCCAGGGAATCCAGGTACTCCAGCATATCTTTCTGCGGGTGACCATAATAGTTGCCAGTGCTAGAGAACCAAGATGGGTTTACTTTGCTCTAGTGCTTTTCTCTTACTGTCGAACACTTTTTGGACCGCAGAGGCTGTAGCATGAACATGAATGTCAGTTGTAATGTTTGGTAATTCTACTCTGCCCACTCTTTTGATAGTAAGCGGCTCAGAGTTTGTCGCTTGGTGGTGTCGATGTGATTGATGGTGTGTGTGCCACTTTTCGGTATTCTTTAAATGCCATCGTACAGGCTCGTACCTCTTACCAATTGGTATAGCTTGCGCACGCATCGTCATAGTGACTTGAAACCTGAAAAAGGAATTTCGATGGTAATATGGTTATAAAGATATCAGAGGATTACGGTTCCTTTCATCTCGTCCTCCAGCAGCGAATAAACGTACCCTGAACTCTGGATGTAAAGTTTCGTATTCGGATCAGACAACTTCGCATAGGTCTGCGAGCGATACAGACGCAAGAAAGCATCTTCCATCGAACAGCCTGTTTCTTCCATCAGGATAGCTACAAGATCCTCGGTAAGCTTTAACTTCAAGAATTCCATCCGTTTCTGTGCAGTCATGATTTCTTCAATTTACTGATTGCAGCTTCGGTGCAGAAGGCATACTGGAACGTGATGCCACGCATTAGTTTCAACTTCTGCAAGAAACGCTCTTTGGTAATATATCCACCTTTGAATAGTGCAACCTGCTCGCCCACCTTGTCATTTGCAATGGGACCATAGACAATATCGTAGTCGTGTTGGACATACGGTTTGCGTCGGTTGCGGTTGGCAAAAACAAAGTCCGCCCAATCCTCTGTATAGGCATCAAAGCAAAGAACCTTCAATTCGCAAGATGTCATTACATTCTCATCAAACTCAAAAACGGATACTTCCGGGTTACCGCCCCACATCGTTATGGCGGCATATGCGCGTTCCCACGCTTGCTGCTCGTCGGAAGACAAATAGAAAGCCTTGCCAAAATCTTTGAATGGGCGTGACTTGGCGAGATCAATCTCGTCGATTTTCACATTGCTACCGTGATAAAGTTTTATCATAATGCACCTCCCTGACGACGGCAATAATCGCCCAAATCTTCTACTACTTGGTCATAGTCCTGAGTATGAAGATAGCCATAATGGTCTATCAGCAGGCGGTCACCTCCAAACTGGCTCAGGTACTGGTAGGCCACTGGCTCGCTGAATCGATGTTTCTTGGCAAACAGTGCCACTATCATCGCCACAAATCCTATCTTATTTAATGTAATATCAGGCATAATTCCCAAAAGTATATATTTTATTTTTGCAAAAGTACAACTTTTTCTGATATCAGGTAATGGAATTTTTCTTTTCTTCGAACAGATGTTCCTTATGCTTCTGCGTCATCACAGTTCTAGGTGAGGGGGGAGGAGCTTCTCCTCTTACCCTTCAATCGCCCCCTTTATGCACTTCACGATGTATTGCACATCCTCGTCCGTTACGTACGGGCCGCTGGGCAGGCACATGCCCACCTTGAACAGCGACTCCGAGACGCCATTCACGTACGCCGGAGCATTCTTGTAGATGGGCTGCTTGTGCATGGGCTTCCACAACGGGCGCGCCTCAATGCCGGCCTGGTCTAGGATGACACGCAGTGCCTCCACGTTGGCGTTGGGCTCGCAATCCGTGTGGGCACTCTCTGAGGTATGCACCACACCGGCCGCGCCGCCTACCGCACCTTTCACGATGGCCTTGTAGGCGTTCTCCTGCCCCTTGATCCTCACTTCCGGGGCAATGGTGATGGTGTTGAGCCAGAAGTTGCTCTCGTACCGCTCATCGGGGTTGCCATGCACTTCAATGCCGCTCACCCCCTTCAGCAGCTCACGGTAAAGCTCCATAATATGCTTGTGATGCGCAATGTGGTCATCCACGATGGTCATCTGGCCGCGGCCGATGCCCGCGCAGATGTTGGACATACGATAGTTGTAGCCGATGGCCTCATGCTGGTAGTAGGGGTACGACTCTCTGGCCTGCGTGGCCAGCCACATGATACGTTGCCACTCCGTTTCATCCGGACAAACCAACGCTCCGCCACCCGAGGTGGTGATCATCTTGTTGCCGTTGAAACTCAACACGCCGAACTTGCCGAAAGTGCCGAGCACCTGTCCCTTCCAGCGGCTGCCGAAACCCTCGGCGGCGTCTTCGATGATGGGAATCCCATATTTCCCGGCTATCGCCATGATGCGCTCGATGTCGTAAGGCATCCCATAGAGCGCTACGGGAATGATGGCTTTGGGCAAGCGGCCCGTCTTGGCGATACGGTCCTGGATGGCCAGTTCCAGCAAATCCGGATCCATGTTCCAGGAATCCTTCTCGCTATCGACAAAAACAGGCGTGGCTCCCAGGTAGGTGATGGGGTGACTGGAGGCGCAGAATGTGAAGCTTTGCACGATGACCTCGTCGCCTGGATGCACGTCACAGGCAATTAGGGCGAGATGCACAGCAGCGGTGCCCGATGAGAGGGCGACTACGCGCTTGTTTTCACTTACGTAGCTTTCGAGGTCTTTTTCAAAACCGTTGACGTTGGGACCGAGAGGCACCACCCAGTTGGTGTCGAAAGCTTTCTGAATGTACTTTTGTTCGAGTCCTGCCTCAGACATGTGCGCGAGGCAGAGGTAGATTCTATTTTTATGCATCTTTTGGTAGTTTGGTTGTTCCTTTCCCCCTGGAAGAAAGGATTTACTATGTTATTATAATGGTTTATCTATTTTCTGTGATTTCTTTGTCCAATGATTCATTCATCGAGTTGTTGCTCTTGTATTCGGACACCTTCTCTTTCATCTTGCGGACGG
>CAJODA010000115.1 GCA_905233745.1 uncultured Bacteroidales bacterium
TACCTTTACCTCTCCATGGCAGCCCAATGCCACGAACTCGGCTACAGCGGCATGGCCAACTGGTTCGAAATCCAGTTCAAGGAGGAGCAGGACCACGCACAGATTTTCTACAACTACATCATCTCCCGCGGAGGCCGCGTGACCCTCAAACCTATCGACAAAGTGCAGACCGAATGGAAAGACGCCCTCGCCATGTTTGAGAACACCCTCGAACACGAGAAAGTGGTCACCTCACTCATCAACGACCTGTATGCATTGGCCACCAAGGAGAAAGATTATGCTACGCAGAGCATGCTGAAATGGTTCATCGACGAGCAGGTGGAAGAAGAGGAAAACGCCCGCGGCCTCATCGACAGCCTGAAGATGATCAACGGCAACGGCTATGGCCTCTACATGCTCGACAAGGAGCTGGCCGCCCGCACCTATACGCAGGCTTCCCCGTTGACAAGCGGAGAATAATCGTTGTTTTTGATGAGAATGCCCGCAGACCTACGGCCTGCGAAATTTTGTCCAAAATCTCATAATTCCACCAATGCCGGCAGACCCAAAGGTCTGCCGGTTCCTGTTCTCTGTACCCTGTTCCCTATCCCCTATTTTTTGTATCTTTGCGCCTCAAAATCCATACCACAATGAAAAAATCTATCACTCTCCTTTTTGCTTTTGTTTTTTCAACACTTTATTTTGCTGTAGCCCAGCAGAATGACATAGACCTCAACGGTGTTTTTCAGGGCAAATACATGTTCGAGCGCATCAACGGCCTCAGCTGGCAGCCCGGCACCGACAACTACGCCTACATCGACGACGATGGCAACATCAAACTGGTAAACGCCAAAAACGGTAAAGAGAGCGTCTTCCGTTCAGGGAAAAATCTGGACGAAAACGGGTTCAAAAAACTGCGCAGCTTCCAATGGGTGGACGCCAACACCATCTATAGTCCAAGACACAATTCAACCTTGACTTACAACGGAAAAGCTGTCACCGTCGATAAGTTCGAAAACGTCAGTTGGGACAATGTGATTGACCAGTCCATCAAGAACAAAGTTTTCGTTATCAAGAACGATGACGGCGTGTTTGTGCAGAGTGCCCTCAACGACTACAAACCCATTCTGTTGTGTCCCGACACGGGCAAGAATATCGTGTTCGGCGAGTCGGTGCACCGTAGCGAGTGGGGTATCAACGAGGGCCAGTATATCTCGCCCAAAGGCAATTACATCGCATTCTACCGCATGGATGAAAGTATGGTGGAAGACTATCCGCTGGTGAACACCACCACGCCCATCGCTACGGTGGAGAACATAAAATACCCCATGGCGGGACGCACCTCCCACCAGGTCAAGGTCGGCATTTTCGATGTGGCCAAGTCCGTTCAGGCCGGCAAGCCCGTTTACCACTACATCAACACCGACCTCAACGACGGCGAGTTCCTCACTAATGTGACTTTCTCTCCCGATGAGCAATACCTCTACATTTCGCACCTCAACCGCGAGCAGAACCACTCCAAGCTCATCCGTTACGATCTGCAATCCGGCAATAAAGTGAAAGTGCTTATTGAGGAGCGCGACAGCCGTTATGTAGAGCCCTGCGACCGCATGATTTTCCTGAAAAACAACAACTTCCTCTGGATCAGCGAAACTGACGGCTGGCGTCATCTCTATCTGTACGACTTCAACGGCAACCTCATCCGCAAGGTGGTCGATGGCCGCTTCGACATCGTGGATGTGATTGGGCTGGACACCAAAGAGGAATATGTCTATTTCACCATGGCTCCTACCGAGAAACCGGTGAACCAGTATGTGTGCAAGACTGCTCTGAAAGACGGCAAAGTTACACGTATCACAGCCACCGACGGCACGCACACACCCATCTTCAACGAAGGGAAAACCTATTTTGTGGATTACTTCACCAGTGTAACCACCCCGCGCGTCATCAGCGTGGTGAACAACCAGGGCAAGACGATGAAGGAACTCAAAAACTGCAAGAATCCTTACGCCAACTGCGCGCTGGGCACCACGAAAATATTCCCTATCCTCAACAAGGAAGGCGACTCGCTTTGGTGCCGCCTCATCACCCCGCCCAACATGGACGCCACAAAGAAATACCCGTGTCTGATTTATGTGTATGGCGGCCCGCACTCCCAACTGGTCACCAACAGTTTCATGTCCGGAGGCGTATTTTTGGAGTACATGGCCGAGCAGGGTTATGTGGTATTCACGCTGGACAACCGCGGCACGCAAAACCGTGGCGCCGACTTTGAGAAATGCATCCACCGCAACCTCGGCGTAAAAGAGGTGGAGGATCAGATGTGCGGCGTGGAGTATTTGAAAAAATTACCTTACGTGGATGCCAACCGCATCGGCTTGGACGGCTGGAGTTACGGCGGATTCATGACACTGTCACTGATTACCGAGCATCCGGAGGCGTTCCGCGCGGCCAGCTGCGGAGGTCCGGTGGTCAACTGGGCCTGGTATGAAGTGATGTACGGCGAGCGCTACATGGACACGCCGCAGGAGAACCCCGATGGTTACGAGCACGCCAACATCATCCCCAAGATCAAGAATGTGAAATGCCCGCTGCTCGTGATGCACGGTTGCCAAGACCACACGGTGGTTTGGCAGCACACCCTGGAGCTGATGCGCCAGGCCGTGACCGACGGCATTGAAATCGAATACTTCCCCTACACCGCCCACGACCACAACGTGATGGGCGTGGAGCGTGTGCACCTCTGGAACAAGCTGCTCCGCTTCCACAACCAGAACCTGAAAGGCGAGCTATAATGAAACGGCTCTTCATCGCCACCAAAATTGAGTTGAGCGATGCGTTCAAAGCGTGGCGCACCCGATTCCAGTACGAGATGCGCCACGATGACATTGTGTGGGTGAAAGACGAGGTC
>CAJODA010000116.1 GCA_905233745.1 uncultured Bacteroidales bacterium
GACAGCGAGATACGCATCATTTCGCTCTACCGCACCGGCACCCACGCCGACCTCTTCGGAAAAGGCCAGAAGCGATAGCCTCCCGCAGGACATATTTTTCCCACACGAGATATCCGCCGCGCCCCCACCCGGGGTGGCGGTTTTCACATTTATAAAACGAAAACAAACGAACAACTAACAATTAATATTAACAACCAAATTCTTAAAAGTTATTATTGCTGTCCGCTAAAAGTTAAAACAGACAGGAATTCCCATCCGCAATACAGATAAACAGGTGTTGCGGATGTTTTTTGTGAAAAGTAAGCCCTCTAGTCAAAGAGTGATGGCTCCAATGGTGGTGATTTTGCATTCGCCAGCACCTTCACCCAGTCCTTTTCGGGTTCTTCAAAGAAGGTGTAGCAGTTGACGTAGTACATGAGCATGATGCGGAACATGGTCGCGAGGTTCGAGAAGCACCAGGAGCGCTTGATGCGCTTCTGCATGACCATGAGCAGCAGGTTGGCGATGAGCGTCACCCATATCTGTATCTTGATGGCATTCGCGCTTTCCCCATAGAAGTATCTTAGCGGGAAGTTCTGCTTCAATTGTTTGAAGAGCAACTCAATCTCCCATCGCTTTCGGTAGATTGCCACGATGTCCTCCACCTCCATCTCCATGTCGTTGGTCAGCAGCGATACGAGTTTCGCCTTGTCCTTCTTGATGTCAACATAGGTGATGATGCGTGCATGATGGAGGATGTCATCTCCATCCTTGACCTGTTTACGGAAAATGACGTGCTGCACGCGGTGATCCATCAGCCCCTCGGGATTCATGTACATTGTGTCTCGTTCCGTCTCATAGACAAGGTTCTTCTTCATCTTCGAGACATACACCACTCCGTTTCGGCTGAGTTCCTCGAACTTGGCATAGTCGATGTAGGCCCTGTCCATCGCCACGATGTCGCCGCTGTGGTAGTTTGACGGCCTGAGCATGAAACTGTCGTTGTTGGCTGCCGATGTGAAACGGATGTCCGAGGGCACGCACTCGTTGGCGTGTATGTTGGCATGCACCTTGATTCCGCCTTTCTTCTTGCCTGTCTTCGGATGGCGGCCAACGCCCTTGAATATGAGGTTGGAGAATAGCGTGATGGTCGTGGAATCGATTATTTGCAGCCGATGGAGCCATTGGGGGACCTGCCTGCGTCGGCTGTCCGAGGAAATCTCATCCTTGTAAGTGGCATACAAATCCCTGTATATGGCCTCAAATACGCATTCTTTGCGTCTGGCATTGGCATCGGACAGCGTGGATCGGCGCGGCATGAGGCTGATGCCGAGGTGTGCCAGCTTGCGGGCTTCGGGGAACATGGAGTCCGTAATCTCTCGCAGGGAGTCGAAACGCTTGATGACCGCATAGAGCATGATTACCAGATGCTGCCACGCATCGAAGTGCTTAACGTACCGTTCACCACCATTTTCACGGCTGAAACGGAGAATTTTCGACTTGTCAAGCAAATTTAACAGCTGGCCATACATCGGCTGTCCGATAAAATGTGTACCTTTGTTCATGTTATCTGGGTTTTGTGGTAGAAACAAAGGTAACTAAAAAGGCTGAATTTCAAAAGAGGAATTCAGCCTATTTTACTATGTCCTAAAAAACTTTAGCGGAGGTCTAATGGACATTTTGTGTGGTGGAATCTTCTGGAATGCCCGAAAATACATATTATTGCAGATAAAATCATTTATATGCTAAAAAAAATGCTTTTTTTGTGGTTCTCGGAATGTGATCAAATATGGCAAAAGAGGCCACGTGCAACAGTACAAGTGCAATGAGTGTGGACGGCGTTTTTCCGGCGGAGAACACCGAGACAAGGCACAAGTGATAACGGATTACATAGAAGGCAAGCAGACCCGAGAGCAACTTGCTGTGAAGTATGGCGTATCAGCCAAGACCATCAGTCGCGACCTCGCCGGGATGCGCAATGTTAGGAAAATTTCCAGGGACAAGTGTGTCGTCATTCAGATGGACACGACCTATTGGGGGCGACACTTCGGTTTGATGGTCATCAAGGATGTCCTGAGAAATAAGGTTCTCTGGAGAAAATACGTGGGCCACGAGACCGTGGCGGACTACATGGAGGGCGTGCGCTGGCTGGAAGTGCATGGATTCAGAATTTACGGGGTTGTCATCGACGGTCTGCGAGGTTTGGCGAAGGCTCTGCATCCCTATCCAGTCCAATTCTGCCAGTTTCACCAAATGCTCATCGTAAGGCGATATCTCACACGTGAGCCGGACCTGGATGCGTCACGTGAGCTGCTGGGGTTGGTCAACCAAATCACCAAGATGGACAAGGAGAGTTTTATCGGGATGTTCAATGAATGGTATGGGCGCTACAAGGATGTTGTGAACGAGCGTGTCCACGACAAACGAATCAAGAGAAAAACACCGCCTTACATGCGCCCAAGGCTCCGGAGCGCATACCTGAGCCTCAAGCGCAACATGCCGTTGCTGTGGACTTTCTATGACCATCCGGAATACGGATTACCAAACACAAATAACGGCCTTGAGGGCGTTTTCTCTGACCTTAAAACCAAGTTGAGAGTTCATAGCGGACTCAGCAGAGAACATCGAAAGAAATTCATTGACGAATACTTGTCAAGGCATTATTGAACCCTGCCAGCCTACGTTTGAGGATTCTTCACCACGCAAAATGTCCATTAGAGAAATCTAGGGCTCAATTCACCACGCAAAATGTCCACATGGCCCCTTTTCTTTTTCTGATTCCTGGCGTCATGGACACCATAGTTTGGCTGTTGGGTCTAGCGGCACGGTGGAACGCGCGCGTGGATATCGTGAGCGTGTCTACGAGGGGGATCCCTATCGGCTGTATTGGCGCTATCGT
>CAJODA010000117.1 GCA_905233745.1 uncultured Bacteroidales bacterium
TCGCAAAAATCCATAATCGTCCTATAGGCAGAACAACCGACGGCCGCTATTATACCTATGTGACAGATAAGGAACTGTAGAAAAATAAGTTAGACAATTTGTAGAATAATATCTATCTTATTTTTCTACATTGTGGTATAATATTTGCAGAACCGATGGAGGGTTTTGCAAATGACTATCACCAACGAAACACAAACACTCTTGTCAAATATCATTTTGAAAGTAGTGCCTTATCTCAACGAGAAACAAAAGCGCCTTTTTCTTGGCACCATAGCATCTGAGCTTGGCCACGGCGGTGTTACATTTGTCAATTCTGTAAGTGGTGCGGCAAGGCAGACCATCATTAACGGAGCTGCCGAAGCTGGTTTAGAACCAGCGACAGATGAACCTGATGATCAAAAAAAGCCAGAACGGATGAGGAAACCAGGTGCAGGCCGTAAAACACTTACGGAGAAGTACCCTGACCTCCATGATAAAATCCAGTCACTAATTGATAAGGACACCTATGGAAATCCAGAAAAACCGCTGGTTTGGACGACATGGAGCGTTCGCAAAATTGCAGAACAACTACTTGCCTGCTTTGGATACGACATCCATTTCACTTCCGTCGGCAAGGAACTTGACGCCATGGGTTATAGCCGGCAACAGAACCAGAAAATGTGCCAGATAGGTGACCAGCATCCAGACAGGGATGCACAGTTCCGGTATATCAGTGAGACCGCGGAACAGTTTCTGAAAGCAGGAGATCCCGTTATCTCCATAGACACAAAGAAAAAGGAGAATATAGGAAACTTCAAAAACAATGGTTCTGAATACCGACCCAAAGGGAACCCGCGACAGGTGCTTGACCATGATTTCCCTTTGCCGGAACTAGGCAAGGTGGCTCCTTATGGAGTTTATGTGCTTAATAACAATACAGGGTTTATTAATCTCGGCATAAGCCACGATACCCCTGAATTTGCCGGGGCGAGTGTCCGAGCATGGTGGAATGCAATAGGGAAAAATACTTTTCCTGATGCAAAAAGGATCTATATTACCTGCGACAATGGTGGAAGTAACGGAAGTAGGATTTGGCTTTTCAAGCACTATCTTCAGAACATATCCAATGAAACTGGCCTTGAAATCCATGTTTCCCATTTTCCTCCAGGGACATCTAAGTGGAATAAAATCGAACACAGGCTGTTTTGCTATATCTCAAAAAATTGGCAAGGCCAGCCATTAATTGACATTGAAACAGTAGTAAACCTGATCAGTTCAACAACAACCAAAACTGGCTTAGAAGTAGTTTGCAAGGTAGATCCAAACACCTATGAAACCGGGCTTAAGATCACGGAGGATCAGAAGGAAATCATAAACATCACCTTCGTTGGCCCCAACGAAAAATGGAACTATATCATAAGGCCAAACGAATAGTTTATTTTTCTACAGTTCCTTAGGTGGAAAAGGCGAAAATAAAAAGGGCTACCTCGAATCAGATTTTGACTTCAGAAAAATACATCAGGAGATGTTTTAAGCTATAAGTCGGGATTAATGGAGGGTATTATGCTGATAGATATCACATTAAGAATCACACCAAAGATGGTAACAGACGCACAGGGTAATGAGAAAAAAGCTTTGGCAGGGCATTTGGGAACCCATTTTGACGTGATGAACAAAGAATTCCCATTAGAATATACTCGGAGAAGGGCAGTCGTATTTGATGTTTCTGCTGTAAAGGACAGAGATATTGATGTTGCGGATATTGAATTATCAAAGGTTGGAAAAGATATGTTTGTTGCCTTTTACACAGGCTTTATTGAGAAAGAGGGCTACGGTGGAAAGGCATATTTTACCGGGCATCCCCAGCTTTCCAACGAACTTATTGATGCATTGCTGGTAAAAGAGGTCTCTATCATTGGAGTAGACTTTGCAGGAGTACGCCGGGGCAAGGAACACACACCGAAGGATCAGTATTGTGCTGATCACGGGGTGTTCATTATTGAAAATCTGTGTAATTTAAAGGCTGTGATTGGCGAGTGTATCATCCATACCTATCCTATGAATTATGCTGAGATGACGGGATTGCCCTGTAGAGTGGTAGCCGAGTTATAAGTTCCAGTTTTCGACGAGAGGCAATTCTATGCGGTTTCCCACGATTCTGCGATATGGCGTTGTGATTTTTTGTGTCTGTTAGCCGCATTCGCAAACAGTCGGTAAACAACGATGCCGGGCATTTCGCCCGGCTTTCTGTCACCTCACAGAGGATGTATATACTCACTCATAGATACCTTCTGTTCTGTCGCCCTGCGCTTGATCATCTCGATCGTGGCAACCGGCAGTGAAAATGTTACTACCTTCTAACTTTCGTCCTCAACCTCTCCGAATATCTTTTCGTATTCGTCAGCTGTCAGGTTCTCTTCTGCCCACTTCCTTGCCGCTTCAACCGTCAGTGGTACCTCATCAATTCATTCCAAGGAATAAATGTCGTCAGCCAAACTCAGCTAAAAAGAACACAAAACAATTTGACGATTGTGTTCAAAGTCAGTAACCATGCCTGTTCCCGCAAACTTAGTTAAGATATTAGATAACAGTTGTGTTGTTATCATTTGTGCGGTTTTCTGCTGTGTTGCCTTTACCGTTTGTCTGACTAGTATAAGCAACCAAGTCCCACGTGCCTGACGCGAAGGCATAAAAAAGCGGCAGCATCTTCTTCGGATGCTGCCGCCTGGCTTTATTCGTCTTTTATTTTGAATGTGCCCAATTTGGGCTCATTAGATGCATGTTGTCAAGGGGTATTCTTAAC
>CAJODA010000118.1 GCA_905233745.1 uncultured Bacteroidales bacterium
CACCGAGCCGATGGCAATCGCAAACGACAGCACCACCGTCACCACAAAGATCCACGGATACAAGTCGATGCGGTAGACGAAATCCTCTAAATAACGCCCGCACACCCACACCGCAATGGGAATGGCGATGACATTGGCAATCAGAATCATAATGACGTAATCGCGCAGGTTGCGCCGTATCTCACTCTGCATCGTGCCGCCAAACACCTTGCGGACGGCGATGGTCTTCTCTCGCTCGGAGGCGAAATGCGTGCTCATGGCCACGAGACCCAGCAGCGACAGCAACACCGCCACTGCCATAAACATATCCACGAGACGCATCCTGTTTTTGGTGCCCTGCAAATCTTGCAGCAGCATATTGTCGATAAAGTCGGCGGTAGCTTCCCAATAAACGGATTTCTTACTCATGTGTTTATCATAAACCCCCATAATGGCTTTACGCGCCTCTGCTTGATCGCCCACAATCTCCAATACAGGATGATACGCCACGCCTCTGAACATCGGCTCCTTTCCCACAATTTGCACCGCGCCGAAAGTCTCATCCACCACATGCGCCGCGTCAGTAATAGCAAAATCCCCAACCACACCGCACAAGTCATAACCGACATTCCGCTTGTACCATGCGCCTAGCGAGTCAGGGGCGAAGTCCTCCATCGGCATCCCCATCTGGCTTTCCAACAGACCCTGCGTCAACAACCATTGACGTTCATCCAGCTGGCCATACATCGCCTTGATGTCAAAGCCAAACATATCGAAAGCCGTAGTGTCGCACATCAGGTACATCACTTGAATCCAATTGTCAGGATCGTTGAGACGTTTCCAGCTTGAACCCATACGGGCACCTCCCGGATAACCATAGGAATGTCCCATCCGCTTCACGCAAGGCAAAGCCAGCAGGTCGTTCTCAAAGGCCTCGTCACCCGATAAGATGGACTCGATGAAAAACAGGTTTTCGGTACGGCACCCGACGGGCCTCCGTTCCATGTGGCGCATCTGGGTTTCCATCGTTATCACCAAGGCAATCAACACGATAGCAATGACGTTTTGCAGGACGATGAACACCTTCGAGAGCACCATCTTGTTGCGGAAACGGAACGCACCTTTCATCACGTCGATAGGCTTGGCTCGAAGCACTACAATGGCAGGTGCAATGCCCGCCAACAACGCCACCACAACCACAATCAGCAGATAAGCAAGCAAATAGGATGGCGAAAGCGAAATCTTTACACCAATGTCGCCACCCAACAACCTATTGACCAGTGGCGCGAGTGCCTCGGCCAACAAAATGCCTATTATCATGCAAACCAAGGTAAACGCCAGCGATTCCCATAGGTACTTGCCGATAATCTCGCCCTTTGTCGCCCCATGCAAACGCCTCGTGGCCATTTCTTTTGCTCTTTTGCTTGTCAGTGCGACGTTCAGGTTGATGTAGTTGATGATTGAAGAAATGAGCAGCAACAGCCCAATGGCTAACAAACTGTGCATCATGGTCTTGTCGCCTTTTCGCAAATTGGTGCTGGCCTCGCTATAAAACATCTCGTCCAAGCGCAACAGCGTGGTGTTTTCGTCAATTTCGAACGGTGGACTTCCTCCTAAAACTTCGCTGTAAAATGTCTTTATAGCCACAGCTAGTTTCTCTCGCAGTGTTTCTCTGTCGGTACCTGGAAACACTTTCACGAATACACTCACTGTGGTGAACACATTGGCAGGACGGGTAGGCTCTCCATTGAAGCCCCCAGTAAACCCATCGGTGATATCCACATTGACCATCACGTCAGGCATGTCGTAAAAAAGCGAAGTGCCCAAATCGGAAATAACGCCTACTATAGTGTAATCGCCCTTCAGCAGGTGGATTGTGCGCCCCACCACATCTCCTGTCTCAGACAAAATTTGAGCCATACGCTCTGAAACGAAAGCGGCAGACACCTCATTGATTTGGTCGGGCTGGCCTTCGGCAAACTGGACAGGGAAGATGTCGAAGAAATCGCGGTCACAACCCAACACTTCCACCGATCGGGATAGGCCGTCGGTCTTCATGTCGGTATGCATCAATCCAAACTCGGTGATGGATTCAATTTCCGGAATGCTTCCCCCGATGCTGTTTTTCAGCCCATACTCGAACTTCATCAGGTTTTTCAATCCCACATCGTAAATCTCCTTCCGGTGCGGGTTTTCCCGCGTGACGGCGATTTGTTGTGCCACATAGCAGAAGATGATGACCACAAAGGCCAAACTCACGGCCAACCCCACCGCCTCAATAGCGGTGTAGAGTTTGTTTCGGCTTAAAAATTTCAAATAGCTGCTCATAATAATCGTCATAAATAACGACACCGACAAAACATCTATTGTGCCAAAAATACAACTATCTAAAATCCAATGATTTGCAAAATTCCCCTCATTGCAATGTGTAAAGAATCTTTACAGTCAGTGTAAAGAAACTTTACAGTGCCTCAAACAGGTCATCCATCCTCACCTGCGACTGCATGATGCCGCTATGGACGTTTTGTCTGACACCGTAAGTGGTAATCATGACTATTTGTAAGGCTTTCCGCGATTTGGTGGCTTCGCGGAACACTTGCATCTTTTTTCTAAGCTTGTCCTCATAATCCTTGTCGATGACAAACTCACCCACCGAGAACTTGATTTCGCAAATGTTGGTCGTTCGGTCACGCCGATCAATAATGAGGTCAATCTGTGCCTTTCCGCTTTCCGAA
>CAJODA010000119.1 GCA_905233745.1 uncultured Bacteroidales bacterium
ATTTTGAAGACATCCTTGATCTCGTCATTCAGGTTTTTCAACACAACCTTGTTGCCTCTTGCCTTGGCGTTCTTCAGCAAGCCCAACAGAATGCGCAATCCGCTGGAAGCGATGTATTCCAGCTCCGTGCATTCGATAATAATCTCTTTTTCAGTAATGTCGTGAAGGGGCCTCATGGTTTCTTCGAATTCGAGTGCATACGCAGTGTCAAGTTCGCCTACCAATGTAACGGTGTATTTGCCGTCTGCTTCAATGATTGTCGTATTCATAACAATTGTATATTAAAAATTATCAAATCTTTTTCTCAATTTTCAAGATATTCTGCCCGTCGATCCGTTCGTAGTTGATGCTGTCCATCAGGTTGCGTACGAGCAGGATGCCCAAACCGCCTATCGGACGGTCCTCCACCGAGAGCGTCGTGTCGGCACGAGAAACGGCTGTCGGGTCGAACGCACGGCCAGAATCGGTAAGGATGAACCGCAACCGTTGGTCGTTAGCCATGGCCTCCACTTTAACCTGGCCTTTGGCATCAGCCAAGTATGCGTAATTCATGATGTTCACCGCTACCTCCTCAACAGCCAGCTTGATTCGTCTGGACAAGGCCTTGTCGAGCTGCAATTCTTCCGTTACCGATTGTACAAACTGGTTCAGTTCCGTAACTTGGGAGACATCATTCTCAAGGATTATCGAGCGGGAAAGTGTCCATGACTCCATTATCGGTGTGTAGCGGATAGCCAGCAAGGTGAGGTCGTCGCCCACCATCTTGGCCGGCACCAACGAGCCATAAATATCAAGGTCGTTACGGTCGGAAAAAGGGCGGATATGTCTCGGGCAGCATGTTCATCTGAATGTTTTTGGCAATCATCAACTCACTGTCAATGCGCTGTTTCTCTGCGTTGGCATCCCGAAGTTTGTATATGCTTTTGGCTGAGCGCATGATGATGAACGAAAGAATCAGCAAACCGACCAACGTCAACACCAAATTGCGCCGACGGTTTTCAATCAAAGGCGCAAACACCTCGTCATCATAGTTGACAATGGCGATCTGCCAAGGGGCAATCAATCGAGGAGCGTTGTAGAACACAGAGCCTTTTTCGCCGTCCTCCTTATCAACGAACGAAAGGATCGTACTTTTTCCGGAATGGCTCAAGGAACGCTTAAGTGTGGAATCATTGACCATCGCCACTATATCCTTCGCTTTCTGATGCTTGACTTCAACAACTTCCGGACCGCATATCATCCTGCCCTTGCCGGAAATCAAGAGAGCGTATGAAGATGGAAACTGGTCGTGGGAGTTCAATATATCGCCTAACCATGCGGCATCGAGATCAACGCCGAGAAGGGCGACCACCCGACCACTTGGGTCATGCACAGGAAAATTGTAAGTGACCAGCGTCACCGTGGAATCGTCGGGATCGCGATAGGGCTCGCTCCAGTAGGCCGTGTCATTATTCACCGCATAGTAAAAATATGCGATTTTAGTGTAGTCGTATTTCTCAACATCATACAGATACGTGTCGATAGTCTTGCCATCGCGATAGGAACAAGGCTGGAAAAGGCGTCCTTTTCAGGATAATAGTCTGGAATCATGGCGATACAGCATCCGTCGAAATCGGGATTCTGCTCCACGATGCGCCGCGTGACGGAAAACAAGGAGTCAGGATAAGGGAGAGAATGCTCAATATCATCAATGTGGTTTTGCAGAGCAGCTTCCACCGCCTCGAGGGAATACTTGATTTTCTGTGCCTTGATAATCAAGTCCAGTTCCGTGTTACGTTCCAAATTGGCACGAATCTCCTTGCGCGCATAATAACTCTGCACCGCTGAAAGCGCCAGCATCAGAAGCGCCGCGGTGATGAGAATCGCGACACTCGTTTTCGCCCCTAAGGATGTCCAACGGATATTTTGCGTCTTTTTCATAAACAGTTTATTGCCAGATGTTTATATCCAAAATCATGCTCTATTGCGCCCCCGCCATAAAAGAAATTGCCACCATTTGTATTACCGCTGGCAGATTGACTAAAAAAGTGGCCGACCATAACGGGCAACGGGTTGCGTTTTCGGTAGTAATACCAACAGAGTATGAGCGCAAACGGCAGGGTGGCAATGAATCGATAAACCATATATCTGCCGTCAGGTAAAGTTGGAATGAAACAATGCTGAAGGGCATAAAAGAACGCAGGAACAAAGATAGCCGCGTATTTGTTTTTGATCTGGTTCACGCCACATCCGAGATACAGACCGTCTTCTGCCAAAACGGTGGTGATGGGCAATAACATCAAATTGATGATGGCAAGCACTTTAGGTTGCGGTACCAACATCACAGACGGCACATATAGAAAGTTGCGATAACACAGAAAACCGGCCAGATACGTACCTGACATAACTACAACAAAGAGCAACAAAGTGACACCCAGTATTTGCAGCCATGTGGTCTTGCCTTTATGATAGTTAATCAGTTGCCAGTATGACAGTCCATTACGCTTTGCGAGAAAAACCAGCAAGAGAATCGTCAGGACATTCAGTATCAAAGCGACAATCGACCACCAGCCCCCCCCACTTCACTGAAGCCTTTGCCGAGTATTCCCGCACAAGCGGCAAACACGAACAGGAACGCTATAGATCGTATTGGTAACCAAAGAGACAATTGTATGGTATGATGCAAAATCAGAACGGATATCCTATGCTGAAGTTAAGGTGCAGTCCATCAAGGACGGAAGGCATATTGTAATAGGTGGTAATCGGACGTGTGAGGTCAGGTGTGAGGTCTTTGTTATATTTGTAAGTCTGGTAAGGCGCATGGATACCAATACCTAAGTCCAGGCGGACAACGAGCCCGTCGATGTCGAGGCGGAGTCCGGCACCCGTACCCAAGGCTATCTGCTTCGCGATATTCGGATTACCGATAAATCCGTCCTGCAGATCTTCAGTCAACCCGAAGGTTTCAATCAATAACGCAGACTCTTCGTCACTGAGGCCATCGAGAGTATTATGCCAGTTCCACACATTGCCGGCATCGAGGAAAACAGCACCATTGATTTTCCATACGATGGGAAAGCGTAGCTCGAAATTAGCTTCAAGTTTAATATCTCCGGAATGGAAGAAGTTCTGATTATACTTGGAGCTATGGAAGTTTCCCGGTCCGTAGGCGTATGGTCTGGCCGCCCGCAAGCTGTTAGGACCGCCAGCATAGAAGGATTCGGATAATGGAGCACCGGTGGAGTTGCCCAGCGGAATATTGGCACCTGCATAAACACGCGTTGCGATACATACCCGTTCTGTCATGTTGAACTTGTTCCACAGTTCGGCCGTCAACTTGACGAACTGGTCGTAGGGTGTATGGGCAATCTTTTTGTTCACCTCCCCCCACGGGCGTCCGAAGAGACAATAGACGGCATTAACCAAATTGCTGGCATCTTTGATTTCAATGTCAATCATGGTGTTGACTGGTCGTTTGGTGCGATAATCGCTATAGGTGATCCCATAGCCGATGGAGGGAACAAACTCGTTTCCGGCAAGCACTTTGAAGAGTTCCGGATGCTCAGTTGCATTATTGATCAGATTGTTTGACTCGGCCTTCACTTTGATTAAAGAAAGCGAGAATGGTGTGAAGACATGCGTGATATAATCCGACGAGCGGATGAAATACGAGAAGGATCCGGAAAACTTGTGGACACCGTATCCACCAGCAATATTCTCGTACTTGTACCCTATTCGGTAACGGGTGTCGCCCTCAGGATTGTTGTTCCCTGCCCAGTGCAAATAAGGGAAGACGAGTGCGGCATCGATGCCAAATTTGTAGGTGTCGGTTAATTTTGGATTTCCGGGCTGTCGGTTTTGCAACGCCCAATAGTATGCCCCATAGCCCTTGATCGTAAATGTCTCCCCGCGTCCCAAAAGGTTCCGTATTGAATGCGTGAGGGTAAGGTTAGGACCGAGACTGTTGTTGGAACGATAGGTGACATCCGCATCCGTTGTAAAGTTGTGTGTGCACGTGATAGAATCGCCCAATGAACGCATGAACCGATTGTGCTTCCATTGCTTGGTAGCCCCCACACCGATACCGGACTTGGTGAGTTCGCCTTCCAAGATGTTTTCATAATCGCGCTGTGAGAACGCACGTAAGAAAACATTCCCCGATTGGGTCAGCTTATATTCTGCGGATATCAGACTGAGCAATCCGTTGGTTTTGTTGACCTCCGGGTTGTCGGAGATGGTGGAGCCGACAGTGATGCGTAGTTTATCCTTGAACAGGGATTTGCTGATGGCGATATTCATGTCATTGGTCTTTCCGGACGCATGTTCCGTTTGTCCGCTACTGATATCTACATCTACGATATTCCCTAACTTGGAATTAGCCATTGCGGCATTGATACGGCTATTGATGATGCTGTTCAGAGCATATCCACCCTTTTGTGCAGCCTCATTGCTTTCGCCCATATACATACCGGTAGCCAGCAACACTGCCGCTATACCATCGCGTGTATCCTCATCCATAGAGGCGATTTCATGCGTTATAATCTCGTCATCCGGTGCTTCAAGGAAGAAGCCCAAGGCGTTAAGACCTAACGAATCAAGTATTCCATTTACTCGCACGCCCGTATTGAAGACCACACGACGGGTCTCCTCGCCCTCCGATTGCACATCCGCTTTCACCTGCTGTGAAGCGGAGAGGTTCAAGATGGTCTGGCCTAAGGGACCGTTGAGGGTGACATAGCTTCCCGAATCCACATTGAAGGGTATCATGGGATACAATTTGGGCGAATAGCGAACCACACCTTCATCCACATTAATTCTTCCACCTAAATTAAGCTCCCCGTCAACGGTGTTATACTTTGCATTGATCGTACCGTACGGTTTGAATTGCGCCAAATTCTTCTCATCTATCGGATAAGTGAGGTCTGTGGTGTGCAGAATGGTAATGTCCACGTCAGCGGAAATGCTGTCCAGCGGTCCGGACACCCGTCCTCGGATATCGGTGGCCAGGTCGCCATAGACGGGTAAAACGCCTTGC
>CAJODA010000120.1 GCA_905233745.1 uncultured Bacteroidales bacterium
AGGGCTTCAAGGTCAACTTCAGAGATGTGGTTGTGCGGATGTTAGACGACCTGGATTACATGCAGGCATTAGGGTGAAACTAGTGAATGCTTTTTTCAAGAAGAATAAAACAGGAACCAGTACTAAAACGGTGGAAGAAGACGAAGATGCTACCTCATCCTGAAGGTGATGTTACGCTATTTGACAATCGAGGGAATATTACGGATGAGAAGTTATTTTCTTTTCCGAAATTTCTCCGATTTTTCCCCTTACCTCCCATTTTCCTCCGAAAAATCACCTCCAAATTTTACAAAAAAATCATAGTCAAACTATAACATATTGATTTTCAATTAGAAAAAATTTTCATGGAATGCTTGATTATTTGTTTTGGTGTACTACTTTTGCGGCGTATTAGTTCACCAATACACTAAACAGGTAAAACACTAAATATTTACATTATGATACAATTAGAAAACATCCAGTTCGGCTATGTCAAAAGCAGACCTTTGTTCAAGGAACTGAGTTTGACGATGGAGCCGGGGCACATTTATGGTTTGCTTGGAAAAAACGGTGCCGGCAAGACCACCCTGCTGAAAATCATGTCGGGTTTGCGTTTTCCCGAAAAGGGTGATGCCATCATCCTGAACGAAAACGCCTGCCTGCGTAAGCCCGAAGTTCTTCAAAACTTCTTTTTCCTCCAGGAGGAAATGTACGTACCTCATTTGAAAATCGATGAGTTCGAGAAGGCATACGCTCCCTTCTATCCCAATTTCAGCCACGACCAGTTTGTGGAATACCTTCGCGAGTTGGAGTTGGACAAAGAGAACGGTTATATGGACAAACTCTCCCACGGTCAGAAAAAGAAAGTGCTCATTGCGTTTGCGCTGGCCACCAATACCAAGGTGCTCATCATGGACGAGCCGACCAACGGTTTGGATATCCCCTCCAAAAGCACTTTCCGCAAGTTGATGGCTTCGGCGGCTGACGACTCCCGGCTGGTCATCATATCCACCCATCAGGTGCGCGATCTGCACAGTCTCATTGACATGGTGGCCATCCTCGACAACGGCCACATGCTGCTCAATGCATCCTCGTTTGAGATTACGGAGAAACTGCTCTTTGATGTGGACAATATGAAGAGCGCCGAAGGCAAAATCTTCTATAGTGAAGAGTCCCCACGCGGCAATTATCAGGTGAAAGAGAATGTGAACCATATTGAGTCCACCCTGGATCTCGAGTTGCTTTTCAACGCAGCCATCTCCAATAAAAATGAAATTTCTAACCTTTTTAAATAATCGGCATTATGAAAAAATACACAAATAAAATATTGTTAATCACGCTGATAGTAATAGCCATGCTGTTTGTTGTGATTGGTTCGGTGGAAATCCGGAAGGCATATCACAATGGTGAAATCAAGACCTTGGAAGAGATACAAGAGATGCATAAGGATGCGGAAAAAATCATTGTGTACACCGACAGCGTGGTCGTGGTGGATAAGGAAACGGAAAATGAACAATAATCTTAAAATCTGCAATTATGAATATCAAGAATATAAAAAATCTTCTTAATGCCTATTTTATTGAAAACTGGAAAACCGACTTGTTCCAGTTCGGCATTTTGGCGGCTATAGTGTTGTTTGGAATCATCATGAATGGCAGAGTCAACAATTTTAACTTCCCTATATTTGTTTCGATAATATTTCTGATAATTTATCCCGAGCGTTTGTTCCGCAATCTTCACAGCAACTCACCCAAAATTCATTATCTCTCTATTCCTGCCTCGAACAGTGAGAAGGTGGTCACCAATATGTTATTGGCCAACATCTATTATGTGGTAGGACTGGTGATTTCCTGTGCTTTGGGTCTTGTTTTGGCACATCTGTATTTGAAAGTGCGCGGATTTGAAGGTGTGTGCTTTTACAATGTGTTTGATGGCAATGCGGCTGGAATATTGATGATTTACGCTATGCTGGCCGTGTTCTTTTTCGGGAGCATCTATTTCCGCAGAAGAACCACGCTTTCCACCATCGGAGTGGGCATGCTGATCGGTTTTGTTTTCTCTGCGTTGATTACATTGACGCTTTGGGTGAACGGACTGACGCTGATACCCAAGGATGCCGCCTTCCGTGATTTTGTCTGGAGTTTTGATTCCTCGATTTCCATGTCGGATACGATGGAAAAGACGATGATCTATGTGGGTTTGTCAGTGAGCATCATCTATTTTTACGTGTTGAGTTTTTTGAGATTAAAAGAAACGGAGGCCTAAAATGGGAATGGAATTCAATAGCACACAGACTATCTGGATGCAGATTGTGGACTGGGTCTTCGAGCAGATACTCACCACGGCTTGGAAGCCCGGCGACAAGGCGAAGTCGGTACGTGAACTGGCCGTGATGTTCGAGGTGAACCCCAACACAGTGATGCGCTCTTACGACTATCTGCAAAATAAAGAGATATTTTTTAACAAGCGTGGCGTGGGATTCTTCATTGCCGAAGACGCCACAGAAAAAATCATAGCCATACGAAAAAAGCAGTTCTTGGAGATGGAAGTCCCCGCCTTTGTTAAAAATATGAAATTGTTGGGTGTTGATATTCAGGA
>CAJODA010000121.1 GCA_905233745.1 uncultured Bacteroidales bacterium
ATACCCCACCACAACCCTCGAAAAACAAAATACCTAGAAATCAAGCGTTTCATGGAGACCAACCGTCGGAATCCATCCAAGCATAGCATCTAAGAACTCCTGTATATACTATCAATAAAACCCACTATAATGAAGAAATCCAAAATTTCCAGCTGGCTTCATTCCATGACCAGCCGCTATTTCAGAAGACGCGTGCTACCCCATTGGTGCGTTTTGCTGGCAGATTCCCTGATTCTGTTTACAGCCTGCTTTTTCACCTACTGGGTAAGCAACAGAACCTCAACCACTCTTGAGAACATGCGGGCCTTGACCTACACGGCAATCATCTATACCGCGATGAGCTGGGTCGGAGCTTTGCTGTTCAAAACCTATTCGGGGGTGATGCGCTACTCCAGTTTCGTGGACCTGATGAAACTGTCGTACGCCAACCTGGTAACCGCCATATTGGCTGTGGGTTGGTCGTTCACGGCCCCCTACCTGGGATGGACCGGCGTGGCCGCACTTACAACCCTGGAGACCATTGTGACCATTATCATCTCCACCATGCTGATGTGGACCCTGCGCGTGCTGGTGAAACAGCTCTTCGAACAGACCAACACCCTACCCCACACGGAACCCGTCCTGATTTACGGAGCCCTGTCGGGCGGTATCGGCATGGCAAAAAGCATCAAGTCCCACCGGCCGGTGCAGTTCAATCTCCGCGGTTTCATCAGCCACGAAAAAAAAATCCGGGACATGCAGCTGATGGGCGTGCCCGTCTATAATTTGGATCAGGACATTGCCGCTGTTATCAAAAAAGAGGGCATCAAGGCCGTGCTGGTGAGCCCGATGCGGGTGGATGACTTCCGCAACAACCAGGAGATTCAGGACATCATAATAAACGCCGGCTGCAAGATCTACATGGGTCAGCGTGCCAAAGTGGCCAGCATCAAAGACGGCGAGATCGAGGATGAGGACGTCCAACTGAAGGAGGTGAGCGTGGAGGATTTGCTGCCCAGACAACAGATTCATGTGGACATGAAGTCCGTGGGCGAAGAGCTTGCCGGCAAGCGGGTGTTGATTACCGGCTCCGCAGGCTCCATCGGCGCCGAAATCGTCCGGCAGGTGGCATCCTACGGCCCCGCCAAAATGATGATGATCGACCAGGCCGAGTCGCCCCAACACGACATACGACTGCTGATGGCCCGCGAATTCCCCAATGTGGATGCGAAAGTCATTGTGACCAGCATCAGCCGCAGGACGCGCATGGAGGATGTGTTCAGCTCCTTCCGCCCCGACTACGTCTTCCATGCGGCCGCCTACAAGCATGTGCCCATGATGGAGGACAACCCCAGCGAAGCGGTGATGAACAACATCTACGGCACCAAAGTGATAGCCGACATGAGCGTGAAATATGGCACAAAGAAGTTTGTGATGGTCTCCACCGACAAGGCGGTGAACCCCACCAACGTGATGGGCTGCTCAAAGCGCATCTGTGAGATCTATGTGCAGAGTCTGGACCGCAAGCTGAAGATGGAGGCCATGTCACGTTTCAAAGAGAATGGGAATATCAGCTACACACAGTTTGTAACCACCCGCTTCGGCAATGTGCTGGGAAGCAACGGCTCCGTGATCCCATTGTTCAGGGAGCAGATTAAAAACGGCGGCCCTGTAACCGTAACCGACGAGCGCATCGTGCGCTTCTTCATGCTGATTCCAGAAGCTTGCAAGCTGGTGTTGGAGGCCGGCACCAAGGGAAACGGCGGCGAAATCTTCGTTTTCGACATGGGCAAGCCCGTGAGGATTGTCGAGTTAGCCAGGAAGATGATTGCCATGTCCGGCGCCACGAATGTGGAGATCAAAATCACGGGACTCCGTGAGGGTGAAAAGCTCTACGAGGAGGTTCTGAACGACCACGAGGGCACGAAGCCCACCTTCCATGAGAAAATCCGCATCGCCAGTGTCCGCGAGTACGATTACGACAAAGTCAGCCGCGACATTGACGAGCTGGTGGACATCGCGAAACAGTTCGACAACATGGCCACCGTCCGCAAGATGAAAGAGATCGTGCCCGAATACAAGAGCAACAACTCGGTGTACGAATCTTTGGACAAAGAAATCGCAGAAAAGAGATAAACCGTTATAATAACATGGTAAATCCTTTCTAACAAGGGGAAAGGGACAACCAAGAGAGAGCGGGTTCATGGCTTTCGCCTATGAGCCCGCTCTCTTTTTTTGTTCTCACGCTGGACGTTGGCTTTTGGTCTTTGGATATTGGTTGTTGGGCTCTTCGAGGGCGGATGCCAATCACCCCGATTAAGCGAAGTGTAATGCGGGGCTGGACGGTGTTATAAATCCTTTCCAGAATATAATTCAACATTTAAGAGAGAAAAGCAAGAGTACAACAGAGCGAAAAAAAGAAAAAAGACGTTATATCCGTGAGCTGTGGATGACAATGATTTGAAATATCAAACTGATTTTGTATTTTTGCAGCCCATTCTTCTTTATACATCCCGAGATGGAATATTCCTATATTACAAAACCTTGCAAGAATCTTGACATCAA
>CAJODA010000122.1 GCA_905233745.1 uncultured Bacteroidales bacterium
CTTGGCAAGATAGAAAGGAGCCGTCACGCCCACGCTCATCGCGTACTGGAATTCCTCATAGCTGCATGTGTCGATGCCCTTCATCAGCGGCAGCGCGTTGTTGATGAGAAAGTCCACATGGCCGTGCTCCGCAACGACCGTCCGTGCGAAACGTTCCAGCACTTCTTTGTCGGAAATGTCCCCGACGAAGTAATCGCCCTCCCGCTTGTCAATGATGCAGACCTTTGCTCCCGCCTTCCTAAATTCTTCCGCAATGCAGCGGCCAATGCCTTGTGCACCGCCCGTCACGACGGCGACCTTATCCTTGAAAAAGTTCATAGCCTTTAATTCAATTTTTTTGGCAAAAGTACTCATTTTTTTTGTAAACGGTGAAAACAAAAAACGCCACAAAGGTCACGAAGCCTTTGCGGCAGCAATTGTCAATATAACGTTGTCTAAATCACCGACAATTTGAATTAAATCAAATGGTTACGTTGTCATTACCCGTTTCATCTCCAGAGTCTCGTTATCCTGAAGGTACAGCGATCGCTTCCCCTGAGAATCATATTCTCAATCCGAACATCGAATTGGCTGGTTTCTTCTCTATAGCACATATCTAAAAGTTTTTCTATCAATCACACCAATTGTCCGGGCAGATGCAGTTTCTCCTTCTTGGGGAAGGTCTCTTCGTAAGCCTCGAAAGCTTCCGGATGCTCCACCTCACGATAATCTTTCGTCTGTTCTAAACGGATATTCATTCTTTTCAATACGGTTTGTCGTCCAGCGGCCGAGCACAGCCCCAACTCTGGGCGAAGTCTTCAAAACTCTTGTTCACTTTCTTCATGAATAGCAGGCTCACCATCTTGCGCAGCAGCCAGGGATATTGTTCCGGGCCGGTGAACCGTTTGGCTTCGGGGGTGTTGAAAGTGCCTTTCTGCGCATACACACGGCCCATCTTCAGGAAAGGGGTCACCATTTTGGCTCGCTCTTCACCTTCGACGGTGCGGATGCGGAAACTGCCGCCGCGAACCATCGTTCCGCCATAACTACATCCTAACTGCGCAGGCAATCCTTGCAGAAAATGCTCGCCCAAGCGGAATTCATTCCCCTCGTCCATGCCTCCATGAAGCAGGAAGGAGAGTTCGCCCGGGGTCTGACGCTCTTTTGGCAACGTCTCTATGAATTCCAACAGCAGGCCAGGAACACATTCCACATAGAGCGGAAGGGCGATAAGGGTGCGCGGGTGGGTGAGAAAAGCCTCACGCGCCGCATCCCATTCAGTTCGGCTGGAGATGTTGTGTAGTTCCCAAGTGGCGCCAACCTCTTCCAGACCTTTGGCAAAAGAGTGGATGATTTTGTCCGTGTTGCTGAATTTCGCCGTGCGCGGACTGCCGTTAATGATCACCAAATGTTCGATTGGACCGGACATAACGGGAAGAGCTTCTTTATAGGCGCAGGCAGAACCCTGTGTTCCATCAAGGGCAATCGCGCCCAAAGAGTGACCGGCAATGTTGGCGGCTGTGCGCTTGCACCAATCCTCCATCATCTCCTGAGAGGCTTCGCCTTTGTAGAGAAGTCCGATGTTCAGCGGGTGGTAGCGCAACTCGTGCCGCATCCAGCCGTCGCGAAAGCCGATATACATGTTCAGCAAGGGCATGATGCGGTCCATCACCCGTTTGCCTTTGTAGTCCAAGAAGCCGAAATGCGTGTCGGAAACCAGCCAAAGATTGTCGGCCTTGACCAGTTTCTTCAGAATGTTCTCGTAATCGTCCTTGATGGCGCAGATGCCCGGCGTTTTGAGCCAGCACTGGTTGCAGCCCATGCAATGCGCGATTTTCATCTCCGAGGTGTCGATGATTTCCGCCTCTTGGTCTTTGATTAGCGTGCGAATCTGTTCGGATGCCGCTTCAAGTCCTATGGTGTTTAATACTATTGTCATGCCGCTTTATCTAAAAAGGCTGCAAAAGTACACTTTTTTTCGCCATGCTGTACATAACAAAACTGCCACAAAGGCGCGAATGCCCTTACAGCGGTCAGTCGTTATTGCCCACACATAGTTTGATACAGTCCCGGGACAAAAGATGTCGCCACGATCTGTGCGGCCGTTGCCAAATCAATCAGCGCGTGACCGACCACCAGCAACCTATTTCGCTGAGGCTTTTTCCGGACAATCCTGCACAAGCGATAAATACCAGCAGGAATGCTATTGAACGTATTGGCAGCCAAAGAGATAAACGTTTCATTGCTTTGTCTCTTGAATTTCACGATAGTCAGAGAGCAGGTTCCAAATCCCTGATTTTCTTCGCAGGCACACCGCCAACGAGCGTGTTGTCGGGGATGTCCTTGGTGACGACGGCGCCTGCGGCCACAACCACATTGTTGCCGATGGTGACACCGGGCAGGATGGTGACGTTGCCGCCTATCCACACGTCGTTGCCGATGCGCACGGGTTTGGCATACGCCATATAATCACGCCTTTCTAACGC
>CAJODA010000123.1 GCA_905233745.1 uncultured Bacteroidales bacterium
AGAGACGGCATCATCCGAGTATTCCCGTGGTGATTCATTTGGATTGCACAAAAACCTCTCTCTGTATAACTCTTATCGCATTGGCCGATTAGGGGCAAAGCCAGAACTGGGTAGTATCTTTATAAATCTGGAGGATTGATATGGGAAAACTACGACAGACAGCACTTATCTTGGGTGAAGGGCCAACTGAGTTCTTTTACTTCAAATCCTTGTGCGATGTGTTCAAGCGCTTGACCATCAAACCAGATTACCCCAAGCACACAAACCTCAGGGAACTTGAAGCGAAGATTGAAGAAGGCGTTGCCATGGGCTACAGCCACATCTTCTGCATCATCGATATGGACACGAAGGACAAGGAGCCGGAACACTCACAATACATACGATTGAAAGCAAAGTATGCCGAACCAATCAACAAGCCCAAGAAAGGCATATACTGCAAGGTCGAGTTCTTCGAGACCCACCGCTGCACAGAACTTTTCTTTCTCTATTATTTCCGCTACACATCCCGTCCATACGAGGATCAAGAATCACTGCTAAAAGATTTGAACCAGTGTGTGGAATATCGGAAAACGATAGACTTCTTCATAAAGAGCAAAGGACTGCACTCATACTTTGAACGAAATGGAGGTTGTTTGGTATCTGCAACAGCCAATGCTGATCAGTCGATGGAAGAAAAACTATCATCTGAAAGAGATTATACTTATTCGGAACTAGGAAAGCTGATGAAAACATTAGAGAACTTATGACACCAAACAAGCACTTTAACACCTACAAGGAGGGGCTGGACCTGGAGTTCCTGCGGGAGTACTGCATGGAGCATGGGGAGCGGCGCGTGATGGAGCGGGGCGAGACGCTGGAGGAGGCGGGCGAGCCGGCACAGTGGGTGGCGTTCGTGGAGCGCGGATGCTTCAAGTACATGGTTCACAACGACGAGGAGGGCAAGGACTACTGCACGGGCTTCGCCTTCGAGGGCGAGTTCGTGGCCGACTTCCCCTATTGTCTCGACGGCGACGTGTCGGAGGTGAGCATCGAGGCGGACATGCCCTGCGAGGTGCGCGTCATCAGCGGACGCGAACTGCAGGAGCTGTTCGACAGTGACCCGAAGATGATGCTCCACAACGTGCGGATACTGAAGAACCTGTTCAAGATGGTCTATGGGCGCGACCTCGACCACTACCGCTACACCGCCCGCAGCCGCTACCGTCGGCTCATCGACCGCTGTCCGCAGGTGGTGCAGATGCTCTCGTTGAAGGACATCGCCTCGTTCCTCAACATCACGCCCATCTACCTGAGCAAGATACGCAAAGAGTTAACCTTCGGGCAGGAAAAAGGGTAAGAATAAGGGCTTTTCGCACTTTTAACGCTTCAATTATGCGATAATTCAAAATAAAATAGTAATTTTGCAGCCGTAAAAAGAATAGGAGAAAAGAACTATGGCATTGGCAATTTCACACGTTCCCGTACTGACGGGCGAAGTGGCAGAGCGTTTCGAGCGTGAGGCCGAATACAACGAGAAGTATATGCGCGGATCGCAGTACAATCCCGAGGCATTCGAGATGGTGCGCCGCGTGGAGGAGAATACACGCAAGTATTACGAAAGCTTGAAGAAGTAAACAGTATGAACATCTACGACTGTCTGCGTCTTCCTTTGGGTGATGTCCCCGCTGATTGCATCGAACGTTTCGACTGCGGACGCGAGGACATTAACAATTTCTTCCACCATGATGTGGAGCGCAACCAAAGGCAGATGTTTGGCAAAACCTACTTTTTCTGCGACGGAACACCAGAACGTATCGTGGGTGCCATCACCGTGGCCAATGCCAGCATCTTCACCCGTCATATTTCGTGGCGGCGGCGCGATGTCATTGGTGCTGAGGTTGACACGGAAAAGTCTGGCCAGAACTTCCCTGCCGTGCTGCTCGGTCGTCTTGGTGTTGACCATCGCTATCAGCACCTGCACCTTGGCCGTCAGATTATTGACTATGTGAAGGCGTGGTTCAGCAGCGAGAGCAACAAGTCCGGCTGCCGTTTCCTCATTGTTGATGCCTACAACGAGCCAGGGCTGATTCAGTTCTACGAGCATTGCGGTCTGAAACTCTTCTTCACTACCGAAGAGCAAGAAAAGAAGTATCGCAACATTCGTGACCGCGAAGGTGAGCCGCCCGCCAAACTGGAAACACGCCTGATGTTCTTCGACCTCATCAACTATAACAACGAAAAAGTGTGAGGACACTTTTTTGCACACTTAACCCCTAATTTGCATAATTCGCTCACACTCGGCCAAACCGTGAACAAGCTGACTTTCCCTTTTCAGGCCGTCGAGCTAAACCTTCACTTTGGCACTCACTTAACCCCAAATTTCTAAAACTAGTTTTAGAGTTGCACCCTCGGCGACCTGTTTTCGGGCTTCGCCGAGTTGTTTTTTACGCCTTTTTTTGTTATTTTGCAATCGAAAGATTGCGAA
>CAJODA010000124.1 GCA_905233745.1 uncultured Bacteroidales bacterium
ATCCCAACGGTACGCATCACCATACTTTTCCCTTTCGTAGAAAAACGGCAACTGGTTGTTACAAGCAAACACGGTATCCTTGGAAGTGCCCTCCGTCACGAAGGAAGTGTCAAGTCCGATGTTAAGTTCTATGGAATCAATGCATTTCTGCAGGGAATCCTGCACCACCAGTTTTATCATGATGGAATCGCCACCCGGCTCAAAGTTGAAGTTATGCAGATCTATATCTGCAGTGTTGGAAATGTTGAAGATGGGGTCGTCCACATTCTCACTGCCGGACAGGGTCTGGTACACGCCGGCGCTGTTTTTGTAATACCAATGCAAGTGATAACCACTTGTCTGGAAGGTGGTGTCATAACCCGCCTCATTAACTTTCGGTGTCAATTCATACACTTTTCCAGTGTTCTGGAGTTGGATCAAGTATGAGCACGGGAAGTCCTCGTCATTGACTTGGAAATAAGAGAAATCGGGCTGGATGTCGTACTTCTTGATATAGGCCTCATAGGTGAATGGGGCACCCGTATAGGATTTCATCTCGCAGCGGTAATACGGGTAGATACGGGTTATTGATGGGTCAAGAATCAGCTTGTAAGTTGTTCCCGTGACACCGGGTCGGTCGTATGCCTCGATAATATTGTTCGAATGGGCAGAGTCAGTACCGTAATGCCACTCGTATGTGTCTTCCAGGAAACCCCAAGGCACGGACATGGTAACGAGATCGTCACCGCAGGCATCCACCGAAATGAAACCCGGTATCAGTTTGGCGGCAAACATGCCGTATGCCCAATGGTAATCGGGATCGCAAGCACGCGCACGGATTCTCAACTTAACTGCTCTGTTCTGATTGGCGTAAGAAGAAAGATCAAAAGCAAGCGGTTTGTACTCAAACCAGTGCACATCCTCATAAGACAGTCCGCCTGTCTGATTTCTAGGACAAACACGGTATGGGAAAGTCGTTGGGGTGGATTCGGGATATGCCCAATAATAGAATGTCATAGGGCCTCCATCAGGATCCGTACACGATGTGTTTTGGTTTGAATTAGTTCCACTGGGCACGGCAAGAAAACGGCTGTATGGCCACTGGTTATTGGTAGAACCATTGCAGCGTTTGTAATATCCACTGGGAATCAAGCTACCTGTTTGGGCGTCCAACACCTCAATATAAAACCTGGGATTTGACGAGGCGCTATGCGGGGCATTCTCTTGAGAGAAGGAGAAATACACCAATAATGTACTGGAATCTTTTGGGGGATAGAACCAGTATTCAATTTCTTGCGCTTGAGTACATTGACAAGAGTGGCAGCCATAACAACCAATGCGAACAACCTTGTCCTGTGTGTGACCAGGCACGCCGTCCCAAGAGGGCGGCAAGAAATTCTCATGAGTATATTGTGAACCATTCTGGTAGCAACGGCATGGGTCGTTTCCCGAGGTGGTGATAATCGAGTGACTGGCCGTAGTTCCCGAACCTGTTGTGCCTTGATGACTATTATAATCCGTATGGCTGTTGCCATAGGCACATTTCACATACGTGTGGTTCTGGTCGCCCAATGTCATGAAGTCCAGTGGCCGGGGCTGTCCGTTGGGCAGCACATCCGTTTCGCGCCAAGGCGTGTATGTATAGCCCGTCTGCGCTTTGACTTCCACTAAAAATGATAGCAAGAGGACCAACACACCTGCAAACATCAAATGACAAAAAACTTTTTTCATATTTTTAAGAATTATAAAATAGATAATTGCTGATTACATTATAATAACGAAAAAACCTTTGTGCTGTTGCAACAAAACTAGCATTTCCCACAATATTACATCTTAATCACCAACTTCGACACAATGCCTTTGGCTGTTCTTACCTTAACCACATATTTACCCGCAGGCAGGTTGCCGACATAGATTGCAGTCTCATGGTCGTCCGCCTCCCGTTGCAGCAACAATCTGCCGCTCATATCCAACAGCTGCACCTCTTTCAACATCGCTCCGTCGCCGTGATAAACCGTAAAATAGTCTGTGGCCGGTGAAGGATAAACAGACACATTCTCCACCGCATAATCCAGTACAGACAAATGGTTCATCGTATCCACATGCACCAGATAGTAAACGGAGTCACAACAGCGCAACTCGTTGTCCCACACCTTCATCAACACATTGAAAAAGCCCTGTTCATGATAGACATGGGTGGGTTGAAGGCTGTTGACACGGGGGCTATTGTCTCCAAAATCCCACTCCACATGGGTAAAAGCCTGCGGGGTAATCTGTACCGTATCGGAACCAACGGGGACGCTATACTGGTCAAAGATGCTATTGTTGATGAACTGAACCGTATAAAGGTCATTTTCCAAATCCGTATCCACCTGCTCGTAGGTGAAGCTGGCGATTATCTTGTTATAATGATCGATATGGCATTCATAGACAATCGGCACACCGGCTTGTGTTTTAACTTCGCAGCAGCGGTAATACGGGAATATCTGATCATCTGTACGGCTCAAGTGCACGCGATGCAAGCCGTCATAATCGGTACGCGTAGCTGATGCAGAATCCGCGCCGGAGAACCAAATGTAGGAATTCTCGCTAAAACCGTCAGGAACAGTCAGCACAACCTCATCATGACCGCAATCGTCCACATCGATGAATCCCGGCACCATTTTGGCCGCAAAATAGCCGTATGCCCAATGGTAACTCGCCTGGCAGGCATGGGCCTTCACACGAAAGATAACCTTCTGGTGGCGGCGGGCCTGTTCGGAGAGATTGAACGCAATCTGTGTATAGCGGAACCATTCACTCTCCAGTGAGCTGTG
>CAJODA010000125.1 GCA_905233745.1 uncultured Bacteroidales bacterium
GCCACGCCGAAATCAACCACGCGTCAAATCTGCCGCGGCAACTACACGCAAACAGGCCTTTTGCAATGGTTCCGCGGGGACTGTCCCCGATATTTTCTCCAATTCTTCCTGCGCCAGCAGATACCCCTGCTCTGCAGCCTTCCAAAGCCACTTAACCGCCTCAGTTTTGTCTGCCGCGACACCTTCGCCATTTAAATAACACATGCCAAGCATAGTCTGCGATTCTGGACGCCCCTTCTCCGCCGCCTTGCGAAACCACTTAACCGCCTCGGCGTAGTTCACCGCAACACCTTCGCCTTTGAAATAACACAAGCCAAGCATCCCCTGCGATTCTGGATGCCCCTTCTCCGCCGCCTTGCGAAACCATTTAACCGCCTCTGCTTGGTCCTCCGCAACGCCTTCGCCTTTGAAATAGCAAGAGCCAAGAATACTTTGCGCCTGCGGATATCCCTGAACCGCCGCCTTGCGAAACCACTTAATCGCTTCAGCTTTGTCCACCGCAACACCGTCGCCTTGAAAATAGAATGCGCCAATCAAAGTCTGCGCCTGCAAATGCCCCTTCTCCGCCGCCTTGCGAAGCCACTTAACCGCTTCAGCTTTGTCCACCACAACGCCGTCGCCGTTGTAGTAGCATATACCCAGATTGTACTGCGCTGTGGCATCACCGTCTTTTGCTTGTTCCTGGGGCTCTGTCGCAGATAACGCTTCCGTTCTTTCAGAAGCAAGCGGCGCCCTGCACCCACACACTTCTGCAAGAAGCATCCACGCAATCGCCGTTCCCACGACGGCCCGCACAAACATCATTCGCGCAATCACACCCCTGCTCCTTTCATTCGCTGTTTTCCAGCAATTTCCTCATCCTCAACGGCTTTGGGGCGTATTATAGCGAAACTGCCACGCCGAAATCAACCACGCGTCAAATCTGCCGCGGCAACTACACGCAAACAGGCCTTTTGCAATGGTTCCGCGGGGTCTACTATTCCCATTAGTCGTCTCGAGCGCCTCAAGATAGGCTTCGCCTGTTTCGCCGGGGAACAGCAGAAGCGATCTCTCAAGATTCTTGATGTCCGACTTCTCCTTGTAAAGATAGAAGCACTCGTCGTCACAAGCGAGTTTCAACCCCAGGGCCTGCGCCACGTGACACAGCACATTGCGGACGCGCCCTTTCTCCACATGGATTGTGCGAGCATCGTGTAGATGGCCTTCACAAACAAGTTGAGCAACGAAGAAGCCAGAATGGCCATTTTCCCGAAGCTGCCTGTTCCCGGACACACACACTTCGCGCACGATGTCGGCCGTGCTTTTGAAGTCGAAATGGAACGGTCCTATCTCGGCGGAATCGCAAAGGCCATATTCGCACCGGGCGCAACGACCACCAGTCTTGCCCACTTCCAGCATGTCAGAAAAATTGACCAAACCCTTTTGATAAAAATACGAAAGGTTGTAATGGTGAGCCACCATCATACACGCATCGTGAATCGGGCATGGTGGCAAAATGACGGAATCCTCCGTCGTGCGGACTTCTTCTCCCTCCGGATGGTAGAGAACGCTAATGCCGTGCGGACAGCCGTTCGAGGACAGCGACGCGTTCCCCTCCTTGAAAAGTGTATTGATCGCATCAACTATGTTTGTCGCCCCGCAAGTGATAGGCCCTACCCGACTCGTGCACATGTAGCGGAACGTCTCGTCATAAACGAGTTCTCGCCCACTCATACAGCCGCACACTCCAAAAGCTACAGCCAAAATCAGCGCAACAATTATCTGATGTCTAATTTTCATATGTATCATTATATCACAAATCTCCCCAAACCCGAGCGCGGCAAATCTGACACGCAAGCCGCCAGCAACGCGCAAACAAGCCTTTTACAACGGTTCCGCGGGGACTGTCCCCAACTGTTACGGTCCGCTCCGCTTCCTCACCACATGTTAAACCCCTTCAAGCCACCACAACAGATACTAACTGACATCTAACAACCCAATAGGCATTTTACGACGGCTCAGCGGGATCCGGTCGTTTATTCATTCGCGATGAAGGCCTTGAGTCGTCCTTTGAAAACTGAGTTCATTTCCATTTTGAACGACAACCTATTACCTGATTCATTGTCCCGTGAATAAATAGGAGATGCCACGATGCTTTCCATCTCATCTTTACTACGCGTACCAATCCCCACGACAAGAAACCACTTTGCCAGCAGACACTCCTGCGGGATTCTCCCACTCACGCGCAAAACGTTTCCCTTTTCAACAAACAATCCTCTCTCCTCTGCCGGTTCGTTTCCGACATCATTCGCTGTTGAGCAAAGCACCCATACCCCGTCTTTCATGAAATAAGTCGTTAGGGCATCTTTTGAACCAAAGACAAACACCCCTCTTTGCGAGCAATTCTCAAGCAAAAACTCAGCAACAACACATCTTTCACTCTTGTCAATGGAAATCAGTTTCAGATTCATAGAGATTGCCATCGCGCTCCCTTGCCTTTCAACAAAGTCGACGCGGCCGGTCGGGGTCAGGAAATAGGTTTCGGGGCCGGGCTTGGGGATGCCGTCCCTAGAGATGAACTTCGACCGAGCATATTTGCCTTCCAGAAAATGCGGGGCACCACCAACACAGCCAATCACCGCAGCATTTTCGCAGAAGTTGAAGCAGGTTCCGCCCCATGTCTTCGGGCAAGTCAGCTTCCAAGGCTGGTCTTCATCCTGCGGACACAGGAGTTCGCGCGGATCGATGTTGCATGTGAAAATCAGAGGGAAAGAATCGTCTTCAGGCGGATTCACGGCGACGCACCAGACATTAGCGTATGGCCCAAAATCGCATGAGTACCCTCCCGTATCGTCTTTAAACTTCTCGCACAACATCTGCACGAACTGCGTGGAATTAGTGCAGGAGGCCGGATCAATCCATTCCTTTCCTGATTCGCGAGCCCCATTATTTGCCCACATGAGCCGAACCAGCGGGCGAGGGACAGATAACAACATCCTCCACTTCCCTACTTCCTGTGAAATAGGATTGTGAGGCAAAATGCAAGGCAAAATGGAAACGCCAAAGACAATAATTAGAATAGCTACACAGAAAACAGTCACACAACCCAAACCAACAGCTTTGACTAGCAACGGCTTTTTCATTTCAGGAACAGTTTACCAAAAATTCGTGCGTAGCAGAGCGGGGAAATGATGAAATGCGATTATGGTGCGGACGAAATCTACGAGCCA
>CAJODA010000126.1 GCA_905233745.1 uncultured Bacteroidales bacterium
CTGGTGTGCGTCTATGGCCGTGGCTGGTATCAGGAATGGGGCAAGCCCGCCGTCAAGTTAGAGCCCGGTGTAATTATCGAAATTCCCGAAGGCGTGAAGCACTGGCACGGCGCCGCCAAGGACAGCTGGATGCAGCACCTCACCTACCACAAGGATGTGCAGGAAGGGGCCAGCAACGAGTGGCTGGAGCCTGTCAGCGATGAGCAGTATGACACATTGAAATAATTGGACAAGGTTCCATGAAGAATCCGCAATCTGGGTAATGGCTTGGGTTGCGGTTTTTTTTGTACTTTTGCGGCAAAACAACAGCAATGAAGAAAGAGATTGACCCTAAAGACTCGCCGCGCGGATTCGCTTTTGAGCTGTGGAAGACGGCTGGGATGCCGAAGGTGACCATTTTCAAGACCTTCGATATCACCCGATTGATCAAGGTCGCCAAACGGAGCGGGATGAAGACCAATATGCTGATGTGCTGGTGCATCGGAAAGGATTAAAGGTTTGCCGGCGATGCTTGTTTTGTTTGGATTGAAATAATGCGTATCTTTGCACCGAAAAAAATCCCACAAATGAACATCGAGCAAGTACGAGACTACACCCTGTCACTCTACGGCGTGACCGAAGACCAGCCGTTTGGCGATGACATCCTCACCTTCCGTCTGGAAGGGAAGATTTTCGTATGCCTTTGGCTGGGCGGTGGTGAGCATGATATGAAGGATTCTGAGCCCAGACTGGCACTGAAGCTGTCGCCAGAAAGAAATGAGGAACTCAGAGAACAATTTTCCGCTGTAACCCCTGCCTGGCATTGGAACAAGAAACATTGGAGTGATGTGTATTACGAACAGATAAAAGATGCACGGGTTCAGGAATGGATTCGTGAATCGTATCAACTTGTAGCCTCGAAACTACCCAAAGCATTACGACAGAAGTATTTACAATAAAAAATGAATATAAAGGAGGATCATCAATGAAAAAAATCGCATTCATCATGGCAGCACTTTTGATGATAAGTCTGAGTGGCTGCGCGCAGAAAAACCAAACCCAAAATCAAGGAAAGGAGAACAAAGAAATGAACAAGACCTTAATCGTTTACTTCTCGGCCACTGGCACCACCAAGGCTGCCGCACAGAAATTGGCCCAACAGTACAATGCCGACCTCTATGAAATCACCCCAGAGGTGCCGTACACCGATGCCGACCTCAACTGGCGCGACAAAAACTCACGTTCCACGTTGGAGATGAAGGACAAGAGCTCACGTCCCGCCATCAAGGGCCGTTGCGAGAACATCGCCGACTACGACACCGTGTGGATCGGCTTCCCCGTGTGGTGGTACACCGCCCCCACCATCGTCAACACCTTCATCGAGGCGCACGACCTCAGCGGCAAAACCCTCAACGTCTTCGCCACCAGCGGCGGAAGCACCGTCGATGGCTCCTACAACGACCTCAAGAAAGCCTATCCGCAGTACAAATGGGGCGAGAAGAGGCTGATGAATTGAAAATTGAAAACTGAAAATTGAAAGTTTTTATAGAATGAGAAAAGTAGCATTATTGGCAATTGCGGCATTAATGCTTGCCGCTTGCGGAAACAAAAATCAAGAACCAAAACAGGATAATATGAAACAGGAACTGACTCTGACTCAGGAGTGGGACAAGGTGTTCCCGCAGAGCGACAAAGTGGACCACAAGAAGGTCACCTTCAAGAACCGCTTCGGCATCACGCTGGCGGCGGATATGTACACGCCCAAGAATGCCACAGGCAAACTGCCAGCCATCGCCGTGAGCGGTCCGTTCGGTGCCGTAAAGGAACAATCGAGCGGCTTGTATGCTCAAACGTTAGCTGAACGCGGCTTCATCACTATCGCCTTCGACCCTTCATATACTGGTGAAAGCGGCGGTGAACCGCGCTATGTGTCGTCGCCCGACATCAACACGGAGGACTTTTGTGCCGCCGTCGATTTCCTCTCCTTGCAGGAGAATGTGGATGCCGACCGCATCGGTATTCTCGGCGTGTGCGGCTGGGGTGGCATCGCTCTCAACGCCGCCGCCCTCGACCCGCGCATCAAAGCCACAGTGGCAACAACAATGTACGATATGAGTCGCGTGTCGCAGAACGGCTACCACGACGACGGCGACAGCAAAGAGGCGCGCGACGCGATGCGCAAAGCTCTGGCCGAACAACGGCTCACTGACTATCGCAACGGCTCGTACGAACGTGCCGG
>CAJODA010000127.1:0-401 GCA_905233745.1 uncultured Bacteroidales bacterium
TGATGCTGATTTGTGTAACAAAAAAACAACCCGCACCTCCGACACTTCCAACACCAAACTCTGGTGTTGGAAGTGTCGGAAGTGTAGGATAAAAGTTTGTTTAGCTATCATAACGTGCGCGCACGCGAACTCACAATCAACCCCACTTAACCTCCCCTTTCCAAGAGGAGGAATTAGTCACTTCATTTTGAACCCTCCAGTTGATGCTGGTTTCTGGAATTTTGATGCTCATTTTTGGAATTCTGATGCTCAGAAAAAAAATTCTAATGGTCAGAATTTTCCTGCTGAGCATCAGAATCCAGCTGCGAAGAAATGATGATGAGAAGTTATGATGAGGCAAATATAATTTTTGTCAATAACGAAAAAAAACGATAGATTGATGAATATGTTTCCAAAAAAAA
>CAJODA010000127.1:428-2516 GCA_905233745.1 uncultured Bacteroidales bacterium
TACTATGAAAAAGAAACGTTTTTGCTATTTATTACTACCATTGCTCTTAGTGGCATCGTGTAAGTCGCACTATGAGGTGGCTTCCATCCAGCGCAGCCGTATTGTGGTGGACAGCCGCTATGACGCGCAGCCTAATGCTCAGGCTGCTGAATTCCTGAAACCCTATAAGCATATTGTTGACAGCGTCATGGGACCTGTCGTAGGTCGCTCGGCTAAGTACATGACGGCAAAGCGCCCTGAGGGTACGTTGTCGAACTTGCTATCCGATATCATGGTGTGGGCAGCCAAGGACTATGGCGAGCAGGTTGACTTCGGTGTCTACAATATGGGTGGTGTCCGTGCCGATTTGCCAAAGGGCGTCATCACCTATGGCGACGTGCTCGACATTGCACCGTTTGAGAATAAGATTGCATTTACGACGCTCACCGGCTCAGACTTGATGGAGTTGTTCAAGGAGATGGCTGATGCGGGCGGCGAGGGCATTAGTCATGCCGTGCGGCTTGTCATCCATTGGGATGCCAGCCAGAAGGTCTTCACTCTGGTCAGTGCAACGATCAATGGCGAACCCGTTGATCCGCAGCGTGAATACCGTATCGTAACCATCGACTATCTGTTGGGAGGCACCGACAAGATGTCGACTTTCAAGAAGGGATACAACATCAATTCGCCGCAGGATGTCAGCAACAATTCGCGCTTTGTCATCATGAACTATTTCCGCGAGATGCAGCGTCAGGGCAAGGTGGTGGACGCAGAAATAGAAGGACGTGTGGTCATTGACAATAAGGATGAATTAACTAAATGATGAGCATTATGAACAAGCACTATATATATAATAAGGTGGTGATCAGGTTGGTCATGGGTCTTTTACCTTTTTACCTTTTTACCTTTTTTCCTTTGAACGCGGAGGCCAAGAAACACAAGCAACTGGTGATACTGCACACTAATGATACCCACTCGACCATCTTCCCGATTAATGACCAATTGCCGGATACGGTGAAAGCCGGTCGTGGCGGATTCTTGCGCCGCATGGCCATGCTAAAGGAAGAACGGGCAAAGCATCCCGACTTGCTGTATTTCGATAGTGGCGACTTTTTCCAGGGGTCGGCATACTTCACGATGTTCAAGGGCGATGTGGAGATTGGACTGATGAACCAAATGGGCATTGATGCCTCGACCATCGGCAACCATGAGTTTGACTTCGGTCTCGACAATATGGCTGAGATGTTCCGCAAGGCTACCTTCCCCATTCTTTGTGCCAACTACGACTTCACTGGTACGGTGATGGAAGGAGTGACCAAACCGTGGATTGTCATCAAGCGCAACGGTGTGAAGATTGGTGTCTTTGCCGTCTGCCCCAAGTTGGAGGGATTGGTGTCTGAAAAGAACTGCCCGGGTGTCAAGTATCTGGACCCGGCTCGTGTGGCTTTGGAGACGGCGACGATGCTGAAGCAGGAGCAGAAGTGCGATATCGTCATCTGCATCTCGCATTTAGGCTGGAACAGTGGCCGAGGTGAGGACGACCAGTATATGATTAAAGGGTCGCGAAATATCGACCTTGTGCTGGGTGGCCATACCCATACCTACATGCCGACGCTGGAGTATGAGAAAAACATGGACGGCAAACCCGTCCCTGTCGACCAGAACGGCAAGCATGCCATCTTTGTGGGTAAGATGGTTGTTGACCTGAAGTAATCAACCAGTTGTCGTTTATAAAACCCATCTGTTGTCGTTTTACTCAAAGTAGAACGTCAGGACAATCATTTTCGACTGCGCGCTTCTAACCGAACCGGCATAGGCTTTGAGGTTAGCATCGCGCAGTTCGTTTATGTGGTTGTGGTCCAGCACGTCGCCAAGACCGAAACAGAATTTCAGTTCAGGTATCAGTTTGAAGAACGGCAGGTAGAAATCACATCCCAGACCAATCTCCGCCATGGTGTTGTATCGTTTAATGCGGAGTATGTCTTGTTCTCCTCCTGTAAGATTTATGGTGGGATTAATGCCTGCCATGATGTATGGGCGGTGGTTATTCCAGCGCGGGGCAGCAAACTTCAGGTTGACGGGCAGTGAGACGTAGGTGTTTTTCATGTC
>CAJODA010000128.1 GCA_905233745.1 uncultured Bacteroidales bacterium
ATGAAATTCTTTCGGCTGATGCCGCCGCCGCGACTTGGCACAACGAGGAATTTAATGTAATTGTTGCTTGGATTAGTCTTGAACAGCTTCGTGTAGAATCGCAAGGCCTTATCGCAGGCGACAAGAGCAGAGTCGACATCAACATCGGCGAAGTCGGTATAGACCACCTCAAAGGTGCGCCCATTACTGGTCATCTTTTTCGATTTGAGATTTGGAGAGGCCACAATCTGAAGGTCAAAACCACCCCACGGCTGCAACATCTTCCATTCATTGCCGAGTCGCTCCACAATGCCAGAGCCACTGACCGTATAATTGTCGTTGATGGAAACGGATACGTTGGCCGTGAAGTCTCGGCTATCGCTATTAATGGGGAACCATGCCATATAGTAGCCCAGTTGCACCCAGTCTTTTTCCATAGAACTCATCCATGAGTCAAGGCTATCGAGATTGCAGGTGTATTCGAGAGTAATCTCGCATTTACCCTTGCTTTTGGGTGCAGAGAGACGCAGAGGAGCACCCTGTCGGATGTATTGGTTGGGAGATTTAGCTGTAGTGTCGAAGGTGTAAGCCAAATCTTTTTTCTTACAGCGGATATGGTTGATTACGGAATATCTCCAAAGCGTGAAGTCCATACTCTCCCTGCCTTTGAAATCAATCTGGGCTGTCGCTGTCACGTCCAGCGTTTTCTTCTCCACGTCAATATCCAGGTGGATATCGTATCGGTTTACGATTGGGGCGTTGAAATCTTCCACAACCGTTTTCCTTGGATAGGCAATCTCCTGTTTGTCCTCTGCCTCATGTTTGTAAGTACGCATTGAGTCCATGAAGGCCGTCCATCGTGCATCATTGTGAAGGATTCGGTAGTCTTCATCTGTTAGGAACGTTGTATAAGCAGCAGCGTATTGTCTGCCGAAGTGCTCCCTAAATAGATTGAGATAGTAAAATGTGCTATCAGTATTACCAGCCGCCAGTGCTTTATCCGCTGCTATCCAATAATCATTGGCTGTCTGTCCCTGCCCCGTCATTGCGACGAGGGCAAACAAGATGGTGATGATGGTTTGCTTGTTCATGTTCTTTGTTTGTTATGATTAGAAACTTGGTTCGGACGGGCCGCGCTGGTAGTTGATCCAGCCGTCGGGGGCTTTGACGTAATAGCCTTGGATGCGGAGGGTGGTGGCGTCGGCGTAGGCGAAGGTGAGGGCGCAGGAGTAGGCCATGTAGTCCCGTTCCTCATCGTCGTAGGTGGCGGTCAGTTGCAGGCAGTTGCGCATCTTGCCGCTGTTCCCCTCAGGACTCCAGTATCTCAGTTGCCACGTTCCTGTGAACGTGCCGCTCAGTTCCACGTCCTCCCAATCGGTGTATTGTTCCTTACCGTCGATGGTAACGAACTTGCGGGTTTGCCATTTGCGCATTCCCGTCAGTGTGCCGTCGGCCTGAAACATCAGGCACTCAAAGTAACGCTGCGTGTCGCTGATGTTTTCGTAGTGCCATGTGCCGACCATGAGCGGCCCGTACTGCTCATTCAGCTGCACGGTCTTTTCGTGTGCCTCCGGGTCGGCATATCTTGGTTCGTCGCTGGCTGCTGCAAGAGGCGAGGAAGGAAGCAGCAAGCATCATAAATGCGATTCTCCAGAGTTTCATTGTTTTCATTTTGCTAAGAGTTTTAATTATTTGAACTATTTCGTGTGGCAAAGTTACAGAAAGTCCCACGAAAAAGGCCCCGACATGACCGAAAAGCGGATGCCGGGGGTGCAGGTCTTAAACTAGTTAAAGAAAGTGGCGCTATAAATTAAACGACCCGCACATTTGAGCATCGTGGAGAGGCTTGGCGGGTTCTAGTGGGTTCAAAGGTAGTGCTTTTTATTGAATCGACCAAACTTTTTGATGGGAAATTGTTTTTTGGCATCGATTTTGTTGCTTTTTTGAAAGTTTGACATAAAGTGATAGTTTTCTATATCTTGATTTGTATTTTTATGATAATATTTCTTGGTCGTATCTTGAAGGAATACAAAGATTCTGAGAGGGAGCCGAAGGAGGTGTAACGATAGTCTGTTTCGTCAAGGAGATTGGTG
>CAJODA010000129.1 GCA_905233745.1 uncultured Bacteroidales bacterium
CAGGCCTGCAAGCACGTGACCAAGGAGCAGCTGAAGGAGTACAACATCTCCGGGCGCAAAATCCGCATGGACAGCACTCTGATAGGCAGCAACATCGCCCACTACAGCCGTTACCGCATCATGCATACGACGCTTGTGAAGGCCGTCAAGATGCTTGGCTGCGATGTGTCCACATTGTTCTCGGAATCTGTGGCCTCGCAGCTGAAACCCCTGCTCGAGGAGAATGCCGAGCACACCTGCTACGAGCTGAACGCCGCCGACATGCGCATGCGCTTCCTACAGTTGGGCATTCTGGTTCAGCAGGTGCTGGCAGAGGCGAAGGCCGCAAGCCTCGCAGGATTCGAGCTTCTGGAGCGCGTGTTCGGCGAGCAGTACCGCACCAATGCCGAGACGGGTGAGCTGGAGGCCGTTCCCTCGAAGGAGATAAGCGCCCGCAGCGTGCAGAACCCCAACGACCCCGAGGCCACCTACCGGGGCAAGAACGGCGAGGACGTGCGCGGCTACACGCACAACGTCACAGAGACCTGCGACGACGAGGACAAGGCCACGACGGCCAGCGGCAAGCAGATACAGAAGCCGAATCTGATAGTTGACGTTGAGGTGGAGCCCCCGACACGCAGCTTTTCGAGGGCGGCGTGAAGGGCAGCAAGGACGTTACGGGAGAGAAGCCCGACAGCGTGACCTCCGACGGCGGTTATCAGTCGGCATCCAACCAGGAGTTTTGCGAAGGTGAGGGCATCGAGCCCGTATTCACCGGTTTTCAGGGCAAGAAGGGGGCCTACGACCTTGAACTCTCCGCTGACGGGAAATCGCTTGAGGCCACGAAAACCGCTACGGGCGAGAAACTTCCCACGAGCCAGACAAAAAGCGGCTCCTGGCGCATAGAGGACGTAAAGGACGGCAAGAAACACGTGCGCTATGTCAAGCAGGAAAGCATAGCCGCCTCCATGAGGCGAAAGGCGCAGGAGGCCATCCCCAAGGCGAAGCGGTGGCTGAGGAACAATGTCGAGGCCGCCATGTTCCAGCTCACCTTCCACACCCGCAACGAAGCAGAAAATATTCGCCCTCTCACGTTGCCTATGGGTGAACTGTGTCCGCTTGGCACTGTTTGAGGCAAGAATGGCTGCATAAAAGCGGGAAAAATGGGCTAAAAGGAGCATAAAGAAGTTATTTGGCCGTATAAGACCAGAAAAAGCAACAAGAAAGGATCAAAAGTAAAAAAGTATAACATCCGAAGTCAATCTCATAAAGGCCTAATGGCTGTCGTAAGACATCACATCCATCCGTGTGGCGCGTCAAAAAGACAGGGTTTTCGGAGCGGACTCGTATATCAATTTTGTTTTCCGCACGATTCCTTTTGTCCACCCAGTCAGAGATGTTCTCATAATTAGCAAGCAATTGTTCCTCTGATAGTCCGTCTGTTTGGGCAAGAATACGTTTTTTTTGTTCAAACTCAATGCTAAGGTTAGTATCTGTCTTCTTGAGTTCATCATGCAGGCGATTATTGAAAGTTATAGTCTCAACAATCTTATTACGAATGGAAGAGATTTCTGGAAGGCTATGACAAAGAATAGCGTCTCGCCTTTGAAGTTCTTCTACAAAATGGTGCACTCGTTCAGTATTTTTGTTATTTGGGTATAAGCCATTAACTTTTGCAGAAAACTTCTTTGCAATGGTGTCAAACCCCACAAGAACCCACATCTCTTCTAACAGATTCCGTGTGTAGTTCTCGCGTACACGAGTACTTGTAGCTGCACGCTTTTGTGATAAGTTCTCAATCCTTTTGTTAACAGCCACTATTAATTTTGAAGGCTCACCTCCCAATTCGATTTTCCTCAACAGTTCCTCAAAGTTTACGGCCTCGTTCTGCTTTATTCTGATTTCTTGTTCAATATCATCTATAAACTTGCTTTCTTGCTCTATGGTATGTTTCAGTTGCTTTATTTTATCCGTATTCTTTTTCTCCATTCTCAGGGCATAGTCGCGAGCCCTATCAGCATTCTTCATAGCGTACTCCGTAAAAGATGTATATGCATCGAAATCTTTGACCCCAGCAAAGCCTTCGACCAACAATTTCATCGAATTTGAAGATTGAAGAACTGCGATATCCCATACTCCTCTATACATCATGAATTTTCGCATTTCCGACGGCATATCCTTATCGAAGTAAACACCATGGTTCACAATACGCTCTTTGCCACTATTCTCAATAAGTGAGAATATATAGTTAGAGGTACTTACATCTCCATCTATGAGTCCACTCCGAAAAGTCCCGCTCACATTTTCGTTGTTAGTCTTCGCTTATTTGCGCAAAATTCAGTACCTTTGCATCGCAATTTAGAAACGAGT
>CAJODA010000130.1 GCA_905233745.1 uncultured Bacteroidales bacterium
ACTGAGCGCAGCGCAGTGTGGGGCATAAGGATAATCCACGTCTATCGACTACGTGCTGAAAGCACGCTATCCCAGTAACCCCACACTGAGCGCAGCGCAGTGTGGGGTTAGCGGAGTATCATCATCCTATCGCGTGCCGGAGGCACGCTACTTTCAGTCACTAAGAAAATACCGCTCGTCAATAGTGATATTATTATCCTTTAGGAACCTCCGGTATTCTTCAGCGAAAGTAATCTTTCGATGATGCTCTTTTTGTTTCATAATATACCCGACAATCATCTCCTTGTCTCGGATGCTATAACTGAATCCAGCGTACTCGCGTCCCCAACCGCGAAATTTTGGGAAGCTAGGATTTGTTTTCAGCCATTTGCTGCTGTCAGTTTTTATCCGTTGTACAAACGATGCTAAAGATATGGATGCTGGTATGGATACGAACATATGAATGTGGTCAGGCATCCCGCCTATACGATAGGTCTGGCAATGTAAGTTTTTTGCGATGCCGTAGATATAGGCATATAATTCTTTTTCATGTTCGATATAGATTGTAGGTTCGCTTCTATAGGTGCGAAAAACAATATGATAATATGATGTAGTATAACTCATATTAATATAACGTAATTATATTATTTTTATTGTGTGATGTAGCGTGCCTCCGGCACGCCTTGGACGCTGGCGTTCTTTTCTATCCCCTACACTGCGCTTCGCTTAGTGTAGGGTTAATAGAATATCGTGCCTCCGGCACGCTTCAAAACTTTAAAAAACAAAAATAATAGGAGTCATGTTGTTTTTTTCGCTATCTTCGCACCGATTAAATATAGATACTATGAAACGATTATTAGTCCTCACCGGCGGTGGTGACTGTCCTGGATTAAATGCGGTCATTCGCGCCATCGTCAAGAGAGCCGCCCAGGAGAAAGACTGGGAAGTGCTCGGCAGCATTCAGGCCTACAACGGCATCCTGTGGGAGCCCACTGAAGTTGTCAGGCTCACGCCGGAGTCGGTGCGCGGCATCCACTTCCGTGGCGGCACCATCATTGAGACCACCAACAAAGGCGGCCCGTTCAACTGGCCCGTGAGTACCGTGGACCGCAGCGACGAGATGATCCGCAAGCTGCAATACATGGGCATCGACGCCGTCATCAGCATTGGCGGCGACGGCTCACAACGCATCTCACAGAAGCTTTACGAAAAGGGCCTTAATATAATAGGTGTACCCAAGACCATCGACAACGACCTCTCCATGACGGAATGTACCTTCGGTTTCCAGACCGCCGTGCAGATTGCCACTGAGGCCGTTGATAAATTGGTGACTACAGCGGCCTCTCACAACCGTGTCTTCATCCTTGAGGTGATGGGGCGTGATGCTGGCTGGATCGCCTTGCATTCAGCCATTGCCGGCGGCGCCGAGGTGTGCCTCCTGCCGGAGTTCCCCTACGACATCAACGTGGTGAAGGAACGTCTGGAACGCCGCTTCCACCACGACCGTGGCTTTGCCGTCATCGTGGCCTCTGAAGGGGCGAAGCCCAAGGACGGACAGCAGGTCTTTGAGGTCAGTACCGAGGTAGGCTACGAGAACAAGAAACTAGGCGGCATTGGACGCGCTTTGATCGACCAACTGAAAGCGGCAGGTTTCAAGCACGACTTGCGTGAGACCATCCTCGGACACCTGCAACGTGGCGGTGTGCCGATCGCCTACGACAGGGTGCTCTCTGCCCAGTTCGGCGTGAAGGCCTTCGAAATGGTGCTCAACAAGCAGTTCGGCCAGATGGTGGCCTACCATCATCCCGACCTGGTGGCCGTGTCGCTCAAGGAAGCCATCATCTCGTCACCATCGACAGCGATTTGGTCAATACCGCCAAGGGGTTGGATATCTCATTGGGATTTTGACATGCCCAAAAACAAGTTTTACGTCGTCTGGAAAGGCCGCACCCCTGGCGTTTACGCCAGCTGGGAGGCCTGCAAGCAGGAAGTGGAAGGCTTTCAGGGGGCGCTGTATAAGGGATTCCCTGACAAGGCAACCGCCGAAATGGCTTTTGCCCAAGGCTTCACGGGATTTGAGAACGCCGAAGCGATAGCCAAGCCCAATCCCATGACGGCGGCTTCGAAGCCTTTCACTCCCGCCATCGCCGTCGATGCCGCCTGCTCCGGCAATCCCGGCAAGATGGAGTACCAAGGCAAGTTCGTTGACTTCGGCACCAATCCGGCTACCGTAGTTACCTTGTTTAAAAGCCCCGTCTTCGAAAACGGCACCAACAACATCGGGGAGTTCCTCGCCATTGTGCACGCTTTGGCCTGGCAGAAGCAGAAACGCACCCAATACCCCATCTACAGCGACTCCGTCAACGCCCAGAAGTGGGTGAGG